>JANQKW010000152.1 GCA_028280905.1 Porticoccaceae bacterium
TGTAACCGACCAAGGCCTATCCGCAATTCACAACCAGCATATAGATGCTATCAAACGACTGGGAGTGTAACCGACCAAGGCCTATCCGCAATTCACAACTTGTGATCCTGCAGTAGTGTCTTTATCAAGAGTGTAACCGACCAAGGCCTATCCGCAATTCACAACATGCAGCGACTAGGCATTAATCACGAGTCAAGTGTAACCGACCAAGGCCTATCTGCAATTCACAACCGAGAGGGGCGCCCGAGGACTGCCGGACAAGGAAATAACTGGGATCGTATGACACTTTTGTGTAATACTTGAGCTGCGGCAAAAAATCTAGTTCTCTCCCGCTTTCCCCTTTATGTTTATCCGTTGAATTTAAAGCTGGATTCGAGTCTTAATTGGGGCTATATTCAGTCCTAATTAAGTCCGGAACCGTTCTCGTGAGTCTTTCAACACATATAAAACCCATTAGTTACCTCAAAGCCAATGCGGCCAAGATTGCCCAGGAATTAAAAGAAGGTGGCGAGCCGTATATCATCACCCAGAACGGCGAAGCCGCAATGGTGGTGCAGTCCGTGGAAGAATACGAACGCAGAGAAAATGCGTTGGCGATGTTGCAGATGCTGCAAATGAGCCAGAAAGATATAGAAGAGGGGAATACCTATTCAGTGGATGAAGTTTTCACACGGATTCGTGAACGTTTAGGGGATAAATGAATTGTCGAGTTGAAATTTCTCATTCCACAGCTCAGAAGTTAACTGTATTTGCGGCTTATCTTTCGGATGAAGGGGTAGAGTCCAATATTGCTTTCCAACTGGACAAGATGAACAAATGTTTCTTGGTGTAAATACAAGCGCTGTTGATTTGAAAGGACGATTTGCGCTTCCCGCTAGGTTCGTGCATAGGCTTTCAAAATATAGTGTTTCCGAAAATGAACGAATAAACGCTATATTGATACCTGGTGAGCAGTGTCTTCTTCTATATCCAATGGAAATATTTAAGGAGATTCCCGCCGGCTCGTGGGCTACGAATATTGACTGGAATGACGGCGTACAAAGTGTTCTTGCCAAGTCACTTCCTAAAATGGCAACACCCTGGTATTCGGATAACAGTGTTTTTTCCAACGTTCGTGAGGCCGAAAAGCGATTGCAAAATGAGTTGGCTGATTTAACTGGGAGCAAGAGCAGGAAAGGAAGAGAAGTAGAGAAAATTCTTAAGAAAATATTGTCGGATATGGGAGTTGTTGTTGAATCAAATATAAGAGTTCTAGGATCGGAAATTGATCTTCTTTTGGCTAGATTCGACGAAAAAGGAAAAGTGTCGTTTGTGGTGATTGAGCTTAAGTACCGGGAGTCAAAAGCAACCGTAAGCCAGGTCATGAGACTTTTTGGGCTTCAGGAGGTCTTAAAGAAGTACGTGAATATAGAGTATTCGGTAATTGCCACTTCGGCTGGTCTAACGGAACCGGCAAAGCAAATTACTCAGAGAATTGATATGAAGGGCATGGAAATGCAGCAATTATTCGAATGGGTGGATCAAAACAACCTTAATCAAGGACGGTCGTGCTTGCCGTTTATGCGTTCTATGAACATTGGCGACGATGGGAGAATAATAATCCCAAAAATTCACCAATATTTGTTAGAAGAGCGGAAGATAGAGATAGTCGGTATGGGAGATTATCTTGAGCTATGGAGTAACCAAAAATGGTGTCACGAAATGGATAAGTTCACGTCTGAAAAAACTGAAATGAATGTAGATTTCCTTAACGCGCTCTCTATTTAGGTTCTGACTGCTTAATAGCAACCTTTAAAACATGTGAGAGTTTAAGCGAAGTTAACGGCGGCGAAGAGTAAGTCAGTACCTGTATTCCCTCCTTAGCTACTGCTTTTCCTTTATCTAAAAGCGAGATGAACCGGATGAACGTCAAGTTCTGCCACCGGATACGAAAATATACCTGTAAAAATTTAACTATATTGACAAAACATGGTTGTATAACGTCATAATTAGCGTAAGCAACCCACCAAAGCGACTTACCGCTCGCCAAACCAGCCTGCTGCCAAGTGCGGAACCCGATCAGAACGGGTTTGGAGTGTGAGGCTTTCAGCGTAACCCCGATTATTAAAACACCAAAGTTTTTTGCCGCTTTTTTCAATAAGTTGAAGGGCATTCAATCTGCGCTTTAAAAAAACCGTGTATTCACGCTAATAATTATTATGGGGCCGGTGGCCTGATTAACATGCTGTTATGGCCCCAAATTGCAGCAAGATCCGGTTCGCTGAAGACTGGGCGTTAACATCATAATGATCAAGAAATCACGGCAGTAGTTGTGGTGAACGTATTTCTTGAGGTTATTTTGTATGTCTTTACTGAAAAATAGGGTTGCTATTGTCACCGGCGCGAGTTCCGGAATAGGTTATGAGGCTTCAAAGTTGTTTGCCTTAGAGGGCGCAAAAGTCGTTGTGGGCGCTCGACGCAGTGAAGAACTTTCCCGGCTTGTAAATGAAATTAGGGAACTGGATGGAGAAGCTATTTCACTTGCAGGAGATGTAAAAGACGAGTCATATGCTAAAGCATTAGTTGATCTTGCCAGTAGTGAATTTGGGGGTTTAGATATCTCTTTCAACAATGCCGGAACCAATGGGGCGTTAGGCATTGATTTAAACGATCTGTCCATGGAAGAATGGAGTAATACGCTGACTACAAATCTTACAAGTGCATTTCTAGGTGCGAAGTATCAGATACCTCAAATGCTTAAGCGAGGGAAGGGCTCTATAATTTTCACCGGATCTTTTGTTGGTTACACTATCGGGTTTCCGCAGAATTCAGCTTATTCCGCAAGCAAAGCCGGATTGGTTGGTCTGACAAAAGCCTTGGCGGCGGAGTATGGTTCCCGAGATATTAGAGTTAACGCATTGCTTCCGGGAGGAACGGATACCCCAATGGGGCGAGAGTTTGCAAATACACCTGAGACCCTTGGGTTTGTTAAAGGTATTCATGCATTAAAGCGGTTGGCCGCACCGAAAGAGATTGCACAATCAGCCCTCTACCTTGCCTCTGATGCATCCAGTTTTACGACCGGGACGGCATTGCTGGTAGATGGCGGCGTGTCAATTTGCAAAACTTAGCGGCCAGGTTTGTTGAATATGGCTAATGATTACGAGCGGATATCCCTTGCCATTGATTTTATTCGCAGCAATGTTGGCAATCAGCCGACGTTGGAGGAAGTTGCACGTCATGTGCACTTAAGCGAGTATCATTTCCAGCGGCTTTTCAGTCGCTGGGCCGGGGTTACTCCTAAACGATACCTACAAGCGCTTACCTTAGAACGCGCGAAAATTCTGCTACAGAAACGCTCATTCTCAACGCTGAATGCCTCCTATGAATTGGGCTTGAGCAGCGGTTCGCGACTGTACGATCATTTTGTCAAAATTGAAGCGGTTACACCCTCTGAATTTAAGCAAAAGGGGCAGGGGCTAGAAATTGTATTCGGTTATCACCCAACGCCATTTGGTCTGGTCTTTCTGGCACAGACCCCCCGGGGAATATGCCAGTTGGACTTTGTTAGTTCGCAGAATATGGAAGCCCCGTTACACTGTTTAAGGCGCAATTGGTGTAACGCAGATATTCGGGAAGATAAGAGCCGAACCGAGCAGGTCATCGGATCGCTTTTTTCGGAGAACAAGCAGCATCCTACCCCGCTATCCTTGTGGGTGCGCGGAACTAACTTTCAGTTGAGTGTGTGGAACGCCCTGCTAAAATTACGGCAAAGCGAGATCGCTTCTTACGGTGATATTGCAAAAATAATTGGCAAGCCTAACGCCTCCCGTGCTGTTGGCTCGGCTATCGGAGCTAATCCTGTCGCCTTAATTATTCCCTGCCACAGGGTGCTTAGACAAAACGGCGAGCTTGGCGGTTATCGTTGGGGAGAAACACGTAAACACGCTATTTTGGCAAGGGAATTGGCTCAGTGTGAGTAAAGCCATAACAAGCGCGTTAATTATGAAGCTAGCAAGCACGCGCCTAACTAAAAGGTTATTTTGATGAGAAAACTGGCAATTTTAACTTTTCAGACTCTTGATGGCGTCATGCAAGCGCCCAAACTGCCTGAAGAAGACTTTTCAGGCGGCTTTACGCAGGGCGGATGGGCTGAGGATTGTTGGGAGGAGGTAATGGAACAAGTTGGCCGCGAGGCAATGGCAGAATCGTATGACCTCCTACTTGGCGGGCACACCTATGATTTATTCGCAAAAAGCCACGTGGCTACACCGGATATCAATCCGGTAGACGACCAACTGACTCGGGCAAGGAAATTCGTGGTAACTTCAAGAACCGAGCCGCTTCAATGGCAAAATTCTGAAAAAGTCACCGGTAATATTGTGGAAGAAATCAAAAGGCTTAAAGCGCAGGATGGCCCGCTGTTGCAGGTACACGGCAGTTGGCAGTTAATTCAAATGCTGCTTATCGAAAATCTAATAGATGAATTTCGACTTTGGACGTTTCCGGTTATTGTAGGGAAAGGAAAGCGCCTGTTTTCAGACGGCGTGGTTCCAACAACGTTGCAATCCGTAAAGATCAAGTCCACGCCATCCGGTGCGTTTATGAATTTTTGGCGGCCCATGGCAACCGATGCCGCCTAACACGCGCGCGCAGCCGGACTAAACTACTTGCTACGCTTTTGATTCGGTCGCTGATGCGGGGCGTTATACGTCTATTGAGAGAAGATGAACATACGTAAGGAAAGGGAAACTGACATTTCAAATGTCTACTCAATTAATGCGTCAGCGTTTGCAACACAGGAAGAAGCAAATCTTGTTAATGCGCTTCGCGATAACGTTGAGGGCGTAATCTCGTTAGTGGCCACCGATGGGGATGATATCGTCGGTCATATCATGTTTTCGCCCGTTACAATTGCCGGCAGCGCGGATTCAAAGCTCTATGGCTTGGCGCCTATGGCTGTCGATCCAAAATTTCAAAATAGGGGTATCGGCTCCCTTTTAGTTAAAGCCGGCTTGGAAGAATGTAAATCGCAAAATATTTCCGCGGTATTTGTGTTAGGTCATCCTGATTATTACCCGCGTTTCGGGTTTCAGCCATCTAGTCGGTTCGGCATTAAATCGGAATACGATGTGCCCGACGATGTTTTCATGGCCCTAGAGCTGGAGGCAGGTGTGCTTGACAATATAAGCGGCGTAGTTGAATACAATGAAGTGTTTGGCAACCTATGAGCATTAGGGCTCAAAATAAAGCGAGATCTTCTCAAGGGTCGCAAGGGTGGTTGCCAAATCTGTTTCATTTATCTGGCTCGAATGTTGGTTCGCCCAAGGGATCTGCTTTTCTTCGAGTTTTGCGTAAATTTCCTTTCCCCGGGTGGTTAGCGCCACCAGTTTTGCTCGTTTGTGGTTGGGATTGCTGGAAAAAGCCAGTAGCCCATCTTTGTTCATAATATCAACCAGTCTCTGCACGGCCTGGCGGGTTTGACCCATCACCCGAGCGATTTGGGGGACGGTGAGCGGGGTGTCCGACCTTGCCAGCGAGCCAAGGATTTTCCATCGCGCGCTGCTCAGCCCGAATGCTTCGGTAATTCTGTCGCCTTCCGCGGTTAGCAGCCCACTGAGCTTGAATACCTCTAAAACAATTTCGGTAAATGCATGTCCTTGCGGCGTGTGTTTCATATTTTGTGCCTCTATGTTTTGTGCCCCTATGTATAATTGACAATATATTGTCAATATGACAGAATATTGTCATATAGTATGACGGGGTTAGACAGATGAAGCAACTTATCCATCGCATTGCCGCGATCACAGCCACCTTGTGTATTGCCGGCTTCTTTACATCCACCGTAATTGTCGAGTTGTTTGGTTCGCATGAATCAATTGCGACGATCAAAAGCCTGATAGTCGCGCCGGGGCTGTTTATTTTGGTCCCGGCTATTGCTGTAACCGGCGGAACGGGTTTTGCGCTTGCAAAAGTCAGGAGGGGGCGATTGGTTAAGCGCAAGATGAAACGCATGCCGTTTATTGGCGCAAATGGCTTGCTGGTTTTACTGCCTGCCGCAATACTCCTTGATCAATGGGCGGCGTCGGGAGCTTTTGACAGCAAATTTTATTTGGTCCAAGGTTTGGAGCTATTGGCGGGCTTGGTTAATTTGACATTGATGGGTTTCAATATGCGTGACGGATTGAAAATGTCAGGCAGACTGCGGCCCAACAAGATAACTTAACACGAACAGATTACAGCATAGTTGCTCGCTCTTCGTCGCCCCGCGTTCAACGCGTTATTACCCCTCCAGAACCGCTTTGCCGCGCTGCAAACCGGCCCGCTGCCAACCGCGAAACATAAGTGTAATGGGTTTGACGATCGGCCAGATGATAGGCGAGCTGATCTCAAAGGTGTAGCTCCAATCCACATGAGTGCCGCCGCTGCGTTCCGAGAACATCCAGTAACCGTGGCCGCCTTTTACCATCCATTTCAATGGCGCCTTGAGCGTGCCGGTCCACCGGTAACCGTGCTCGACAGGGCGTTCGAACTCGGAGATGGTTTCGTGAATTGTCGCGCCATCGGTCAGGTGGATAAGCCGTTGCGCGCCAACCGACAACTGGGCATTATCGACCATCTCGGCGCCGGCAATCCCGGTAATGAGCCGGTGCTTATGTAGAATTTTGGGGAAGGTCTGCGCGTTTACCAGGTAATCGAAGACCTCTTCCCTCGGCCTGGCAATATCAATAGCAACACGGCATGTCAGTTTCATATCTCAACCCGGTCGCTAGTTTCCCGCGTCTTGCACATTGATAGACGCCTTGGCGTTGAAATAGGTTTGTATGGTTTCCAGGCCGAGGCTGTTGGCGCGGAAACCCCAGATGAGCGCATGGCCCGCTTTTTCGCTCTGCACTAACGCGGCCATTGCGGCATCGCGCTTCGCCATGGCGATGCGGTCGGCGGCGTAAGTGATAATGATGATGGCGTTGCCCGCGCCTATGCCGCCCCAATAAAGGTCGAAGGAATAGGCCCCGTTTTTCTCTTCTATAAACGCCTTGTAGTTAGCGAGAGCCGCCGTCATCTCGGCTTTTTTGTCGTGCTTGTAGCGAAAAATATCGATCTCCATAAAGCGCCCGCCTTTGTCGCTTGCCGCCTTGTAGGATAGATCTTTGTCGTAGTGCATAAAAAACGTGTGTTCACTGATCAGCGCGTTATTGTACTGGGCGCGCGCTATTTCGACTTTTGTACCGCCCGCCGTTTCAGCCGCCCGACGCGCCGCGATGATCGTATCCACATCCGCGAAGTTTTTAATAGGTGTAACTATCCAGCGCGCGTTGGCGTGACCGCCCACATATTCAGTATAGGGGTAGTCGTTTTCTATCGCGGATTTTTGAATGACCTTCCAGGCATCGTCGAATATTTTTCCTTTTGCCGGGAACACTCTCATCAGGCTCACCATGCTCGTCGTCGGCTGATCATCGTCGGCGAACGCGGGTGTGAGGGTCAGCAGCGCGGTGCTGAGCGCGGCAATTAAAAGTTTTAAATAGAACATTGAGCTTTCTCCTATTAACACGCAACCGCCCGGCATAGGCGGTAGTTGATTAATTTAGCGGTGCCTTCGGGGTAATTCTCAGTATCAAATCGGGGTTGTTCAGCGCCACGTAAAGCGCACCGTCCGGCCCGAATTTCAGGTCCCGTATTCTGCCGTAGCCCCTGAACAGCTTTTCTTCCGCCACTATTTTGTCGTTGTTCAGGGTGTACAGCCAAAGCTCCTCAAAGCCGAGGGATCCGACCAACAGTCTGTTCTTCCATTTGGGGAACAGCTCGCCAACAACAAACGTCGCGGGGGCTACCGCTTTGGAGGGTGTCCACTGCGTGACCGGCTGCTCCATCCCTTCCTTGTGGGTAGTTTCGGAAATGGTCTCACCCGTGTAGTCGATGCCGTAGGTAATCACCGGCCAGCCGAAGTTGGCGCCCTTTTTCAGGACATTTAACTCGTCGCCGCCCATCGGTCCGTGATCGGTGAACCAGATAACCCCTGTGTCGGGGTGGCGGTCCATGCCCTGTACGTTGCGGGTGCCGTAGGCGTAGAGCGCCGGCAGTGCGTTCGGGTTGTCGACAAACGGGTTGTCGTGCGGAATGCTGCCGTCCGGGTTAATGCGATAAATCTTGCCGGCGGCCGCGCCCAGGTCCTGGGCGTAGTTCCAGTCATTCATATCGCCGATACTGAAAAGCAGGCGACCTTCGGTATCCCACGCGAATCGCGAGCCCCAGCGATCACCCCGGGAAACCCTCAGGTCTTTGCCCACATCAAAAAGGATTTGTTCCTCGGTCCACCGGTAGTCTTTCACCTTGCCGCGGATAACGCGGGTCATTGCCGGTGCATCGCGGTCTTTCTGTTCACCCTCGCTGAAACTGATCGCCAGGTAAACCCAGCCGTTGTCGCGGTAATTCGGGTCCAATGCGATATCCATCAGGCCGCCGGTAACTGTGCCCAGATAGGGCTTTGGCATGCCCGCAATGGGCTTCGGGTCGATAACACCCTTGCGCATCCAGCGCAGTGCGCCGGTCCTTTCGGTGATGAGCGCCAGGTCTTCGGAGATAAATTCGATTCCCCAGGGTATCTCCAACTCGCCCTTGCCGATTATCTCAATATCGAGCTGGTAGTCCTTGCTCGCCAGCGTCTCGGGAATATTGGTTGCCACTTCCACCAGCGAGTCTTGGGCGTCGATAATATAAGCGGCCAGCGCAAAGGCCTGCGCTTGCGTGAGTACTCTGCCCCATGCCGGCATGTCGGTGCCTTCAATGCCGTACAAAATGTTTTTGGCGATGGTGAGTCGCACCCGCCCGTACAGCCAGTCGTTTTTCACCAGTGGCGTGGCGGAAGCGCCCTGCATATTTTTGCCGTGACAGGCGGCGCAATACTGTTGGTAGGCCGCCGCGGGATCAAACTTAACCTGCTTAGCTGCGGTGGGTTTGGCGGCATCATCAGCTGCCCAACCTATCAAGGAGTACGCCGTGATAAGCACGCACAGCGCGTATTTGACAGTAACCAATTTCCTGGACATATTGAGTTACCCCTGATGTACTATTCGGCCAACGCCAATACCGCCCTGACTTCTTCCGTGGTTGTTAGTGGCTTCAGGTTGTATCGGGTGGCAAACGGATGGTCCAGCGCGAACGGCGCCATCTCATCCAGTTGCTCGCCGGAAATGTCCAGGTCTTTAAACCTAGTGGGCATTTCCAGTGTATTTAACAAGTCTTCAAGAATGGCGTGAAACGGCTCGCTTTCTCTGCCCAGCAGACGCTTGATGGCGCCGTGCTGCTCGCCGGCATATTGCTCCAGCCACTTGGCCTGGGCCAACATCAACACGCAGGCGGCATTGCTGTGCCCCACCGACGCATAGGGCCCGACGATATGCACCATATAGTGGCTAAAGCCGTGAATGGCTGACATCTGCGCCATACCGCAGCAGCTCACGGCCAGTTGGCAATTATGCATGGCTTCGCGGTCGTGAGGATTCCGTTTGATTCGCGGCAAGTACTGAATAAACCGCACAATGGCCTGTTCCGCCAGCACGCTGGCCAACGGGTTTGGCTGTAATGCACAACGGGTGTTGATGGCGTGGTCGAGGCCGCGCACGGCGGTTGATAACAGCAGGCTTGGCGGTGTTTGCGCGACAATATCCGGGTCATAGATAATCGCCTGTGCCGCGCCGTGGCGCGCGTGAAAACGCGCTTTCAGGTGGGTGTCCTCGTCGACCGGTGTTGCGCCCGAGGTCCACTCCGCCGTTGCCATGGTGGTGGGAATCACAATTTGGCGAATCGACGGAATTCGCGTGGTGCTATAGACCAGGTCGGAATAGTCAGGTTTAACACCCGCTTCGTGCTTTAGCAATGTTGCCTTGTCATAGATCCCTTCACTCAGGCAGATTTGCATTACCCTGCCGAGATCGATCACTGAACCACCGCCGACGCTCAGGATGACATCGGCGTTGGCGTCTCGCGCCGCCCGCGCCGCCGCCAGCACGTTTTCGATCGGCGCGTGTTCGCCTATCTTATCGGTAAGGCCAACGCATTTGTCGCCCAGTGCTTTTTCCAACCCGCGAATAACCTCGGTCTTGGTATTGAGGGTTCGCGAACAAATGATAAACACGCGCCGGTAGTTCCATTTGTCCAATACCCGCTGCAAGGCTTCGCCGGCATTGGCATCGTGGTAAATATCTTCATAGCCGGCGCAATGAAAGCGATAGAAGTTGATATGCATAGCCGTGTCCTGTCAGGTCGTTGGCATTAATGAGGTGTATGGAGGGCGGCAAGCGCCTAGCTTGACACCAGCTCGGTTAATGCACTGATGTTGCCGAGCGACGCTATATCCCTGACGCACTCAAGCGCGCGCCGCGCTGTGTGCTTGTCCAACGCCTGGTTCGCGCAGTCGATAAACTTGTCGTCCAGCCGGCGCTCGGGAAACGGCACCGACCAATGACCCTTGGATTTGCCGATGGGCTTGCTGATTTCCTCGCCGTTATGCAGTCTTACAATCAACTCTTCGTCGGATTGCTCGGTTACCAGGGTCAGTTTTATTTTGGCGAACAACGACTGTATGTCGTCCTGTTGAACCCTGCCGTCGGTGTAGGTTGCCAGGGTAATCTGCCTATCCAGCAATGCCGCCGCCAACCCGTAGGGGAGAATAAATTTGCCTTCAATTCCTTTCGTTGGCGCCCGGTAGTTAACACCGTCGTTGGTGCATACGATATAGCGAGGCACCAGTATTTTTTCCTCTACGCCGGACACCTGGTCGGCGGTGATTTGATATTCCTCGACCAGGTCCAGCATGGTCTCCAAGGAGCTTTGCAGCGCGTTGCCACAGGGAAGAAACTTTATCGAATTGCCTTTCAGCAGGTAGTAACCGCCTTCCGGTTGGTCGTGAATGGCATCTAACGGTTTATTGCCGCCCATCGACAGAACGTCGATATAGCCCAACTCCGTGCCGAGAATATCGGCGCCGGCGGTAAAGCCGTTTTCCGCGAGCTGGGCGGCGAATACGCCGATTCGGGCGGCGTTGCCGGCCTGTAATGGTTTGGTCATGCTGCCGAAATTGCCGCGCAGCCCCGATGCATGGGCGGCGGCTATGCCCAGCGCCATGCAGACCTGGGTTTGGTCGAGTTTTAACAGCCTGGCCGCGGCGGCGGTGGCCGCCATACAGCCGATTGTCGAGGTGCTGTGGTAACCCGTCGCATAGTGTTTTAGCCCCAACACATGGCCAATGCGGCAGGCCGTCTCAAAGCCGGCGACATAAGCGGCCAAAAGTTCTTGCCCTGATGCATCGACACTCTCGCCAATGGCGAGCGCCGCCGGCAGCAGGCAGGCGCCCATATGCCCGATTGTCATGCCAACGGGTTTGTTTTTTAGGTCATCCTTGTTCTGATTGATTGCTTTGTAGGAAATCGTGGAATAGGTATCGTCGTAGTCCAGCACGTGGGCCATGGTTCCGTTTACCAGGGCGGCTTGAGCGGCGGATGTCTGGTAGGACCCGGCTCCCAAAACGCGAGACTCGGGGTTGCCGCCGGCGCGTTTGATAAATCCGGCAATATTCTCGCTTTCCGCTTCGGTAGAGCCAACCAGGATGCATGCCAGTGTATCGATGAGTGAGTGCATGCCCTTGAGTTTGACGTCATCGGGTATCTGTTCGTAGCTGCAGTTAACGATAAAATGCGCCAGCGATTCGGTTGTGTTCATCGATTAATCCCCTGCAGGTAGACAATAGTTTTTATTTGGCGAGTGATGCGGTCGCGCTGGTTTTTCGCTTGCCCGATCGAATAAAGAACGGCCCTATGCAGCCCAGTATCAGAAAGCTCGCCAATATCAGAAAGGCATTGTTGTAGCTGCCGGTGGCATCATGGATAAACCCGGCTAGCGGCGACGCCAGCATGACCAGCGGCAATTCCACCCACCTGAGCAACCCGCTTGCTATACCGAGAGAGCCGCTGCCGATACTGGTGGTCAATGCGAAGGTTTTCAGCGGCGACAACCCGGAATAACCGAAACCGTAGGCCGCCGATGCCAGCGCGAATTCCCAATAGGTGTCCGCCTGGGTGAAGCCGAACAGCGACAGGGCCTGCGACAGCAGTGAGATCCAGATGGTGATGCGGGCGCCCAGAAAGTCGGCCAGAAACCCGATAACGGGTTTTCCAACCAAAGAAATCAGTGCCATATTGGACAGCACCAGCGCGGCTTGGGCGCCGTCCAGACCCTTGTCGACCAAGTGCCCGTATAGGTGGACCATCACCGCGTAATACACGCAGGCCATAGGGCCAAAGATACCGCCGATACTCCAGAAGTAGCCGCTTTTTGCCAGCTCTTTGACGGACCAGGTTTTTGCATCGTCGGGTTGGTCATCTGCAGCCCCGGGTTGCTCGTCAACCCGATGCCGTCCATCTCGAACCTCGCCAATTTCCTCCGGGCGATCTTTCATGAAAAAGAAGAGGACCGGAAGCAGAATTAGCAGCATCCCGGCGGCAAAAACGACATAGCTGTAGCGCCAGCCGTAAAGTTCGATCAGCCCGTTGACCAGCGGTGGAAAGACGACGCCGGAAAAGGATGCTCCCAATACCGCGATACCCAGCGCGCGCCCCTTCCACTGATCAAACCAAAAGATGACCGCGCGGTTGCGGGGAATAGTGCCGACGCAGCTAACGCCTAAACCGAATCCTAGGCCGACTACCAGATAAAATTGCCAGAGGGACTGCACTTGGGACATCAGCAAATAGGAAGTCGACATCGCGAACACACCGAGCAACATAACTCTTCTTGTTGAGCGCTGGTCAACATAGCGTCCCAGTGCGGGAGAAATTATCGCGCTGATAACGGCGACCCCCGAAAATCCTATCGCGAGTTCCATCCTGCTGCCTCCGGAAAGACTCTCCGCCAAAGAGGGCAGGAAAACACCGTTTGAGTAGGAATAAAGCCCGGTGCCCAAAAAGCCCAACAGCATGCTGATAAAAACGATGACCCAGCCGTAGAATACGGGCGGTTTCGAGGAGATATTCGCGATTCGCACTGTGAACATTCGTTGCTACAAAGTTTTAGTTTAATACCAAGGCGCCCAAGAACCCGACAAGACCGAATTCTTGAGCGCTTGGGTTTGATTTACTTGGTAATGCGTCCCTGCATCAGCTTAATATGCTTTCGGCTAAAACCGGTATGAGGCTTGCAACGAAAGCGTTCTTGGGCGGTTTGGCGCGCCGCCGTGACCGCCGGCGAAGTTTGGCGTATCAGCCGAGAATATTTTGTATTCCTCATCGGTCAGGTTGCGTCCAACCAGCGCAACTTCCCAGGTTTGGTCTTCAGCGCCGACAGCCAGGCGCGCATCCAAAACCGTATAGCTATCGCTGACGTCATTTGGGTCAAGATCCGCCTGGGTAAAGGCTTCTGAACGGTAGCTAACGCCGAGGCGACCGGTAAACATTAACTGTTCGGTGATGGGTGTGGCGTAGTCAATATTGAAATTCCCGGACCATTCGGGCGCATAGCGGGTGGTTAGATCCTTGTAATCTTTTTGACACTCACCTGTGCCCACCGGCGAAACGCGGCTGCCGGCGATATCGCCGTCGAAGGTGCCGTCCGCCAAATCCTCCGCCAGGCGCTGGTCATCGAACACGGAGCATTCGCCGACATATTCTTCGTAGTAGGCATCCAGGTAAGCGAAGGCGCCGGACAGGGTTAGCGCCTCGGTCAGCCGCCAGCGTCCATCCACTTCAATTCCCTGGGAGATGGATTCCCCGGCGTTGCCGACGAAATAGGCGGTGCCGTCAAAAATGCTGATTTGCAGGTTCTCGTACTGCACATGAAACAGCGCTATGTTTAACTGGGCAGCGCCGTCGTCCAAAACAAATTTCGCGCCCAGTTCGTAGGCCAAGGCTTCCTCCGGCTCGAACTGGGTGGTTACCAGCAGGCGTTCGTCTTCGTTAAATCCTCCCGCTTTAAAGCCCTCGGAGATACTGAAATAGATTTGGTTGTCGCCCATATCATATTGCACGATGCCGGAAAAGGTCGTTTCATTTTCCTCCCGGTCACCGGAGGTAAATATGGTACTGTTGCTGACATTCGGTTCACCGGTTTCGGTCCAGTCCGCCCCCGCCAGAAAATCAATGGTGTTCAACCAGGTGACGCCTTCAAGATCCCCGGCCGCCAGCAGGTCGGCCGTTTCGGCAAACGGTAATCCGGTTCTCGGATCGACCGCCGCGGATCGCTTGTCAAAGCTTTTGTCCTCCTGCGTCCAGCGTGAACCCAGGGTGAAACTTAACTGTTCACTGGCGTTATAGGTCACCTCGGCAAAGGCGCTGCGCGTTTCCGATTGCTGCTCGAAGAATCGGGTTATTTCAGCGGCCAAACCTGTCGGCGCGGCCACAAACGGCAGTGTTACCAGGTTGCCGTATCGCGAATTAAAGTCATTGTCCTGGTAGTAAAGCCCGGCGGTCCAATCGATGGTTTCGCCGCCGGGTGATGAAATCCTGAGCTCCTGGCTAAACTGCTCAAACTCCTGTATCTGGTTGGCGTCGATAAGCGGCAGCCCCGAGTTGATCGCGTTCAGCATCCAGTCGCCGTCAAATTCCGACCACCCGCTTAGCGCGGTTATTGTGTAGTTATCGGTGTTATAAACGAATTCAGCGACGTAGTTTTCACCGTCGAACTCGCGGTATGGCACTTCGCCCTGGCGCACGGCGCAGGATCCGGATAGCGAGTCAATCATCGGGTTAGCAGCGGAGCAGGGTACTATCTGGTTGGATCTGCCATCGACTTCCAAGTCCTCGGCGGCAAAAAATCCCGCGGTGGGACCTGTCGGCAGAATAAACATCTGGCCGGTTTGATAACCGATAATGTCGGTGGAAGCGCCCTCGGCTTTGAAATAGGCGGACAGGTTGTCGCTGATATCCCACTCCAGCGAAAGCCTGTAGATGTCGTCATCGGTATCGTCCAGCGTGTCGCCAAAATTGGCGGCCGCCGGCGCGGTGTTCCTGATCCAGCCCTCTTCCACGCGATGCATCAGCGCCAGCCTGCCCCTTATGGTGTCGGATAGCGGCCCGGAAATCACCGCCTCGTAACGCTGTTCCTGGGTCCGATTGGTGTGGGTGACGGACAATCTTCCCTCCGGCTCATCGGTTGGCCTGGCCGTTCGGATATTGATTGCTCCCGCGATAATATTTTTTCCCAACACCGTGCCCTGCGGGCCGCGCAGCAGCTCGATAGACGTTATATCGAATGTGGGGTTGCGAAACTGCTCGCCGCGGCTTCCATAAATGCCGTCCACGAACCAGCCTACCGATTGCTCAAAGCCGACATTGTTACTGGTGCCTTGGCCGCGGATGTAGGCTAAAGGTTGTGTGCCTACAGCGGATACAACCGTCAGATTCGGAAGCGCATCCTGGATATCCTCAAGGTCAGCGGCATTCATTTTGGCTATGTCTTCACCGGAAACCGCTGAGATAGACATGGGCACATCGATCAGGCTTTCCTCTCGTTTTCGAGCGGTCACTATGACTTCTTCCAGCATTAAACTCGGTGACGTGTTAGCCTCATTGGCGTAGCTCAGAGAAGCGCCGGTGCCGGCGATGGATGCGATTGCTATAGATAAAACGTTCTTTCTGGACAAGATTGCCATAGTTCCCCCCGTCTATTTTTCTTATAAGAAATTTTCGAATTGCTGTCGGAATGCTCTCGCTCGATATCAGTGGCATCAACCGCCGGTAAACAAACAAAATTTCCGCAGTTTTTTTATGCGGCAAGCGAATACAAGCCCACGCCTGCACAGTGATTATTACCTTAGCACCGAATTTTCAAACGCAGCACTTATATAATTGAATGGGGGGTATTCAAATTTAAAATACCATGCTGACAAACAGTTTTAGATACACTGCCTGGCAGCGGAAACACCCGTTTGATACGTAGAAACCCACCTGGGCAACGGGCGGAAACCATGAGTAATAACGAAAAAATCACGCTGATTGCGGCCGGCGATGTGGTGCCGGATTTATATGGGGAAGAAAACCAATTTGACCTGGTGAAGCCAATTTTGAATGGCGCCGAAATAGCGTTTGGACAACTCGAGTCTATTCTTTCCGCTCGCGGTTCTTGGCAGGGCGGTGAGATGGTGCTGAATGAGCCCAGCCGAAAACACAAAACGAGAAAATTTCCCGAGCAGAACTTTTCCCACGAAACGGGTGGCAAGCTACTTGCGGATGCGGGTTTTAATGTGATGTCTTTTGCGTCCAATCATGCAATGAGACAAAGTGACGAAGGCATGCTCGACACGCTCGACGTGCTGAGAGCTAACGATATTGTTCCGGTAGGCGCCGGCAGGAATATTGAAGAGGCCACCAGGCCCGCGGTATTTAATGTCAAGGGCACGACGGTCGGTTTTTTAGCCTACTGCTCGGTGGTGCCGCGTGGCCAGTGGGCGACGACTCAGCGCGCCGGTGTGGCGCCGGTTCGCGCCAATACCGCCTATGAACAGTACGATTGGCAACCGGGCACGCCCCCGCATGTGGTGTCCTGGGCGAATGAAGAAGATTTGCAGGGGATGGTCCGGGATATTCAAGCCCTGCGCAACCGAGTGGATGTGGTTGTGGTATCTCACCATTGGGGCATTCATTTTACGCCGGCGATTATCGCCCAATACCAATATCAAGTGGGCCATGCGGCGATCGATGCCGGCGCCGATATCGTATTGGGGCACCACCCTCATGTGCTGAAAGGTATTGAGGTTTATAACGGCAAGCCCATTTTTTACAGCCTGGCCAACCTAAAAATGCGTATTCCGGCGAACTTGTTTCCGTTGGATACGGGTGGCCGGTACGCAACCATGTTAAATCACCGTTTTGAAATTAGTCCGGAGCACACGGAGTTCGCGTTTCCCAAGGATGCCGTCAAAACCGGCTTGGTCAAATGCGAGATTTTCGACAAGAAAATTCAGCGAGTGGCGTTGATTCCCGGCTGGATTCGGCCGGACTCGAACCCCGAGCCTCTGCGGCGCAATGATCCTCGCAGCCAGGAGGTGATGGACTATCTTGCGTGGCTGTGCAGGGAAGAAAAATTGGCAACGGAACTGGCCTGGGAAGGTGACGAAATTCGGGTCTTGCTTCCTTAGCGCCTCGACCCGAATCGGTGACCGATATTTTTCATGACAACAACTTTTTTTGGTAGAGTAGGTGACAGAAATTACCGCTGGACTTGAGCCAGATCTAAAACCGCTAACGAGCGTTGCACCGATGAAACTTAAAAAGTTTGATTTGAATCTCTTTATTCTTTTCGAGGAGATCTACCGCGTACGCAATCTAACTCAGGTGGCAAAAAACCTGCACCTTACTCAACCCACTATCAGTAACGCCCTGGCGCGCATGCGCAGCGCTCTGGATGATCAGCTGTTCGTGAGCACCACCGAGGGTATGATTCCAACCCCGCTGGCGGAGGATATCATCAGCCAGGTTCGGGAGGCTCTATATCTTATGGAGCTGTCGGTGAGGCGGGATAAGGAATTTGATCCTCAGTCATGCAACTATACGTTTCGTCTCAGCATGATGGACTTGGCCGCGCTATTGATTACGCCGAAGCTGTTGAACCAACTGTCCGCCGATGCGCCCAATATTTCCATCGACAACCATTACAGAAATAAAAATGATTTGGTTGATTGTATGCGAAACGGCGAGGTCGACCTTGCCATCGAGGAGCCGCTGGTGGTTGATTCAGACATTTGCCATGCGCCGCTGGTCAAGCAATCCTATGTGTGTATCGTCCGAGCGGGCCATCCGATAGGGAATAACCGGCTTACGATGGAAAAATACCTGGGTATGAAACATATTCAGGTATCCAGAAGCAGCGCCGGTCACAGTCATATTGACAAAGCGTTAAACGACATTGGCCACGAGCGGAGTATCGTGTTTCAAACCGACAATCTCGCAACCGCACTCGCGGCGGTTAAAGATACGGATTTCGGTCTTACCCTACCTTGGAATTGGAAAGATGCCGAGGTGAAGACCTATCCGGTCCCTTTTGATTATGCGCAACGCAGCCTGCATTTATATTGGCATCAGCGCTCAGACAATGATCCGAAACTAATCTGGTTCAAGGAAAAATTTGTCAATGTTTGCGAGAGCCTCAGTAGCGAGATAAAAGCAAACGGGAAAGAGACAAAATAGCGATTTATTTGCGGGCCTAATATGGGGTTGTTAATCGGCCCAAACACATCAATGCGATACATGGGCGGAAACCTATGAACTTTCTATCTGAATTGGAAATCCTGCAAATTTGCAGCGACAACCCTTCGCCGAGCTGTATACGGGCGGTTGAATTTGCCGGTCAACTGGCGGCCAAATGCGGCGCCTCCGTCCGGGTGGCGCCGGCGTTCCCCAGCAACCCCAACAGCTTTGGCGGCAGGGGCAAGCGGCGTTGGCAGCCGGACCCTCAACAAACGGCGCTCGATTGGGCGGCGTCGAAGCCCAACCGCGTATTGTTGGTCGCCAATACTGATCAGGGGATTGATAAGGTGCTTGCCGGACAAGATGTCAGTGCCGTCGAAGTGTTTATGGAGCGCTGGCAGAGCGAGCCGACGCTATGCGCACAGACCGCGTTTGCCGATATGTTGGGTGACCCGGAGCGTGAACCGCTGGTGCCCGCCGCCCATTATGCGGCGGGTTCGGCCGGGTATGCGGCCTTCTGCGCGCTTACCGCTGTGTTCAACAAGATTATCCGTTTGGGTAAGAATGAGGTTGCCTGTGTCAATGGTATGTCGGCGTTGGCGTGGATCAACTGGAAGGCCGCAGCGGCCGGCGCGCGAGGCGACGATATCTCTCGCGAGGGCAAGGCCGCGGAATGGCCTGTTATCCCTTGTAAAGACGGTTTCACTGCGTTTGTATTCAACGGCATACGGGATTGGAAAGCGGTGGTCAAACTGATCGACGATGATCGCCTGCGCGACGAAAAATACGATAGCTTCGAAGATCGCAAGAAATATCGCGACGAATACATGGCGGTGGTTCGCGAATGGGCGCTTACCAAGACCAAGTCTGAGCTCAACGCGCTGTACGTCGAATACCAGGTTCCGGCCGCGGCTGTGTCCTCCCCGGCGGATCTGCTGCAGGACCCGTTGTTGTTGCACAGGAATGCATTTGAAACCGTTTCAGGGGGAAACGGGCAACAGGTTAAAACGCCGCTGGCGCCGCACCGAATCGTCAACAAGCTTGCCAGTGATTCACCGGCAACGCCGAAAG
>JANQKW010000212.1 GCA_028280905.1 Porticoccaceae bacterium
CTTTCGCTGTTAGTGGTGCCCTTCTATCTCTTTTCTCAGAAAGAGCTCGCCCCTAACAGCGAAAGAAACACACCGGCAAACAGAATCTGTTTTTGCCACTGGAAAATATGCACCAGCAGTTTTCCGTAAAACCGGTGCAGGTGGTCAAAACGTTGATTGACCCAGCGCGTCATGGCGCCTTCGCGGCCGCCCTCGGGGTTGGCATAGGCGCTCATGATCGGCGAAAGCGTCAATGCCACCACGCCGGAGATGATCACCGCCACCGATAGCGTAAAAGCGAATTCCTTAAACAGTACGCCTGTTAGCCCGGACAGAAAACCAATAGGGGCGTAGACAGCGGCCAGGGTAATGGTCATCCCGATAATGGGTGATAGCAGTTGGCGCGAGCTGGCCAGCGCCGCCTGCATTCGCGTTTTGCCTTCGCGCATGTAGCGGGATACGTTTTCCACCACGACAATGGCGTCGTCCACCACCAGGCCAACGGATAGTACAATTGCCAGGATGGTCAGCAGGTTTAGCGAAAACCCCATAATGGTCATGGCCGCCGTCGCGCCCAGCAGCGAAATAGGGATGGTAATCAAGGGCACGATGGCGGTTCGAATGGAACCCATTAGCGCCAGCACCACCAGCCCCACCAGCAGGATGGTTTCCGCCAGGGTGGTGAATATCTCCCTAATCGCGTCGCGCATATACAGGGTGCCGTCGAAGCCAACGTTTATTTCAAGTCCGTCCGGCAGCGTTGGATTGATCTGTTCCAACAGTTCATAGAGCTGATTGCCGATAACGATTTCGTTGGCGCCCGGAAGCGGCCATACGGAAATATAAACAGCATCCTGCTGGCTCAGTCGGGCATTGATTTCGCCTTCTTCCTCGCCGAGTTCCACACGCGCGATATCGCCCAGGCGGATCAGTGAGTTATCTGTTTGCCGCACCACCAGCCGCTGGAAATCCTCAATGGTTTGCAGGTTGGTGTTGGCCAGCAGATTAATGCGCTGCTGCGCGTTTTCGCTCAGGCCGATGGTGGCGATAATATTGTTGGTGAGCAATGCGGCCTGCACATCCTGGGCGCTGATATTGAACGCCGCCATTTTCGACGGATCAATCCACACGCGCATCGCCGGGCTGCGTCCCCCTTCTATGCCGATCCGCTGTACGCCGTCGATGGAAGAGAGGATCGGGTTGACATTGCGAACCAAATAATCCGTCACCGCCGCCCGCGAGAATCCCTCCGTCACCACGTCCAGGTAGAACACCGCAAAGGGCCGGTCTGCCCGCTGTACCTGGATAAACGGGTCCTCCGCGCCGTCCGGCAGTTCAAAGCGAATCTGATCCAGCCGCGAAGAAAGTTCCGCCAGCGCGTCGGTGCTGTTTTCGTTGAGTTTCATCCAGGCGGTGACGGTGCTCCTGCCGGCGGTTGTCATCGAATCGACGTAGTCTACCCCCGGCACTGTCGCCGCCGCGCGTTCGACGGGGTCGGTGATAAAACCCTGGACCACATCGGCTGACGCGCCGACGAAGTTGGTGGAAATAATCAGCGACGAACTTTCCACTTTGGGGAACTGCAGCACCGGCAGCTCAAACGCGGCTCGAAGCCCGGCGATAACCAGCACCAGAGAGACCACGATGGCCAATACCGGACGGGTAACGAAAATGTCCATCGCCGTGGGGCTGCCGTAGGGTTTGGTCACGACGGGTGTCCTGTCTGGTTAATTCGCATAAATTCAGCGTGTCCTACAAGGTTTCTGGCTAGTGCTCCGCTTCAGCTGGTTTTTTTACCGCAACCTCGTCGCGGGCCTTAACGAACACCAGCAGGTTCTGTCTCAGTTTAAAAGCCCCTTGAGTGGCTATCAGTTCGCCGGGGTTAATGCCCTCCAAAATAGTCACAGATTTATCATCTCCGGAACCTGTAGTCACCGATTGCCGATGCGCCCGGTAACCATTGGCTGACGGGTCGGCTTTAAGCACGAAGACAAATTGGCCCATGGCGTCCTGCCGCAATGCTGTGATGGGTATGCGCGGTAGCTCCCTGGCGTCGCCCGTTGAAACGGTGATGTTGGCTATGGCGTTGGGCGGAATGTTTCCACTGTTTTCCAGGGTGGCG
Source organism: Porticoccaceae bacterium (assembly GCA_028280905.1). Lineage (GTDB taxonomy): Bacteria > Pseudomonadota > Gammaproteobacteria > Pseudomonadales > Porticoccaceae > JANQKW01. The sequence goes on from JANQKW010000212.1 coordinate 2,102, forward strand.
CGAAAGCGCAGATTGCGCGAGGCTGCAGACATAACCGAATCTTTGGCGACGATACGCCCGTTTAGCGCCCGGCCTGGCCGGTTCGCCAGGGTAACTTGCACTGCGGCGCCGATCTTAACATCGGCATTTTTCAACGGCAGGTTAAAATCTACCCACAGATAGTCATTGATCCCGACCAATGTGGTGATCAGTGTGTTGCTTTGCAGGAACTCTCCGGTTTCGAATTGGTGGATCCCGGTGCGGGCATCAAAAGGCGCTGTCAGGGTTTTCTTGTCTATGGCCGCCTGCAAAGCCCTTATATCGGCTAGCGCAATGTCGTATTCAGCCTTTGCCCGATCCAGTTGTTCCTCGCTGACAGTCTTGTTTTTAATCAGTTTCTCGATCCGCTGCAATTCCAATTTGGCCAGTTCGGCCCTGGCTTGTGCGGCCCTCAGCCGAGCGGTTTCCTCACTCACGTCCAACTGCAAAAGCAGATCGCCGCGCTTTACCGTATCGCCCGACCGGAAATTCACCCGCGCCACACGGCCTTCCAATTCGTTGCGCAGTTCAATGGTTTGCGGCGCGATGATTTCGCCGATGGTGGTTGCTTCAGCCCGCACAGAGTGTGTTTTGACAACCTCGGCCTCCACCGTTTCGGAGGGTTCCGGGAAAGACTTGCCGAATGCTATGGCCGCCCGGATTTGTATGGTTTTGTAGGCCGCCAAACCGGCAAAAACCAACAAACATACAACAATTGTAATCAACCAGCGGCGGGCGTTCATAGGCGGGAGGCTCTCAATACAAATGGATAAGCGAAAGGCCGTATTGTACAGAGACTATGGATCTGTGCACATGCGCCAAATTCACTAAAGTGGCGCATCACCTGGCAACCTTTCGGGTCAACCAGGCGCCGCATTCCAGGTGGGGCGTGTATGGGAACTGGTCAAACACGGCGAAACGCTCAATGATGTGGGTTTGGGTTAACTTGTTCAGGTTGTTCCCTAGGGTTTGCGGGTTACAGGAGATATAGAGAATAGCGTCAAAGCCGGATACCAGTTCCAGCGTGCTCTCGTCCAGCCCGGCTCTGGGAGGGTCGACAAATACCGTAGAAAATTGGTAGCTCTCCAGATCGATTTCCCGTAACCGACGAAACGGGCGCACTCCGCTCAATGCCTGTGAAATCTCTTCACTGGACATTCTGACAAGCTCGGCATTGTCAATGTTGTTTAGCGCCAGGTTATGCTGCGCCGATTTCACCGAGACTTTTGCCACTTCGGTGGCTAATACGCGGTTAAAATTTTGCGCCAGCACGCAGGTAAAGTTGCCGTTGCCGCAGTAGAGTTCCAACAGGTCTCCTCCGGCTTTTTCCGAGCATTGTTTCGCCCACGCCAGCATATGTCGGTTGACTTCGGCGTTGGGTTGGGTGAAACCGGTCTCCACCTGCTGATAGTGATACTCGCGACCGTTGGCAGCCAGGGTCTCCGTAACAAAGTCCTGTCCCACCACCCGTTTTTGTTTGCGGCTTCTGCCAACGATATGAGCGTTCAGCGAGCGGTTGAGCCTCTCTGCTTGCTGCTGCCATTGCTCGTCCAGTTTACGGTGGTAGATAAGGGTGACCACCGCTTCGCCGCTCAAGGTTGTGAGGAATTCCACGCTAAACAGTAGCTTGCCCAGTTGAGGATTCCGGTTGATGGCCTCCAACAGCGGCGGCATTAGTTGGTTAATACGTATGGAGCCGATGGGAAAGTAGCCGTGAGTTGGATCCGCTTCAAGCGGGTAGGGGCATTTCTCGCCGGGCCTGTTCATCGCGTAATGGGCGATCCCGTCCTGACGCCAGATACGGAACTCGGCGCGCATCCGGAAATGTTGCGGCGGCGAGGTAAAGACCTCCGGCGCGGGCAAATCAAACCCGGCAAAGTCCTCGGCGAGTGTTGCCAGTTTCTGATCCAGTTGCCGCTGGTAATTTGCCGTGCTGTAGTCAATCTGGTTCATAGGACGCCAAAAATACTCTCCTGCTCAACTGCTAGTGGAACTCGAGCTAGCGTTAGTATGGTTAGATAATCTAATATATTACTTTAAGTTTTTAATAAAACTAATTGTTTTATATAAATTAATACTGTAAACCTGTCTGGCTTCTAGCTTATACACAACATCTAGAATTCAACCCTTCATCTCCTCCAGTTCAAGCCAGCGGTGAGTGGCCTTGTCCAGTTCGGCTTGTGTGCTCGCCAGCTGCTGCAGTATCGCCTGGCTTTCCTCGTAGGGTTGATTGTAAAAATCCTCGCCGGATATGTGCCGTTGCAGAGTTTCAATTTGCTTTTCCAAGCGTTCAATCTGGTCGGGCAGCAGGTCCAGCTCGCGCTGCAATTTGTAACTGAGCTTGGTGGCTTTCCTCCTTTGTTCCTGGGTATTGGATGACTTGTTAGCGCCGCGCGCGTCAGTAAGCTCGTCGGCGATTTTGAGCTGCTTGCCGCGCCTTGCCCAATCGCTATAGCCGCCGATATATTCCTGCACATCGCCGTCTTCTTCGAAGACCAGGATGCTGGTCACTACATTGTCGAGAAATTTCCGGTCGTGGCTGACAATCAGTAGCGTGCCCTGGTAGTCGACCAACTGCTCCTCGAGGACCTCCAGCATTTCCACATCCAGATCGTTGGTGGGTTCGTCCAACACCAGCAGGTTGCTGGGGCGAGTAAACAGCTTGGCCAGCAGCACCCGGTTGCGCTCGCCGCCGGACAGCGCCTTAACCGGGGTCATGGCGCGCTTCGGCGCGAATAGAAAGTTTTTCAGGTAACCGATAATATGGCGGTCCTTGCCGTTTACCTTGATATACTCCTTGCCCTCGCCGACATTTTCAGCGATGGTCTTGTCCTCTCGCAATTCCCGCTGGATTTGATCGAAATAGCCGACTTCCAGGTTGGTGCCCAGTTTAACGGAACCCCGGTTAGGCTGGATATGACCCAGCAGAATTTTCAGCAGTGTGCTTTTGCCTACCCCATTGTTGCCGATCAGGCCGATGCGGTCACCGCGCATAATCTTGATTTTGAAATTGTTCAACAGCGTTTCGCCGTGATAGCCGTGGGTGATACTGCGGGCTTCAATTACCTTGCGGCCGGACTGTTCTGCTGTTTCCACATAGATGCGGGCCTTGCCCTGCCGTTTGACCCGCTGCTCCCGCTGCTCGCGCATCTTTTGCAGCGAGCGCACTCGGCCTTCATTGCGGGTGCGACGGGCCTTGATACCCTGGCGTATCCACTCTTCCTCCTGCGCCAACTTTTTGTCGAACTGGGCGTTTCTGTTGTCCTCTTCTTCGTTGGCTTTGTCTTTCAGGGACAGGTAGTTTTGGTAACTGCCCGGCCAGCTTATCAGTTTGCCCCTGTCTATTTCGACAATACGGGTGGCAAGTTTCTGTAGGAAGTTGCGGTCGTGGGTAATAAAGATAACGCTGCCCTTGTAACCGCGAACTTTATGCTCTAGCCATTCTATGGTGCTGATATCCAGGTGATTGGTAGGCTCATCTAACAGCAATAGATCGGGATTGGAAACCAGCGCTTTGCCCAATGCCACCCGGCGGCGCCACCCCCCGGAAAGTTCCGCCAAGGTTTTAGCGGCCGGTAAATCCAGTTGACTGACAATGGTCTCAACCTGCTGTTCAATGTTCCAACCGGCGCCGGTTTCTATCCGCGCTTGCAGAGCTTCCAGCTCCTTGAGTTCATTGCCCGTTGGGTGAGTCGCCGACAGTGCATTAAACTGTTCGATCAACGCCTGCTGGTCGGCAAGTCCTTCGCGGATAACATCCATTACCCGCTTGTCGCGGGATTCCGGCAGTCGCTGTTCTAATTGGCTGATGCGCAGGTGTTGCCGCCACTGTATCTCCCCGCGGTCCGGCTGGATTTGCCGGTTAATGATTTTCAACAGGGTGGACTTACCGGCGCCGTTGCGGCCGATCAGGCAGATTCGCTCTTGCGCTTCTATCGTCAGGTCGGCCTCGACCAACAGCGGGTTGTCGCCGAATTCGATAGAAATTTTATCCAGACGTACCAGGGTCATAGCAAACGGTGGCGCAAAAGCGCGCAATTCTACTATCAACGCAGGTTGTTTGCTAAGGGTTTAGCTTTAGAAAGGCGGCGCATTGTAGCCTTGTGCAGAGCCATGGTGGCCGTATTCCTGCACACTTGTTCGGAATAAGTTCGTCATACTTTTTCAGGTCGGTGGCGAACTGCCTGGCGAGATGCCTTTGCAGACACGCGGTGAATACATCCTTGTACGCTCGACACCCGCTTCCCTGCGGGTGACGGTCTGCAAAGGCATCTCGCCAGTCAATTCTTCAAATCTGCCGTTATGCTACTTACACAGAATGCTTTTACTGGAAAAGCAGCACAGCGTTAGATTTAAAGGCTGGGGTCGGGTAAGGGTTTCGGAACCGTCGCCGGCAGGGGCAGATATTTGCTCCTGCAATATCGGCATTTCCGCCATCCTTGGCGGTCAAGCCGACGTCGAGCTTACAGGG
>JANQKW010000228.1 GCA_028280905.1 Porticoccaceae bacterium
TCTAGGAACGACTTTTGAGACTCGCTGTGAACCCATCCCTGGGAGCTCCGCGTCGACATCCCTGTCGACGAGGGTCTCAAAAGTCGTTCCTAGACACCCGCTCAGTGTGTCACGAGCCGTACCTAAGTTAGCGGGCGTCTGGGGACAGTGTTTGAGACCCTCACCGGCAGGGAAGCCGGTGCGGAGCTTACACGGACGTATTCACAGCGAGTCTCAAACACTGTCCGCAGATGGCCGCGGATTCGTGGCACCAACGCAACACGAAAAAGGCCCGCTACTAGCACCAAACATCTTGCACGCGATTCAACTGATCGGCATCAGGCTTTTTTCGTTTTAAACGGTTTTTTGCGATTGGGATAACAGGTCGTGCAGATTTCACACACGGTGCCGTCGCAGCCGCGGGCCGAGCAGAACTCCCTGCCGTAGTAAATAATTTGCAGGTGCAAAGTATTCCATTTGTCTTTTGGAAACAGCCGTTTTAAGTCCTTTTCAGTTTGCGCAACGCTACTGCCATTGGTCAGCCCCCAGCGTTGCGCAAGCCGGTGAATATGGGTGTCGACGGGAAATGCCGGGTGGCCGAATGCCTGAGACATAACGACGCTGGCGGTTTTGTGGCCCACGCCCGGCAGCGCCTCCAGGTCGGCAAAGTTGTCCGGCACCTTGCCCCCATGCTGCTCCACCAGGATTTTTGAAAGGTTTACTATGGCCTTGGACTTCTGTGGCGCAAGGCCACAGGGGCGGATAATCTGCTGAACTTTAGCCGCGGACTGTTTGGCCATGTCTATTGGATTGTCCGCCAGTTTAAACAGTTGCGGCGTTATCTGGTTGACTCTTTCGTCAGTGCACTGGGCCGACAAGAGTACTGCAACAAGCAGCGTGTATGGGTCTCTGTGGCGGAGGGGTATCGGGGGTTGCGGGTAGAGAGCATCGAGTTTTTCCAGAATGTAGGCTACGCGCTGCTTTTTTAACATGTCCGGTTTTTCCCGATTACAGTCTCTGTAGAAAGTGCCGAATGCGCTCCGCCGCTTCCCGGCATTCCGCTATCGATGCAACCAATGCCATACGCACGTAGTTTGCCCCCGGGTTGACGCCGCCGCTCTCCCTGCCGAGATAACTGCCCGGCAGGCAAGTGATGTTTTGCCGCGCGAACAGCTCGCGTGAGAAGTCTTCATCCGGCACAGGCGTTTCCGGCCACAGGTAGAAGCCGGCTTCGGGCATGCTGAAACGCAACTGATCGCCGAGAATGCTGCTGAACAGGCGAAATTTTTCCCGGTACTTTACCCGATTCGCGATTACATGCTGTTCGTCGGACCAGGCGACGACGCTGGCCAGTTGGTGCTGCAGCGGCATGGCGCAACCGTGGTAGGTGCGGTAGCGCAGAAACTGCGCCAGGATCCCGGCATCGCCGGCGACAAAGCCGGAGCGAAGCCCAGGCAGGTTGGAGCGCTTGGAAAGGCTGTGGAATACCACACAGTTTTTATAGTCGTGACGACCCGCCTCCGCGCAGGCTTGCAGCAAGCCGGGCGGCGGTGATTGCTCGTCGAAGTAGATCTCCGAGTAGCATTCGTCGCTGGCGATAATGAAATCATATTGGTCGGATAGCGCCAGCAGCTTGCTTAGCGTGGCAGTGTCGGTGACCGCGCCCGTCGGGTTGTTGGGGGAGCAGATAAACAGTAGCTGGCAACGTCGCCAGACCTCGGCTGGGACGCTATCGTAGTCTGGGATAAACCGGTTCTGTTCGGTACAGTTGAGGTAATAAGGCTCGGCCTCCGCCAGCAGCGCCGCGCCTTCGTAAATTTGATAAAAGGGGTTTGGCGTTAACACCAAGGGTTGATCGCTGCGGTCGATTACCGCCTGGGTAAACGCAAACAGCGCTTCGCGTGTGCCGTTGACCGGCAGTACCTGGGTTTCCCCGTCAACCGCATCTAGCCCGAAGCGCCCGATAAGCCAAGTTGCGATAGTTCGGCGCAGTTCTTCCAGCCCCTTGGTCGCCGGATAAACAGACAGTTTGTCCATAGAAGCCGCAAGTGCGTCGGCGACGAACTCTGGCGCCGGGTGCTTGGGTTCGCCTATGGAGAGTGGGATATGGGGCAGTTGCTTCGGGGGTATCACACCTTCTTTAAGGAGATTGAGTCGCTCAAACGGGTAGGGGCGAAGCAGGTTTAGGTTCCGGTTCATCGAGTGGGCGCCGCCTGTCTATTGGATTAATGTCATCTGTAACAACTTTTCCCCTTTCAGGTCTTCCTGATTGCGGCTGTCCAGTTCCTTGCACACGGTCTGTTGCAGCTGGCTGCATAATTCGGGGTTGCCGAGGGGTGCGTTGTTCTGATCGGTAAGGTAGAAAAGGTCTTCTACGCGCTCGCCCAGGGTGGCTATCTTGGCTCCTTGCAGGCGCAAATTGTAGCGCATGAATATCCTGCCCAGATGGGCGAGTAGGCCAGGCCTGTCCGGGGTGACTACTTCCAGCATGGTCACGCCGAGGTCAATATTATTGCTGATATTGGCGGCGGTTCGCAGCGTAAAGTGTTTCAGTTGCCTCGATGTGCGCCGCTGAATAGCAAATACCGAGTTGCTCGGGTTCTGCAGCACATGGCTCAGGGTGCGTTGAATGTTATCTAGTACGTCCCCCTGGTCGCCGAACGGACTGTTGTCATCGTCCAGCACATAAAAGGTGTCGAAGGTGTTACCGGAGGAATTGCTGTTCAGGCGCGCGTCCTGAATCGTCAATCGCAGTTGGTCCAGGCAGGCTGCGGTAATGGGGAAAACGTTATTCAGTCCTTTGGTGTGGATAAATATTTGGGTGGCGACCGGCACTTCGACGCCCGAGTCCTTGATCAAGATAACCGGGGCGGGATCATCTCCATGTTTGATAATGGCTTCGGTATAGCGGCAGATATCGCTGGCGTTTTCCCGAATAAAGAACTCCGGGTCCAGATCCTGCCAAACCTCGAAAGCCTGTTCCCTACTAATATCGCGCAGCTGCAGTTTGGCGATGGCGTGCCGCTTGGTCTCCTCCGCCCAGTCGAAGCGGTCAACCGGTTTGGTCAGGCCGCGTTCAAGCGTGCGTCGCGTTTCCATATAAAGCTGCCGCATCAGCGAGCCTTTCCAGCTTGTCCAGAGGGTCGGGTTGGTGGCATTGATGTCAGCGACGGTCAATACGAACAGATAATCCAGGTGGAGTTGGTCGCCGACCAGCATCGCAAATTTGTAGATGATCGCCGGATCACCTATGTCTTCGCGCTGCGAGGTGCTGGACATCAGCAGGTGATGTTCAACCAGCCAGGCCACCAGGCGGGTTTCCTGGTCACTGAGGCCGTGTCTTTCCGCAAAGCGGGTAACTTCTTCGGCGCCGAGCGATGAGTGGTCTCCGCGCCTGCCTTTGGCAATGTCGTGGTAGAGACCGGCGATATACAGCAGCTCCGGTTTGGGCAGGTTCTTGTAGGTGTGGGCGGCTACCGGGAAGCGCTCCGCCACCTCCGGCCTGTCGAAGCGCCGCATATTCTTGATCACCTGAAGGGTGTGGGCGTCCACCGGATAAATGTGGAATAAATCGTGTTGCATCTGGCCGATAATGCGACCGAATTCCGGAAGGTAGCGGCCCAGCACTCCGTAGCGGGTCATCCGCTGCAATTGCAGTGACAGCAGGTTTGGACAACTTAGCAGGCGCATGAAAAGCGCCTTGTTGCCGGGGTCATTGCGGAAGTTGTCGTCGATCAGCGCGCGGTACTGGCGAATCTGACGAATCGTCGCCGCCCGGATTCCCTCTATGTTGCTGTGCTCGCCCAGCAGGCAGAAGATCTCCAGCAGGGCCGATGGGTGAGTGGCGAAAACATTGTCGCCCACTGTCTCTATAAAATTGTCCCTGACCTGAAAACGCTCATTCAGAACAGTGGTTTCCCGCGTCTTATCCTTCTTCAGGATAACTTCATCCAGGTACTGCAACATGGCGTCGCTGATTTCCCGCAATACCAGTACCGCCTGATAATACTGCTGCATAAACTTTTCCACGCCCATCCGTTCCTCGGTATCCTCAAAACCGAACTGGGCGGCCAGTTTGCGCTGGTGATCAAACAACAGGCGCTCATCCGCACGCTCCGCGAGAAGGTGCACGCCGTAGCGAACTTTCCACAGGAAGCTTTGCCCCCGTTTAAGCTGCATATATTCCTTGGCGGTAAGGAAACCCTTGTCGATAAGCTCTTCGAGGGAGGTGACTTGGTAATGTCGCTTGGCAACCCAGTTGATGGTCTGGATATCCCGAAGCCCGCCGGGCGCTTCCTTCACATTGGGTTCCAGATTGTATTCGGTGTTGCCATGCTTCTTATGCCGGGCTATCTGTTCGTCGCGTTTTGCGACGAAGAACTTTTCCGAAGGCCATATTTTTCTAGGGCCGGTCTTTTGCTGTAATGCCTCCAGCAACGCGCGATCACCTTCGATAACGCGAGTTTCCATTAGCGTGGTGGCAACGGTTATATCCCGCTTGGCCTCTTCCACACACTGGGACAGAGAGCGGACGCTGTGGCCTATTTTCAGTTGGATGTCCCACAGAAATGTCAGAAAGCCCTCGATATTTTTCTGATAACGCTTGTGGCTGTTGCGGCGCATCAAAATCAGTAGGTCTATGTCTGAGTGGGGATGCAGTTCCCCGCGTCCGTAGCCGCCTACCGCCAGCAGGCTGATATTCTTGTCCCATTCGAATCGCCGCCAGGCGTGGCTTAACATGCGGTCTATGAACTGCGCCCGTTCATAGATCAGGTTGTCGATGTGCTCGCCTTCATAAAAACGCGTGTCGAAATGCCGGTTCGCCGCCGCAATGGCGTTTCTGAAGGACGTGATGTCGTCGCCTTGTTCAATATCGGCCAGAAAGCGTCGTTCATCGAAGAACAGCAGTAGCGGTGCGGCTTCGTTCATGGAGTTATGGAACCAGGGCCCGTTAACACTAATGTAATCGGCCCTAGAAGGATTCTTCGGGGCGCGCCGTCAGCACTTCGCAGCCGTTGGCCGTAACGGCCAACGTGTGTTCCCATTGGGCGGAAAGGCGGCCATCGCGGGTTTCAACCGTCCAGCCGTCACTCCTTAACTTGGTGGTGCGTTTGCCGGCGTTGATCATGGGCTCTATGGTAAATGTCATGCCTTCCTGCAAGGTAAGGCCGGTACTGGGTTTACCGTAATGAAGAACCTGGGGTTCTTCATGGAATTCCGTACCTATGCCGTGCCCGCAGTACTCCCGCACAACCGAGTAATAATTACTTTCCGCGTGTTGTTGAATCACGTGACCTATGTCACCCAAGGTCGCGCCCGGGCGAACTGCTTCTATTCCCTTGTACAGACACTCTTGGGTAATGGAAACCAGCCGCGAGGCGTGGCTCGGCACCTTGCCGACCAGAAACATTTTGCTGGTGTCGCCGTAAAACCCATCTTTGATAACCGTGATGTCGATGTTGATGATATCGCCTGATTTCAGCACTTTTTTGTCCGATGGGATGCCGTGGCACACAACATGATTCACGGACGTACAGATAGATTTCGGAAAGCCCCGGTAATTCAAGGGAGCCGGTATAGCCTGCTGCTCGTTGACAATGTACTCGTGGCAAATTTTGTCCAGTTCGCCTGTACTTACGCCCGCCTTGACATAGGGTTCGATCATGCCCAGCACTTCCGCCGCCAGCTGGCCTGCTACACGCATTTTGGCTATATCGTCGCTGGATTTGGTGCTCACCGACATAATATGAGTCCCGCTGCTAAAAAGGAGGCGTATTGTAACTGATTGTCGTTTAAAAGGGTTGCTGTACTTGGCGCCAAAAAGTCCCGGCCAGCCTTTAATATACACCGCTTTTATGGTATAAAGCGCACCGCTTCGGCGCAGTGCCGCAAGCCTAACTTAACGACGCACACATACCGTCACATCGGCTAGGGTGCCCGCTAGCGGGTTGGTCGCTGGGGTATGTGGAGGTTTAACCCGACACAAAGGATATTATTATGACTGCTGTAAGCATGCGCGACATGTTGCAAGCTGGTGTCCATTTCGGCCATCAGACCCGTTTTTGGAACCCGAAAATGAGCCCCTTTATTTTCGGCGCCCGTAACAAAATTCATATTATCAACCTGGAGCAGACGGTTCCGGCGTTCAACGACTCCCTCGAAATGGTCCGAAAGCTGGCCGCCAACGGCAACAAGGTGCTGATGGTCGGCACCAAGCGAGCGGCGCAAAAGTCCATTAAAGAACAGGCCGAACGAGCGGGAATGCCCTATGTCAGCCACCGCTGGTTGGGCGGAATGCTGACCAACTATAAAACGATTCGAGCTTCCATCAAACGCTACCGGGAACTGGAGACGCAGAGCCAGGACGGCACCTTCGACAAGCTCACCAAAAAGGAAGCCCTGATGCGCACCCGCACCATGGAAAAGCTGGAAAAATCCATCGGCGGTATCAAGGACATGGGCGGATTGCCCGATGCATTGTTCGTGATCGACGTCGACCACGAGCGCATTGCTGTGCAGGAGGCTAATAAGCTCGGTATTCCGGTTATCGGCATTGTCGATACCAACAGCGACCCGGATGGTATCGATTATGTTATCCCCGGTAACGACGACGCCATTCGCGCGATTAAGCTGTATACCGCGGCGGTAGCGGACGCGATTGTGACGGGCAAAGCGCACGCGAATACGCCGTCCAGCAAAAATGAGTTTGTGGAGGTGACCGAGGAGCCCGCCGATGAGGCGGTTCCCGGAGAAGAGCAGGGTTAGTTGTCGCTGCTTGGGGCCTAAACGGCTTGTTGCCCCAGCGGTGCAAAAAAGGGGGGTGAGCCCCCTTTTTTTTCAATAAAAGTAAACGCTCGGTCGAGTTTATCAGGGGCGCGGCCGGCGTATCAGGTTATAGTTAGCCCATCGAGGCTGCAAACAGAGAGGAAATAACGAATGGCAGCAATATCTGCTTCTATGGTAAAGGAGTTGCGAGAGCGCACCGGCCTCGGAATGATGGAGTGTAAAAAAGCGCTGGTCGGGGCCGAAGGCGATATCGACAAGGCGATTGAGGAGCTGCGCAAATCCAGCGGTATGAAAGCGGCCAAGAAAGCCGGCCGCACCGCCGCGGACGGCGTGGTGGCCACCCGAGTTGCCGATGACGGCAGCTACGGCGTGATTGTCGAAGTCAACAGCGAAACCGACTTTGTCGCCCGGGATGAAAATTTTCTCGGCTTTGTAAACACCGTGCTGGATTTGGCCTTCAGCCAAAAGCAGTCGGATGTACAAGCGTTGCTGGGCGCTGGGCTGGAAGACACGCGCCAGGCGCTAGTGCAAAAAATTGGCGAAAATATCAATGTTCGCCGCATCGCGTTGGTCGAAGCGCCGGTTGTCGGCAGCTATGTTCACAGCAACAGCCGCATCGCCGTGCTGACGGCTTTGAGCGGCGGAAACGCGGATGTCGCCAAGGATGTGGCCATGCACGTGGCTGCGGTTAATCCCCAGGTGGTTAAGCCGGAGGATATGCCCGAAGATTTAGTGGCCAAGGAGAGGGAAATTTACGCTGCGCAGGCTCGGGAAAGCGGCAAGCCGGAAGAGATTATCGAAAAGATGATTACCGGCCGGATGAAAAAATTTCTGGCGGAAAACAGCCTGGTCGAGCAGCCTTTTGTCAAGGATCCGGACACCAGCGTCGGTAAGCTGGTTAAAACCGCCGGCGCGGAAGTCCAATCCTTTGTCCGGTTTGAGGTGGGTGAGGGTATCGAGGTGGAAGAAGTCGATTTCGCCGCCGAGGTAGCCGCGCAGGTCGGTGCCCAAGGCTAACACCGCGCTTTGGTGGACTCTTATCCGCACCTAAATAACCGGGAAGTAGGCTATGGCCACAAGCAGTAAGGATAAAAAGTATAAGCGCATTTTGCTTAAACTCAGCGGAGAAGAATTGATCGGGGAGGAGGGATTCGGCATCGACCCGAAAGTTCTCGACCGAATGGCGTTGGAAATCGGTCAACTGGTCGGTATAGGTGTTCAGGTGGGGTTGGTAATCGGTGGCGGTAACCTGTTCCGCGGCGCGGCGCTTCATGCGGCGGGTATGGAGAGAGTCACCGGCGACCATATGGGAATGCTGGCAACCGTGATGAACGGGCTGGCGATGCGAGATGCTCTGGATCGGAACAATATTTCCGCGCGAGTCATGTCGGCCATTCCCATGAGCGGTATCGTGGAGCATTATGATCGCCGCGAGGCGATGCGCTACCTGGAATCCGGTGAAGTGGTCATCTTTTCCGCCGGCACCGGCAATCCGTTTTTCACCACCGACTCGGCCGCATGCCTGAGGGGTATAGAAATAGACGCCGAGTTGATGCTCAAGGCTACCCGCGTGGAGGGGGTGTATTCGGACGATCCGTTAAAAAATCCCGATGCGGTGCTCTATGAGCGGCTTAGCTACGACGAGGTGTTATCCAAGAAACTCGGTGTTATGGATTTAACGGCCATCTGCCTTTGCCAGGAGCAACAGCTGCCGGTTAGGGTATTCAAAATGTCTAAGCAGGGCGCGTTGCTGAATATCGTTGTCGGCGGCGATGAAGGCACCCTGATTGAGGAGGGGTAAAACGTGATAGACGAGTTGAAACAAGACGCTGAAGAGCGTATGGACAAAAGCCTGGAGTCGCTGCAGCAGGCGTTTAATAAGATAAGGACGGGACGAGCGCACCCCAGCCTGCTGGACGGCCTCACGGTATCCTATTACGGCGCCGACACGCCGCTGAACCAGGCCGCGAATATTGCCGTTGAAGACGCCCGCACCCTGGCGATTACAGTGTGGGAAAAGAGCCTGGTGCCGGATGTGGAAAAGGCTATTTTAAAGTCAGATCTGGGGCTGAACCCGACGACGGCCGGCGCGGTTATCCGGGTTCCTATGCCGGCGTTGACGGAAGAGACCCGCAAGGGTTTTATCCGCCAGGCCAAGCAGGAAGCCGAGACGGCGCGGATATCGATTCGCAATATCCGTCGCGATGTGATGTCGGACGTGAAGGAACTGGCGAAAGAGAAGGAAATCACGGAAGACGAGGAACACAAGGCCCATGACGATATACAAAAAATTACCGATCGCCATGTGGAGCAGGTTGACAAGCTGTTAGCCAAAAAAGAACAGGACTTGATGGAAATATAGTTCCCCCGCCGCAGGTCCCATTGATTAGCCAGGTTCCGGCTGTATCGATTACACTAGTATGACGTTATGACTGACTACGCCCACCCCTTAAGGCACATAGCCATTATTATGGATGGCAACAATCGTTGGGCCCGGCAACAGGGGCTGGAGGGCGTGGCGGGCCATGAGCGGGGTGTCGAAAGGGTCAGGGATGTTCTCGACGCCTGCCAGCGGCACGATATTGAGGTGCTTACCCTGTTTGCCTTTAGCAGCGAAAACTGGCAGCGGCCAGCTGTGGAGGTGCGTGCGCTCATGTCGCTTTTGGCCTCCTACCTGAAAAAAGAGTGCAAGCAACTGGTCGATCAGGGCGTTCGGCTGCAGGTGGTCGGCGCCAGGGGCCGTTTTAGCCCGCGACTGCAAAAGCTGATCGAGGAAGTGGAGGTCGCCACCTGCAATGGGTCGAGGCAGCTGGTGCTGGCCGTCGATTACGGTGGGCGCTGGGATATCACCCAGGCGGCCAAAAGTATTGCGAGGCAGGTTCAAACCGGGCGCTTAAGGCCGGAGGAAGTCACCGAAGAGCTGTTTGCATCCCATCTCAGCACCGCGGGTTTGCCGGTGCCGGACCTGTGTATTAGAACGGCGGGCGAACAGCGGATCAGCAACTTTCTGTTGTGGCAATTGGCCTACTCGGAGCTTTACTTCGCCGAATGCTATTGGCCGGACTTTGACGGTTACGCGCTTGACGCAGCCGTTAAGGAGTACTACAGCCGGCAACGGCGTTTCGGCAAGACGTCAAAACAATTGTCAGAGGAGCAAGAGGCGGAGAAGGCCAGTGCTTAAGCAGCGCGTTATTACCGCGCTGGTTGTTGTCGCGGTATTGCTGGCCGCTCTGTTGCTGTTGTCACCCACGCAATTTTGCCTATTGATAGCCGCAATCGTATGTTACGGCGCCTGGGAGTGGTCAAACCTGGCCGGACTCCATGGCTTGCCGACGCGGTTGCTCTACGTATGCCTGTTTGGTCTATGTTTGTGGGGCGCGGCCCTTTTGTTGGGATTTTACGAGCCGTCCCTCGACCGGGAGCCAGCCTTGCAACTGGTTTTCGGCGGCGTTGTCTGGTGGTTGGTGGCCTTGTCGTTGGTGGCAACCTATCCGCGCACTGAAGGCGTTTGGCAGCCGGTATTACTCCGAGCGGTGATGGGTCTGTTGGTACTGGTTCCCGCCTGGGCGGCGATCGTCGTGCTGATGAAAACTGGCGCGGGCGTGCAATTGTTGCTGGCGGTTATTGCGATAGTGGCGTTGGCGGACATAGGCGCTTATTTTTCCGGTAAGGCATTTGGCAGACACAAGCTGGCGGCCAATGTGAGTCCCGGTAAAACCCTGGAGGGGTTGGCCGGCGGTTTGCTGGCGAATTTGATTGCCGCGCTGCTGTTGGGTGTCGCGCTGGGTTTTCAGGGGGCGCAGTATATATGGTTGATTCCGCTGGTGGTGGTCACCGTGCTGGCATCGGTGCTCGGCGACTTGCTCGAAAGCATGTTGAAGCGCAGCCGCGGAATAAAGGATAGCGGCAACATATTACCCGGGCACGGCGGCATGCTGGATAGAGTTGACGGCCTGACCGCCGCGCTGCCGGTGTTTGTATTTGCGCTGTTATTATCCGGTGTCAATCCCGCATTATGAAAGTAACCATACTGGGCGCTACCGGTTCCATTGGTGTCAGCACGCTGGATGTGCTGGCGCGCCACCCGGATCGCTTCGACATTTTCGCGCTGACCGCAAACAGCCGAGTTGCACAGCTGGCAAGCCAGTGTATACGGCATCGACCGGTTTACGCGGTAGTTCCCGGTGAAGCCGCTGCGAATGAACTGACCGGCTTGCTCAGGGACGCAGGCTGTTCTACCCGCGTGCTAGCGGGTGAACGCAGCCTCTGTGACGTTTGCACGGATCCGGAGGTGGAGGCGGTGATGGCCGCCATTGTCGGCGCCGCCGGGTTGGTGCCCACCATGGCCGCCGTTAAAGCGGGCAAGCGGGTGTTGTTGGCCAACAAGGAATCACTGGTGATGGCGGGGCCGCTGTTTATGGCCGCCGTCGCCGAATCGGAGGCGCTGTTGTTGCCGATAGACAGCGAACACAACGCTATTTTTCAATGTCTGCCCGACAGTCACGGCCGGCCGCTGCGCGATGGCGTCAAAAAAATACTGTTATCGGCGTCCGGAGGGCCTTTCCGAACCACGCCGCTGGCGGAATTGGCGTCTGTGACACCCGCAGAGGCCTGCGCACACCCCAATTGGCGGATGGGGCAAAAGATATCGGTAGACTCGGCAACCATGATGAACAAGGGGCTGGAGATTATTGAAGCCTGTCACTTGTTCGCCGTGGACCAGCAACAGGTGGAGGTGGTAATCCATCCCGAAAGTATTGTCCACTCCATGGTCGAGTACGCCGACGGTTCGATACTGGCCCAATTGGGTAACCCGGATATGCGCACGCCCATTGCCTTCGGGCTGGCTTGGCCTGATAGAATCGACTCCGGGGTTCCATCGCTGGATATCATGGCGGTGGCGCGGTTAAACTTCGAAGCGCCGGATCTTGAGCGATTTCCCTGTCTGGTGCTGGCCATGGAGGCGGCCAGAGCCGGGGGAAGCGCGCCGGCGATACTCAACGCGGCCAACGAAGTGGCGGTAGCCGCTTTTCTGGAGGGAAAAATAGCATTTACCGCGATTGCGGGCGTGGTGGCGGGCGCTATGGACTGCGTCGAGCCGACTGAACCCCGCAGTCTCGAGGATGTCCAAGCAATCGACCTGGAAGCCAGGAATATAGCCAACAATCTGGTCCAGGTGCGCGTCGGTGAGCAGCAGGTGCAGATGAGGTAGGTGACAATAGTGGATGTTTTGCAAATGGTGGTGTTTACCTTGATCGCCTTGGGCGTATTGGTAACCTTCCATGAATACGGTCATTTTTGGGTGGCGCGGCGCAACGGTATAAAGGTGCTGCGGTTCTCGATCGGTTTTGGTACCCCCCTGTTTCGCTGGAACGACCGTCACGGCACGGAATTCGTTGTGGCGGCGCTGCCGCTGGGTGGTTATGTCAAGATGGTTGATGAACGGGAGGGGCCTGTCGACGACAGCGAACTTCCCTACGCGTTCAACAGAAAATCGGTTTGGCAGCGAATGGCGGTGGTGGTAGCCGGGCCGGCCGCTAACTTCCTGTTGGCCATTCTGGTGTATTGGATAGTGTTCGGCATGGGCGAGCAGGGGGTTGCGCCCATTGTCGATGGGGTAAAGCAGGGCTCGGTTGTGGAAATGGCTGGCCTCAGCAAGGGCCAGGAAATTGTTGCTGTCGATGGCGAGCCCACACCCACCTGGCGGGCATTGCGAACCCGGTTGATATATCGAATTGGTGAGACCGGCCCGATAACCTTTACTGTGGCCGATCAACAGGGGGTGGACAGGGAAGTGCTCACGGGCCAGTTGAATGGATGGTTGACGGAAGCGGAACAGGTGGACCCCATCACCGCCATCGGCCTGACCCTTTACCAGCCGCCTATCATTCCGGTGGCGGATGACGTAATAGCCGGTGAGCCGGCGGCACTGGCGGGCATGCAGCCGGGCGACAGAGTGGTGTCGGTGGACGGCGAACCCATGCCCACCTGGCATGCCTGGGTCGAGTACGTGCGGGCGCGACCCGGCGAGTCCTTAACTGTTGAGGTAGACCGGCGGGGCGAGCCGGTGACGCTGATTCTAGTGCCCAAAGCGGAGCAAGCGGGCGACGGCACCCTGGTGGGCAAAGTGGGAATGAGCGTTGTTGTTCCCAGCTTCCCGGATGAGATGCTGCGCACCATGGAATACGGTTTCTTTGGGGCGTTAAAACGCGGTGCACAAGAGACCTGGCAGACATCCCTGCTGATTCTCGATTCCCTGAAAAAAATGATCCAGGGGCTTATTTCCGTCAAACACTTGAGCGGCCCAATTACCATTGCTAAAGTTGCGGGGGCTTCCGCCCAGTACGGCGTTGCCGCTTACCTGACGTTTGTCGCGTTTTTAAGTGTTAGTCTGGGGGTGTTGAATCTGTTGCCGATCCCGGTATTGGACGGCGGGCATTTGATGTATTACCTGATCGAGGTTGTCAAAGGAAAGCCTGTATCGGAAAAAGTTCAGCTTGTGGGGTTCAGGCTGGGGTTGTTTATGGTGGTCGGTTTGATGGTGCTGGCGCTGTACAATGACCTGATGCGCTTATAACTAAGGCTGCTCCAGTCCTTCGGGGAGGGGCGAATATTAATAAGTTGAAGGTGTTTTCCAACGAATGAAGCGTTTATCTCTGTTGTTTTTGGCTGTTATGGCCGTCTGTGCCAACGCCGACGTGTTCCAGATAGACGACATTCGAATCAATGGATTGCAACGGGTGTCAGCGGGAACCGTATTCGCCGCGCTTCCGGTTCAGGTGGGAGACCTGGTCGATGAGGAAGCTATCCGCAGCGCGACCCGCTCCCTTTTTAGAACGGGTTATTTCGATAATATTCGCATGGCGCGGGACGGCGATGCGCTGCTGATCGTGCTGCGGGAGCGACCCGCAGTCTCTGAAATAAACCTCGAGGGTAATAGAGCGATAAAGTCCGAGCAACTGCTCGATGCGTTGCGTGAGAATGGCTTGGCCGAGGGGCAGATATTCCGGCAGTCGATTTTGGAGGGTATGAGTCTTGAGTTAGAGCGGCAGTATGTCGCGCAGGGGCGCTATGGCGCGCTGGTCAAAACATCCGTTGAGCAGCTTCCCCAGAACCGGGTGGGGGTCAATATCGATATCGATGAGGGCGATGTCGCTGCAATCAAGCATATCAATATTGTCGGCAACCGGGATTTCAGAGAGAGCGACCTGCGCGATTTATTTGAGTTGACAACCACCAATTGGCTGTCGTGGATCAGGGGCGATGACAAATACGCCAAGGAAAAATTGTCCGGCGACCTGGAAAGACTTGAATCCTGGTATTTGGACCGCGGCTATTTGAACTTCAACGTGAATTCCACGCAGGTGGCTATCAGCCCGAATAAGGAGCGGGTCTATATTACGGTAAACATCACCGAAGGCGATGTTTTTACTGTCAGTGAGGTTGAGCTGGCCGGTGACCCGATTCTGCCTGAGGAAGATATTCTCAGGTTGGTGTTATTGAGGGAAGGGCAGACATTTTCGCAAAATCTGATGACCACGACCAGCGAGTTCATCACACAGCGCCTGGGCAACGAAGGCTACAGCTTTACCGAGGTAGAGGGCTTTCCGGAACTCGACGAGGAAAACCGGACCGCCAAAATCACTTTCTTTATCAACCCGGGCAAACGGGCCTACGTGAGGCGCATCGAGTTTCGCGGCAACACCAAAACCATGGACGAAGTGCTGCGCCGCGAAATGCGGCAGATGGAGGGCGCTGCCGCCTCGACCGGGTTGATCGAACACTCCAAGGTACGCCTCGAGCGGTTGGGCTTTTTTAAGGAAGTGCAGGTTGAAACCACGCCGGTTCCCGGCACGAGTGACCAACTGGATGTTATCTATACCGTAGAGGAGCAGCCTTCCGGAAGCGTCGGCGCCAGCCTGGGTTTTGCCCAGGATTTCGGTCTGGTAATAGGCGCCAACCTACAGGAGAACAACTTTCTTGGCACGGGCAAGGGCGTTGGTGTCGGCCTGAACAGAAGTGAGTTCAGAACCAATGTGGCAATCAACTACACGGAGCCCTATTTTACCAACGACGGCGTCAGCGCCGGTTTTTCCCTGTTCGGCCGCACCAGTGACTTTGACGAAATCAACCTTTCCAGCTTCTCGTCGGATAGCTTTGGCGCGACCACCAATTTTAGCTATCCCGTTTCGGAGATACAGCGTATCGGCTTCGGGTTCGGCTATGAAAACCTGAGTCTGGACGAGGGTTCTTTCCCGTCCGAGGAAATTGTCGACTTCATTGACGAGAATGGCGACAAATACAATATATTCACCTTTAACCTGAGTTGGATTCGCTCTACGCTCAATCGGGGCGTTTTCGCCACCCGCGGGTCTTCCAACAGATTCGCACTGGAGCTAAGCGCGCCGCTCAGCGACCTGGAGTATTATAAACTGACCTACTCGGGGCAATACTTCCAGCCATTGTTCCGAGGGCTGACGCTGCGATTGCGCACTGAACTGGGTTTCGGCGACAGCTATGGCGACACTACGCGGCTGCCGTTTTTGAAAAACTTCTATGCCGGCGGTTTCGGTTCGGTGAGAGGCTTTGAACGGAATACCCTAGGGCCCAGAGATACCCCATTCGTCGATGAGAACGGCAATGTCTTCGACGACCCCGACCCCTTCGGCGGCAATGTGTTGATCGAAGGCAGCGCCGAGATACTGTTTCCGTTGCCTTTTATCAAGGATCAGCGTACCCTCCAGTCGGCGTTTTTCATTGATATAGGGAATGTGTTTGACACTGATTGCGGTACCAAAAGCGTTGATCTCTGTTCTGAACCTGATTTGGCTGAATTGCGGTACTCCGCTGGATTCGGCGTTACCTGGCTAAGCGGTTTCGGGCCACTGACGTTTAGTATTGCAAAACCATTGAATGCTGGTCCCGAGGACGAGGAAGAGGCCTTCCAGTTCTCAATTGGTCAGACTTTTTAACCATTGAAACCTGGGATTATTGGGAGATACATTGTGCAACGAATCCGTTTTTTGGCTGTATTACTGGTTGGGTTGTTTTCGATACAGGCCTCGGCTGCAGGCAAGATTGCCGTAGTGGATGTGCCAAAGGCAATATTCAGTTCAGAGGTGGCGAAAACCCGCCAAAAGCAACTACAGGCAGCGTCGGAATACGCCGCATTGCAGGCGAAATACGACGGGACCGCCAGCGATATCAAAGCCTTACAAAGGA
>JANQKW010000269.1 GCA_028280905.1 Porticoccaceae bacterium
GTCACCGGCATGATTAGCGGCAAGGTTAAAGGCGGGTTTACGGTAGATATCGGCGGGTTGCGCGCGTTTTTGCCGGGCTCTCTGGTAGACGTGCGCCCGATGCGTGACACGGCTCACCTGGAAGAAAAACCCATCGAATTGAAAGTAATCAAGCTGGACCAGAAGCGCAACAACGTGGTTGTGTCCCGCCGCGCCGTTATGGAAGAACACAACAGTGTCGAGCGCGAAGAATTGCTCAACAAGCTGGACGAAGGCCTGTCGCTGAAAGGTATTGTCAAAAACCTCACCGATTACGGCGCGTTCGTTGACCTGGGTGGTATCGATGGCCTTTTGCATATCACCGATATGTCCTGGAAACGTATTCGTCATCCCAGCGAGATTATCAATGTTGGCGATGAAATTGACGTCAAGGTGCTTAAATTTGACCGGGAGAAGAATCGCGTTTCCCTCGGCATGAAGCAGATGGGCGAGGACCCGTGGCTTGAAATTACCGAACGGTACCCCGAGGGCACCCGCGTTCAGGCCAAGGTGACTAACCTTACCGACTACGGCTGTTTCGCCGAGTTGGAAGACGGCGTCGAAGGCCTGGTGCATGTATCTGAAATGGACTGGACCAACAAGAACGTTCACCCTTCGAAGATCGTCCAGGTAGGTGACCAGGTGGAAGTTATGGTGCTGGATATCGACAAGGAACGGCGTCGTATTTCACTGGGTATCAAGCAGTGTCAAACCAACCCCTGGGATGAATTTGCGGCCACCCATAACAAGGGTGACAAGATCAAGGGAAATATTAAATCCATTACCGACTTTGGTATCTTTATCGGCCTTGATGGCGGAATCGACGGCCTGGT
Organism: Porticoccaceae bacterium; assembly: GCA_028280905.1. GTDB lineage: Bacteria > Pseudomonadota > Gammaproteobacteria > Pseudomonadales > Porticoccaceae > JANQKW01. The sequence continues at coordinate 852 of JANQKW010000269.1, forward strand.
TCACCTGTCCGATATCTCCTGGCATGAAACCGGCGAAGAGGCGGTGCGCAAATTTAACAAGGGCGATGAAGTCGAGACGGTTATTCTGGGTGTCGATGCGGAGAGAGAACGCATATCCCTCGGAATCAAACAACTGGCGGACGATCCGTTTTCCAACTACATAGCTACCAACGACAAGGGCAGCGTCGTAAAAGGTGTGGTTAAGGAAGTTGACGCCAAAGCCGCGATTATCACCCTGAGTGAGGACGTCGAAGCCACCTTGCGAAGCTCGGAAATTTCCCGGGATAAGGTTGAAGATGCGCGCAATGTGCTGAAGGAAGGCGATGAAGTCGAGGCGAAAATCATTAACATTGATCGTAAGAACCGCGTCTTGCAACTCTCCATCAAGTCCAAGGACTTGGAGGAAGAAAAAGCGGCTATCAAGGAACACAAAAGCCAGGAAGTGGAAAACATTTCACCCACGACTATTGGTGATCTGATTAAAGCGCAGATGGACAGCGGTGACAATAAGTAACAATCGATTTACGTGGGGAGTATCCTCCCCCGTAAAGCAAGGTAGCGGACTAGAAAAATGACAAAATCTGAATTGATTGAGCAAATCGTTAATCAGCAAGATCAATTACCCCCCAAGGATGTTGAGCTTGCGGTCCGGATGATTCTGGAAAAAATGACCCATGCGCTGGTTAACAACGAGAGAATAGAAATTCGCGGTTTTGGCAGTTTCTGCCTTCACTACCGTGCGCCCAGGATAGGACGCAATCCCAAAACGGGCGCCTCGGTGGAGCTTGCCGGCAAATATGTTCCCTACTTTAAACCCGGCAAGGAACTGCGTGAGAGAGTCAACGGCGGTATCGATAGTTAACGGTTTTGTCGAAGCCTTTTTAGAAAAGCGGTAAGAATATTTCTTGCCGCTTTTTTTTGGCATGTAGCTTAGAATTTCAAAGGCTTGGGGTGCAGTGTTTCAAAACCGTCGTCGGCAGGGATGCCGACGTCGAGCCCCCAGGGATGGGTTTACGGCGTGTTTTGAAACACTGCACCCCAAGCCCAGCCCGGCTAACGGATTAATGCTCCCGGGTTTGTTGGAGGATTATGTAACCAAGGTGCTAATTTAAATGGCTAGGAAATTCCTGTTAATACTGTTGCTAATTGTTGCGGCGGTGCTTGGATTTTGGGTGGTGATGGACAATCCTGACGCTGTTACCTTTAAGCTGATGGGGTTTACCGTGTCAACCTTGCCGTTGGGTGTCTGGGCATTGCTGCTCTTCCTGGTGGGTTGTTGCGTTGGAATATTGGTTAGCCTGGTTCCCGCGCGAAAGCCTAAACAGGGTGGCCCCTAATCAGATGAAAACTGACCCGCGTATAATAGTAGCGTTGGACTACCCCGCGGCTCGCGACGCGGAGCAGCTTGTCGAGCGACTACCCCCCGAGCTTTGCAAGGTCAAGGTTGGCAAGGAGTTATTTACCTCAGCCGGCCCGAATTTTGTCCGCCACCTGGTCGACCGCGGATTCGACGTCTTCCTGGACCTCAAGTTTCACGACATTCCCAATACTGTAGCGAAAGCGGTTGCCGCGGCTGCCGACCTGGGGGTTTGGATGACCAATGTACACGCCTCGGGCGGCGGGCGAATGATGGCGGCGGCCAGGCAGCAGTTGCAGAGCCAAAACACCGGCATGCTGCTGACGGCGGTTACCGTGCTAACCAGTATGGAGCAGCGGGACTTGCTCGAAGTAGGCATTTCAGCGAGTGCTGAACAGCAGGTGATTCGCCTGGCGCAACTGGCACGTGAATCGGGATTGGACGGCGTAGTTGCGTCCGCGCAGGAAGCCGGGTTATTGAGGGAAAAAATTGGCGAGGACTTTTTACTGGTAACGCCCGGCATTCGGCCATCGGGCCAAAAACCCGGTGATGACCAACGAAGAATCCTGGGTCCGGCGCAGGCCATTGCGATGGGTAGCAGCTACCTGGTTATTGGTAGGCCCATCACAAAAGCACAGGATCCAGTTGCCGCATTGCTTGAAATCAACGGCGAAATAGGTCCATAATTGGCCCGTCGATAAGGAGCAGTAGTTAATCGACGTTATTCAACCAACTAAAAACAAGGAGTGTTTTCATGAAGATTATTCCGTTTATTTCCCGTTTTATTATTGCTTTAGCACTGGTCGGTATAACCACAGGGCCGTTGTCAGCGGTTGCCGCCGATAACAAACGTGATGTTCAGGCAGCGGCTATTGCGCCTGTCAATATCAATACGGCGTCGGCCAGGCTTGTTGCGCAAACCCTTAGCGGCGTAGGCTTGAAAAAAGCCGAAACCATCGTCGCCTATCGAAAAAAGCATGGACGCTTTGCATCTTTCGATGACTTACAGAAAGTCAAGGGTATAGGAAAAAGCACGGTGCAGAAAAACAAGCACCTGATAACATTTAGATAGCGCTGGAAAGCCAAACAGCAAGGGGTAACCTATCGGCTACCCCTTTGCTGTTTATTGTTGGCTCCCCCGGCCGTCGGGCAAATATGCCGACGGCGTTCGCCCGGGCACAAGCAGTGCTTGCGCTGTTAACCGGGCTCACCCTGCTGGCCTGCACCCAGCCCGATAAAGTCAAATATGAAAAAGGGGTAACCTTCCGGCCACCCCTTTTTCATATTTGGCTCCGCCTGCTGGGCTCGAACCAGCGACCCAATGATTAACAGTCATTTGCTCTACCAACTGAGCTAAGGCGGATTAGAGAGAGGCGCGTATGGTATAGTCGCATTTAGGGGTAGTCAAGCCCAGATTTAGCAGCTAATCAGACGCGTTATCAATGGCCAAGCGATTCCAAATTGTCAGCAATTACGAGCCTGCCGGCGATCAACCTGAGGCGATAAAAAAGCTGGTTGCCGGCCTGGAGGCAGGTTTGGCCGCCCAGACGCTATTGGGGGTAACCGGGTCGGGTAAAACTTTCACAATAGCCAATGTTGTCCAGTCCGTGCAACGGCCAACCATTGTGCTGGTCCACAACAAGACGCTTGCCGCGCAGCTCTACGGTGAATTCAAGGAGTTTTTTCCTGACAATGCCGTGGAGTATTTTGTCTCCTACTACGACTATTACCAACCGGAAGCCTATGTGGCGGCGTCGGATGTCTATATCGAAAAAGACGCGACTATCAACGAGCACATTGAGCAGATGCGGCTTTCCGCAACCAAGGCGTTGATGGAGCGAGACGACGTGCTGGTAGTGGCCACTGTTTCCTCTATCTACGGGCTGGGCGACCCGGACGCCTATCTGAAAATGGTGTTGCATCTGGTGCGGGGCGATCAAGTGGATCAACGGGTCATCCTGCGCCGCCTGGCGGAGCTGCAGTACAAGCGCAACGATACCGCCTTTGAGCGCGCCACCTATCGGGTCCGCGGGGACGTGATCGACGTTTACCCCGCTGATTCCGAGCGGGAAGCCGTCAGGATTGAATTGTTTGACGACGAAATTGAAAAGCTGTCGCTATTCGATCCGCTCACCGGTGAGTTGTTGCACAGCATTTCGCGCTTTACTATCTATCCCAAGACCCACTACGTAACGCCCAGAGACACAATTCTCCAGTCCGTTGAGAATATCAAAGAGGAACTGGCGGAGCGCTTGGATCAGTTTAACTCAATGAACAAGCTGGTCGAGGCGCAGCGTCTGAGTGAACGCACACGCTATGATTTGGAGATGATGCAGGAGTTGGGCTACTGCACAGGCATCGAGAATTACTCCCGCTATTTGTCCGGTCGGCAGGCAGGCGAGCCGCCACCCACGCTGTTTGATTACCTGCCCTACAACGCCTTGGTGGTGGTTGACGAATCCCATGTCACCATTCCCCAATTTGGCGGTATGTACCGCGGTGATCGCTCGCGTAAGGAAACCCTGGTGGAATACGGCTTTCGATTGCCGTCCGCGCTGGATAACCGGCCATTGAGATTTGACGAGTGGGAGCGGATTGTTCCACAGATGATTTTTGTTTCGGCGACGCCGGCAAAATACGAGGAAGCGCACGCGGATCAAGTGGTGGAACAGGTGGTGAGGCCCACCGGTCTGGTGGACCCGCAAGTCGAAGTGCGACCCGCCACGGATCAAGTCGACGACGTATTATCGGAAATAAGGGCCGCGGTTGCCAAACGGCAGCGGGTACTCATTACCGTGTTGACCAAACGGATGGCGGAGAACCTGACTGAATACCTCGACGAAAACGGCGCCAGAGTTCGCTACCTGCATTCGGATATCGATACGGTTGAGCGAGTGGAAATTATTCGGGATTTGCGGGTAGGCGAGTTTGATGTATTGGTCGGGATCAACCTGCTGCGGGAAGGGCTGGATATGCCGGAGGTGGCGCTGGTCGCTATTCTCGACGCAGACAAGGAGGGTTTTTTACGGTCGGAACAAACACTGATTCAGACCATCGGCAGGGCGGCGCGCAATGTGGAAGGAAGAGCTATTCTCTATGCCGACACTATCACGGGATCGATGCAGCGCGCGATAGATGAAACGGAGCGGAGACGGGCCAAACAGATCGTCTTTAACGAAACGCACAGTATTATCCCTAAAGGCATCGTCAAAGAGGTGCCTGATATACTCGACAGTATTGCCGTCTCGGGCGCCCGCCGGGGCCGCAAGGTAGCGGAGAAAGTCAAGCAATATGGGGTGGATATAGCCCTCGATAAGGGCGTGGACATATGGCGTAAGATAGCTGAATTGGAGCAGCAGATGCTGCAGTGCGCCAGCAACCTGGAATTCGAAGAAGCCGCTGCCATAAGGGACCAGATTCAGCGCCTTAAGACCGCCGAACTTTAAGCCCGACCTTGCTAGGAGATTCAATCACTGGTACATTACGCGCCCTTAAAATATAGGACCATAGCTCAGTCGGTTAGAGTACAGCCCTGAGCGGCTAAAGAGTTTGACATGGTAGAGGTCGGTGTTTTGCCGACTGCTCGTGCTAGTAAAGATTTTAGGGCCATAGCTCAGTTGGTTAGAGTACAGCCCTGAGCGGCTAAAGAGTTTGACATGGTAGAGGTCGGCGTTTTGCCGACTGCTCGTGCTAGTAAAGATTTTAGGACCATAGCTCAGTTGGTTAGAGCGCAGCCCTGAGCGGCTAAAGAGTTTGACATGGTAGAGGTCGGCGTTTTGCCGACCGCCTGCGCAAGTAGGGATTTTATAGGACCATAGCTCAGTTGGTTAGAGCGCTACCTTGACATGGTAGAGGTCGGCAGTTCGAATCTGCCTGGTCCTACCAAATTAAAATGGCTCACCGGTAGGCGTGGGCCTGTGTAGTTGCAGGCGGATGAGAACTGCCCAGTTCGAGCCGAGCGCGTAGCGCGAGACAGCGTCACCTTTAGGTGACGACCCGAAGGGTGAGCCAGCTTAAGCTGGCGAATAATCTGCCTGGTCCTACCAAATTAAAATGGCTCACCGGTAAGTGTGCTGTTTAGTTTAAATCAAGTGGCCTTTGGTAGGGGTCACCACTGAAAAGGATAAAAGATGCCCCGCATTACACTCCCCGATGGCAGTCAACGCCAGTACGATAATCCTGTATCCGTTTACGATGTGGCCGCCGATATCGGCCCGGGTCTCGCCAAGGCGACCATCGCCGGCGCCGTCAACGGCCAGCGGGTCGATGCCCACGAGCTGATAGAAGAAGACGCCTCCTTAGTTATCTATACCGCCAAGGATGAAGACGGCCTTGAGATTATTCGCCACTCCTGCGCCCACCTGCTGGGTCACGCCATCAAGCAGCTTTGGCCGGAAGCCAAGATGGCCATTGGCCCGACCATCGAAAACGGCTTTTATTACGACATTGACCTGGAGCACAGGCTGACGGAGGAGGACCTTGCCGCGTTGGAGCAGCGCATGGTGGAACTGGCCAAAACCGATTACGACGTGGTTAAAAGAAAAGTCAATTGGCAGGAAGCCAGGGATACCTTCGCCGCCAGGGATGAGCCCTACAAGGTGGAAATTCTCGACCGCGATATAGACAGGGAAGACCGGCCCGGACTCTATCACCACGAAGAGTACATTGATATGTGTCGCGGCCCCCATGTGCCCAACATGCGGTTTTGCCACCATTTCAAGCTGATGCGGGTGTCCGGTGCTTATTGGCGGGGCGACTCCAATAACAAGATGCTACAGCGCATCTATGGCACCGCCTGGCCGGACAAGAAGCAATTAAAGGCGCACCTGCAGTTCCTCCGGGAGGCGGAAAAAAGGGACCATCGAAAGCTGGCAAAGAAATTCGACCTTTTCCATCTCCAGGAAGAAGCGCCCGGCATGGTGTTCTGGCACCCCAAGGGCTGGACTATTTATACAGAGCTGGAGCGCTATATGCGCCAGGTGCAGCGACAGAACGGCTACCTGGAAATCAACACCCCGATGGTGGTGGATAGGACGCTCTGGGAGAAATCCGGCCACTGGGATAAATTTCGCGATGATATGTTTACGGTGGAGTCGGAATCCCGCGACTACGCGGTGAAGCCGATGAACTGCCCCTGCCACATTCAGGTGTTTAACCAGGGTTTAAAGAGCTATCGCGATTTGCCTCTGCGGCTGGCGGAATTTGGCTCCTGCCACCGCGACGAGGCGTCGGGCACGCTGCAGGGTTTGATGCGAGTGCGCGGCTTCGTGCAGGACGACGCCCATATTTTCTGTGCCGAGTCGCAAATTCAAAGCGAAGTCTCTATTTTTACCGACCTGCTGTTTGAGGTTTACAAGGACTTTGGTTTCGAGGAGGTTTTGATTCGGCTTTCCACCAGGCCCGAGCAGCGGGTGGGAAGCGACGAGGTATGGGACAAGGCCGAGCAAGCGCTGGCGGACGCGCTGGCGGCGAAGGAACTCGCCTACGATCTGTTGCCGGGGGAGGGCGCCTTCTACGGGCCGAAGATCGAATTTTCCCTGAAAGACTGCCTCGGCAGGGTGTGGCAGTGCGGTACCATTCAGGTGGATTTTTCCATGCCCGGGCGCTTGGATGCCCAATATGTGGCTGAAGACGGGAGTCGCCAGGTGCCGGTGATGTTGCACCGCGCCATTCTCGGTTCTTTCGAGCGGTTTATCGGCATTTTGATAGAGCATTACGAAGGGGCTTTCCCCGCCTGGCTGGCGCCGCAACAGGCAGTGGTGATGAATATTACCGACAACCAGGCCGATTATGCCCAAAAAGTGGCTGATTCCTTGAAAAACAAGGGCTTCCGGGTCATAAATGACTTGAGAAATGAAAAAATCGGCTTTAAAATCCGCGAGCACACAATTCAGAAGATTCCTTACCTGCTGGTAGTCGGTGATAAGGAAGTTGCAACACAGACCGTGGCAGTACGTTCCCGCAGTGGTGATGACCTTGGTAGCCTGTCAGTAGACGAGTTTGCCGAGCGCCTGGCGAAGGATGTACAGCGTCGCGGTCGCGTTGATTTTGACAATTGACGAATTGTGAATTGCAAGCTTGTAAATTAGTCATTTCAAAGACGGAGTTGGGATATCAAGAGAAATTATTCAAAGGGCAATATCAAGCGATCTCGTATTAACGAAGAGATTACCGGCACGGAAGTGCGCCTGATCGGTGCGGAAGGCGACCAGCTTGGCATTGTCCCTCTGGAAGAAGCCCAAAGCGTAGCAACTGCAGCCAGCTTGGATTTGGTAGAAATAGCCCCGGATGCGGAGCCGCCGGTCTGTAAAGTGATGGACTACGGCAAGCACTTGTTCGAGGCGAAGAAACAACAAGCCGAGCAACGCAAAAGGCAGAAGCAAACGCAAGTCAAAGAAATGAAGTTTCGCCCAGGGACGGAAGAGGGCGACTACCGGGTTAAACTACGCAACCTGGTACGTTTCCTCGAAGGCGGGGATAAGGCCAAGGTGACCTTGCGGTTCCGAGGCAGAGAAATGGCGCACCAGGAACTCGGTATGGAGATGATGCAGCGCATCGAGCAGGACCTTGCCGAACTTGGTAATGTTGAGCAGCAGCCGAAAATGGAAGGCCGGCAGCTCACCATGGTTATTTCCCCGAAAAGCAAGAAAAAGTGACGGGCTCGTATTGAGCGCCCTTTAATTGGGCAATTCGTTGCGTCCAGCCTTTTGGCAGACTGGCCAGCGTCCACTTTTATTATCATCAGCTAAATGCGGAGTAAAGAAAATGCCAAAAGCAAAAGTACACAGTGGTGCGGCCAAGCGCTTCAAAAAAACCGGCGCCGGCTATAAGCACAAGCGGGCCTTTAAAAGCCATCTTCTCACCGGTATGACCACCAAACGCAAACGCCAACTGCGAGGCACCAGCACGATGAATTCCGCTGATGCCCCGCTGGTCGATCGTATGCTGCGGTCCTGATTACGTTAAAGAGAGGAGAGTGTTATGCCCCGCGTAAAACGAGGTGTTCAGGCCAACCGCCGACACAAGAAAGTATTAAAGCAAGCCAAGGGTTACTACGGCGCGCGCAGCCGCGTATACCGTGTTGCCACCCAGGCTGTTACCAAAGCCGGTCAGTACGCCTACCGTGACCGCAGAGCCAAAAAGCGCACCTTTCGCGCCTTGTGGATTACCCGTATCAACGCCCAGGCCAGGGCGGAAGGCATCAGCTATAGTCAACTGATTGCCGGCTTGAAGAAAGCGGAAATCGAACTGGACCGCAAAGTGCTCGCTGACCTGGCGGTCCATGACAAGGCCGCGTTTAAGGCGATTGCGGATCAAGCAAAGGCTGCCCTGGCATAGTTCACGGCGGGCGAATACCCGCTTGAATCATTCCGGATAGGGAAAGGGTAGCCCCCTTTCCCTATTTTATTTATTGAAGAAGAAAACTATGGAAAACCTTGAACAACTGGCATCAGAAGCGACCGAGGCCATTGCGCGGGCGGACAGCCTGGCGGTGCTGGATTCTGTGCGGGTTGAATACCTGGGTAAAAAAGGCAGTATTACAGGCCTGTTGAAGGGGCTTGGCGGTTTATCGCCGGAGCAGCGCCCGCAAGCCGGAGCCAGGATAAACCAAGTCAAACAGCGGGTCCAAGACGCCCTGGATGAAAGAAAGCGCGCCTTCGAGCGCAAGGCCATCGAGGAAAAGCTGGCGGGAGAGGCGGTTGACGTGACCCTGCCTGGCCGGCGTGAGGACTCGGGCAACCTTCATCCGATTACCCGCACCATGGAGCGGATCGAGGCCTTCTTTGTCCGGGCCGGCTACCGGGTTGAGGAAGGCCCGGAAATTGAGGATGACTACCACAATTTCGAGGCGCTCAATATACCGGCGCACCATCCGGCGCGGGCCATGCACGACACCTTTTATATCGATGACGATTCCCTCGATAGTGCTGGCGTAGATCAAAAAATGGTATTGCGCACCCATACGTCGCCGGTTCAGATTCGCACCATGGAAAACAGCCGGCCGCCGATCAGGATTATCTGCCCCGGCCGGGTGTATCGCTGCGACTCGGATCTCACACACACGCCAATGTTCCACCAGGTGGAGGGCCTGGTGGTAGATAAGGGGATAAGTTTTGCCGATTTGAAGGGCACCATTGACCAGTTCCTAAAGGCGTTTTTTGAGACCGACCTGCCGGTGCGTTTCAGGCCTTCCTATTTTCCCTTCACAGAACCATCCGCGGAGGTGGATATTCAGTGCACAAACTGTGGGGGAGACGGTTGCCGGGTTTGCAAGCAGACCGGCTGGCTGGAAATCATGGGTTGCGGAATGGTGCATCCCAATGTTTTTAACTATTGCGGGATAGATCCTGAAGAATACACGGGCTTTGCCTTTGGCTTAGGAATTGAGCGTATCGCCATGCTGCGTTACGGTGTGAACGATTTGCGGCTGTTTTTCGAGAACGACCTGCGTTTCTTGAAGCAGTTTTAAACCGAGATTAAAGAAATAATGAAAATCAGTGAATCCTGGTTGCGAGAGTGGGTCGACCCGGCGATTGAAACGCCGCAGCTAGTCGACCAATTGACTATGGCGGGCCTTGAAGTGGACGGGGTTGAACCCGTTGCGCCCGAGTTTAGCGGCGTGGTGGTGGGTGAGATCGTTGAAGTTGCGCAACATCCGGATGCCGACAAGCTATGGGTTTGCCAAGTGGCGGGTAGCGGCGATCAGACACTTCAGGTGGTGTGCGGTGCTCCCAATGCGCGGGCCGGTTTAAAGGTCCCATTTGCGTTGGTCGGCGCTGTGTTGCCGGGCGATCTGAAAATTCGCGAGGCCAAGCTGCGGGGCGTGGAATCCTTCGGCATGCTGTGCGCAGAGCAGGAGCTGGGAATTTCCGATGCGTCCGAGGGCCTTTGGGAGCTGGCGGACGATGCGCCGGTAGGCGCCGATTTGCGCGATTACCTATCGCTTGACGACCGCATAATTGAGGTAGACCTGACACCCAATAGGGGCGATTGCTTGAGTATTCGCGGCGTGGCCCGCGAAGTGGGCGTGTTAAACCAAGCGCAGGTCGCAGAGCAAGCCTGCGACCCCGTGGCGCCCGTTACCGATCGGGTGTTTGATGTCACCTTGTCGGCCCCGCGGCAATGCCCGAAATACGCGGGCCGGGTGCTCCGCAATATCAATCCGGGCGCCAGCGCGCCGCAATGGATGCAGGAGAGGCTGAGGCGCAGCGGCTTGCGCTCGATTGATCCGGTGGTCGACGTCACCAACTATGTGTTGTTGGAACTGGGTCAACCGATGCATGCCTTCGACTTACGTAAACTGCAGGGCGGCATTGACGTCCGGATGGCGAAACAGGGCGAGAAGCTCGCGCTGTTGGACGGTACGGATATCGAGTTGGACGACACTACGCTGGTGATTGCCGACAGCGGCGGTGCGGTTGCCATGGCGGGTATTATGGGCGGTGCCGCCACCGCGGTGACCGACACAACCACGGATATTTTCCTGGAAAGCGCCTTTTTCGACCCGGTGTGCATTGCGGGCAAGGCGCGCAGCTACCGCTTGCACACTGACTCGTCACACCGTTTCGAGCGAGGTGTCGACCACCGGTTGCAGGAGCTTGCGATTGAGCGGGCCACCGCGCTGCTAGTCGATATTGTGGGCGGAGAGCCGGGGCCGATTATTGTTAAGCAAAATACTGGTGATTTGCCCCAACCAGCCGAGGTAACCCTTAGCTCGTCGGGTTTGGCGCAACAGCTCGGTGTCGAGGTGCCGGCGGAGCAGGTAGAGGATATTCTGACCCGCCTGGGTATGGGGCATGTGGACACGCAGCGAATTGACGACGCAACCACCTGGCAGTTCCGCACCCCCAGTTGGCGGTTTGACATCGCCATCGAGGCGGACCTGGTTGAGGAGATAGCCAGAATTTACGGCTACGACAATATACCGTCCACCACGGTCAATGCCGCGCTGCCTATTAGCGGCGACCCCGAAGGCCGGCTGCCGCTTTCGGTTGTCCGCGAGCAACTGCTGGCTGATGGTTTCCAGGAAGTTGTTACCTACAGTTTTGTCGATCCGGATATTCAACGCTTGATAACCCCCGAGTTGCAGGCTGTAACCCTGGCAAACCCCATCGCCAGCGATATGTCTGTGATGCGCACGTCTATATGGCCGGGCTTGCTATCCGTGTTGCGTAATAACCTGAATCGCCAGCAGAATCGAGTGCGGGCTTTTGAGATAGGTCAGGTGTTTACCCTCAGTTCCGATGGTTTGACCCAGGAAAACCGTATTGCCGCTATTATTTGTGGCGGCGCAAAACCGGAAAGCTGGGGGGCCGAAGTTGGCGATGTGGATTTCTTTGATTTGAAAGGCGCGGTAGAATCACTCCTGTCCCTGACCGGCGAGCAGGGCAGTTACCGGTTCGCGGCTGACAGCCATCCGGCGTTGCAGGTAGGCCAGACGGCGCGAATTGAAAAATCCGGCGACTCGATCGGACATATAGGCAAGCTTCACCCGGCGCTGTCGAAGCAGCTGGATATTTCCCGGGACGCCTTCGTTTTTGAACTGCGGCTGTCCGAAATTCAGCATGCGAAGGTGCCGGTATTTCAAGATGTTAGTAAGTTCCCGGAAGTTAGGCGCGACTTGGCGTTTATAGTTGACCAAAAGGTAACTTTTGATGAAATTAAGCAGGTTGCCAGCAATGCCGCGGGGAAAAACTTGACGGACTTAAAGGTTTTTGATGTATATCAGGGAAAAGGCATTGAAAATAATAGAAAAAGTGTGGCTTTGGGGTTGACCTTTCAGGATACTTCACGCACTCTTACCGAGGAGGAAATTAACCAAGCGGCAAGCTGTGTTATCAGCGCGCTTGAAAGTCAGTTTGAGGCCCGTTTACGGGGCTAGTAGTTGCGAGGATAGTTATGGGAGCTTTAACCAAAGCGGAACTTTCAGAAATGCTCTATGACGAATTGGGGCTCAATAAACGTGAAGCCAAGGAAATCGTTGAGTTGTTTTTTGAAGAAATCCGCAATGCCCTTGAAAACAATGAACAAGTTAAGCTTTCCGGATTTGGTAATTTCGATTTGCGCGACAAGAGTACACGGCCGGGCAGAAACCCTAAAACAGGCGAAGTGATTCCTATTTCCGCCCGCCGAGTCGTCACTTTTAAACCCGGACAAAAATTAAAAGCCAGGGTTGAAAACTATGCTGGAACCGAGTGATAACGACCAACTACCTCCGATTCCCGGTAAGCGCTATTTCACTATAGGTGAAGTTAGCGACCTCTGTGACGTCAAGCCTCATGTGCTGCGTTACTGGGAGCAGGAGTTTCCCACCCTCAGCCCGGTCAAAAGAAGGGGCAACCGGCGTTACTATCAGCGGCAGGACGTTATTCTGATTCGCCAGATCCGCTCGTTGCTCTACGACCAGGGTTTTACCATCGGCGGCGCCCGTCAGCGGCTGACCGGCGATGTGGCTAAGGAAGAGGCAACCCAGGCCAAGCAGCTGGTAGACCAGACAATCGCCGAACTGGAAGAGCTGTTGCTGGTGTTGAAAACGTAGCCTACTCGGTTGTTGAATTGCCGCGCGTATCCGGTATGATACGCGCCTTCCCACCATTCCGGTCGAGATCTTTGCAGATTCGGGGCGTAGCGCAGTCTGGTAGCGCACTACACTGGGGGTGTAGTGGTCACAGGTTCAAATCCTGTCGTCCCGACCAATAAACAAAAAGCCACCCTTGCGGTGGCTTTTTGTTTATTAATCAGAACAGGATTTGTTCGTCAAAGTGCCAGGTACAC
>JANQKW010000278.1 GCA_028280905.1 Porticoccaceae bacterium
GTATTTCCAGCGCAGGTGTTGGCCGCTGTGGATGTAGTCGGAAAAGACCGCGTTGGTGGGCTGATGTTCAACTATGACTAACTGCTGACGTTGGGCTAAGGCATTTGAGACAGCTAACTTTATTATTTTAATAACAGGCTGGGGAAAAATTACTATTTCGGAGGAGAAAAATGGCAGCTGTAAATAAGGCGCAGTTTACGGTGTTTGTCGCGGGTTGTTTACTGGCGACAACCGGTTTGGCGGATGGCGATATAGGTGGTTTTGTTGAACTATCCACAGCCTATTCGGATAACGCGAATAAAAACCGCACAAACGAGCTATCCGAAAGGCAGGACGAACTGACCTTGGGTATAGACGGCAACTACGAGTTTAATATCGCCAAGCTGGAGCTGGACTACGAGGTGTCCAGAGGTAATTATGACAAGGATTCGCAAGACGACAGAACCCTGTGGCGAGGCGACGCTGGTTTGGCCATAGGCTCAAAAGAGGATACCTTTGATCTTGAATTGGGCCATTCCCGAAGGACACTGCTGGCCGAGGCGCGTTTGGTGGACGTGCTGGACAACCTAGAAGAAAGGAATATATCATTTGCCAGGCCCACCGCCCGCGTGGATGTGACGCCCGTAGACACCCTCTCCATCAGTGGTATTTTTACCGATGTTTCCTATCGCTTTGACGACGTTCGCGATACTGAGCGTTACGGTGGGGATTTGCGATGGCAGCACCGGCTCTCCAAAATCAGCGGATTTGAAGTTTCGGTTCAACAGATCGAGGTAAATTACCCCGATTTAGATCAGGGAGATTACGATTATCGGTTGGCCTGGATTGGGTACGAGTCTTCTCAGCGAAAACTGGGTTACCGGATAGAGTTGGGCTACAACGAGACAGAGCCAGATGTCGGGGAGGAGGCGGATGGCATTTTCGTTAACGCTTTCTTGAGCTACGGTGACGAAAGTAACAACCTGCAACTTAACGCTTCCCGGGATATCACCGATACCTCGGCGGGTAACGGAAACGACAGTTACTTCGCCGGTGCCGGGGCAGGCGATAGCGTATTGGATATTCAGGATGAAATTGAGCGGACCAGCCTCGATTTAACCTGGAATTACGCGTTGCTGTGCACCCGCTGTAACCTTGAACTCAGTGTCGGTGTGGAGATAGAGGACTATAACGACGCCAACGTGGCTGACAACACGGAAGCATTTTTGTCGGGAAGGCTAGACTATCGGGTGTCCGGTCAATCTTTGCTGAAAGCCAGGGCCAGATACCGCGACCAGGATTTTGACGACGCCTCCCTGGAGCCGTTTTCTCGCTACGACGTGGATGTTGAATACGTCTACAATTTTACGGAAGAGCTGAGTGGTGCGGTATTCTTTGCCTACGAAGAGCGGACTTCAGACCTGGCGACGCTGGAATATGAGGAATTTCTGTTCGGTGTGCGTGCGGTTTATGCGTTTTGACGCCTGATCACGCGTCGCCAATGCTGTGATTTACATTTATGAGTGGTGAAACCAATTCCTTAAACGCCAACCGCAAGCCGCAGCGCCTGCTTAAAAACCATGATACGTTAATCCAGTGGGTCCAGCATATTTTAAACGCGCTGGTGGTGGTGGGTTCGTTATTTTTGCTGGCTATCTGGCGCGACGGTGTACTAAATCCGCACTATCGTTTTACCGCCGTCACCGCCGTTTTGCTGATGCTGATTGTCTACCACTATATGGGTGTGCATCGCCGCTTTGAGAATATGTTCGGCGGTGTCCAGCATTTGGCCAGGGCCTGGGGAATTGTAGTCGTTATCCTCGCTTGGGTCGGCTTTATAACCAAGTCCTCCGCCGACTACTCCCGGCAGGTAATACTGATCTGGGTAGTGCTCGCATTCTTTTTACAGTCCGCGGTGTTTCTGTGCACCTATTGGCTGCACGGGCTTTATCAGCGGAAATATCGCGAAAAACTGCCCGCGCTGATTATCGGTGTGGGCGACATGGCGGAACACCTGGCCAACAGCATCAATAAAAATATCTGGCTCCCGGACCAGGTAGTGGGTGTTGTCAACTACGGCGAGCAGCTATCGCAACAGTGGGATGTTAAAGGTGTTCCGCTAATGGGTGACGCTGAAAACCTGGAAGATCTTATCCAGAATAACGACATCCGCAGGGTCTATATAGCCCTGCCCTTTACGCTGACCCATATGGCGAATGAAGTTCAGACCAGGTTAATAGATTTTAATATCGACCTGATCTGGGCGCCGGATATCTTTAACTTTCAACTGCTCAATCACAGTGTTCGTGAAGTTGCCGGCATCCCGCTGATCAACCTCTCCGAAACCCCGCTGATGGCCGGCGGCCCGGCGTTCGTGAAACTGCTGATGGACAAGGTGCTCTCGGTAACGGCGCTTATCATGTTGAGTCCGGTGCTGATCGCCACCGCCATCGCGGTAAAAGTGACCTCCAGGGGGCCGGTGTTCTTTTTGCAGGAGCGACACGGTTGGGATGGCCGGGTTATCAAGGTTTATAAGTTCCGGAGTATGTATTTGCACGAACAGGAACAGGGCTTTGTCAAGCAGGCGACAAAGGATGATGACAGGATAACACCGGTAGGGCGGTTTATCCGGAGCACCAGCATTGATGAGCTGCCGCAATTGTTTAATGTGTTGCTAGGCGATATGTCGCTCGTGGGGCCCAGACCCCACGCGATTTCCCACAACGATTATTATTCCGACAAGGTTATCGCCTACCTGGCCCGTCACAGGATCAAGCCAGGAATTACCGGGCTTGCGCAGGTCAAGGGTTTCAGGGGTGAGACGGACACCATAGACGCGATGAGAAAACGGGTGGAATACGACCTGGAGTACATCAAGAACTGGTCGCCGCTGCTCGATTTGAAAATCATCTTGCAAACGCCCTTCTCACTGATCTCAAACGAGGCTTACTAGCGACGTTCCAATATGACGCTCGCCACTGACGGAATGGGCAAACGGCGCCAACCAAGCGCTTATCGATTATAACGGAAAAGACTAGTTGGATATTTTATTTTCGCTGCTGTTGTACCCGTTCGGCATTTATGTCGGATTGCTTTCCTCATATGTGCTGGTTGTTACCCTGATGTCATGGTTTCGGCGCGATATGACTTTCAGTCATAATGCTGAGTGCGCGGATACCCCTTCCGTCGCCGTATTGATCCCGGCCCACAATGAGGAAAAGCAGATTAACGCTGTTTTAGCGTCACTGTCTTTGAGCAACTATCCGGGTCCTTTTAAAGCCTTTGTGATTGCCGATAACTGCCAGGACGCCACGGCTGATCTGGCCGGGGAGGCGGGGGCCCGTGTATTCGAGCGCACCGACCCCGACAACCCCGGCAAAGGGCAGGCAATCAACTGGGCGCTGACCGAACACGGGGCTGTTCTAAGGGATTTCGACTATATTGCTTTTGTGGACGCCGATACGGAAGTTGATCCGCTATTCCTGTCCTGCGTTTGCGCCGCCCTGGCGCCCGAGGACGTGGATGCTATGCAAGGCTTTCACAGCGTGCTGAATGCCGAGGACAACTGGCGCACCTCCTTCACCTATCTGGGGTTTGCCGGCATTAATCACGTGCGGCCGGCCGGGCAATTTCGATTGGGCGCGAATGCCGGGATAAAAGGTAACGGCATGGCGTTTAAGACACAGGTGCTAATGGAGATGGGTTGGCCCGCCCACTCAATCGTCGAAGACCTCGAGATATCCCTGATGCTGCTGATGACGGGCAAGCGCGTGGCCTACAATGGCGCGGCAATTGTCAGGTCGGAAATGCCGCTGGCGGCGGAGCAGGCGGATACCCAGCGAGAGCGCTGGGAAGGCGGGCGCTATCAGATAATTAGGGAATATCTGCCGACGTTATTTTTAAGTTTCTTTAAGACAGGTCGATGGAAGTATTTGGATGCGTTGCTTGATTTAGCGCTGCCGCCATTTACCTTGATGCTGCTGATGGTGTTGGCGGCGTTGTTTGGCGGATGGTTATTCGGGCTGCGATTTTTAGTCGAGATGGGCTGGTTGGGCATGTTGTCGATCGCTTTTTACTGCTTCAGCGCGCTGGTCCAAACCCGCGCCAGCAAGCGTGTATGGCGGAACCTTGCCGCCGCACCGCTGTTTTTGATGTGGAAAATACCGCTGTCCCTAAAATTGTTGGGAAACAAGCAAAAAGATTGGAATCGCACGGTAAGAAAAGACGAATTGAAATAAATAGTGACCAATAGACTTCGGCGCCGCAACCAATAATGTAATATGTGCCGGCCATGATTAGGGACGCATGAATTCCGGCAATAAGAACCTGACAAGAGACTCGACATTGAATTATCCAATCATTACTTTCTCGAAATTGGTCGCCAGCGACGTATTGGTGCGGCGGGGAAAGACAGCAAACAAGCAACAACATTTTGATGCCGCTATCGCGTGGCTTAAGCTGGCCCATGACAAGGCCGGGCAGCGGGGAGTGAGCTACGGGTATTCGGTCAAAGGCGGTTGGCGCCCACCCTACCGGGAGACAACCGGCTACATTGCGGTAACCTTTTTTAACTTAGCCGAGTTAAAGCGCGACGAAGAATTCGCCAGGCGCGCCTATGCCATGTGCGATTGGGAGCTGGACGTGCAAAACGACGACGGCTCAATTTCAAACCCCCACTTTTATCCCGATCAGGGAATCGTTTTTGATACCGGGCAGGTACTGTTCGGACTGGTGAGAGCCTACGAGGAATCGCAAGACGGCCGCTACCTGGACGCCGCGCGCCGCGCCGGCCAGTGGCTGGTGGATGTCAGCGACGACCGGCAGCGTTGGACCCGCTGCACCCACAAGGGCATTCCCCACGTGTACAACAGCCGGGTGGCCTGGGCGCTGCTCAGGTTGAACCAGGTTGACCCACAGGATCAGTGGGTAGAAGTGGCCCGCGCCAATCTGGATTTTGCTGTTGAGCAGCAAACGCAGGGTTGGTTCGACCAGTGCGCGTTTGAAGAGGGCGTCGCTCCTTTCACCCACACCATTGCCTACGCGATTCGCGGTCTGTATGAATCGTCTCAACTGATCGGCGAGCAAAGCTATTTGGACGCGGCGCAGACCGTGGCCAAGTCCTGCATCGCGAAAATGCAGGATTCCGGTTTTATTCCCGGGCAAATCGGCATTGACGGCAGTACGGTGGACAACTACTGCTGCCTGACGGGCAATTGCCAGCTTGCCATTGTCTGGGGAAAAATGCATAAACTGACCGGCGATACCGCCTACCAAGAAGCGGCTGTTTCGGCGTTGCATTATGTAATGAGCCGGCAGTTGCTGGACACCAATAATCCCAATATCCGCGGCGCCATCAAGGGTTCCTTTCCGATATGGGGGCCTTATTCCCGCCTGACCTATCCCAACTGGCCCACTAAATTTTTCGTCGACGCGATGATTGAATGCTGGGAGTGGCTGTAAGCATGAGCCGGGTGAGTATCCTGGGCTGCGACTTCGATTCCTGGAGTACCGAGCAGGCGTTGGATGAAATCCAGGGGCTGGTCAGCCGCGATGAAAAAGGTTATCTCTGCACGGTCAATGTCGCCATCCTGATGATGATGCGCGCTGACCCGCGCCTCGCCAATTTTATTCACGGTGCAAAAATGGTGGTTGCCGACGGGCAGCCGCTAATCTGGGTCTCCCGGTATATCAAAAAGCCGCTGCCGGAGCGGGTAACCGGCGTGGACCTGGTTCACGACCTCGCCGAAATGGCGGAAAAAAATCAGTGGGGTGTTTATCTGTTAGGCGCCGAACAGGCGGTGGTAGCCAGTGTGGCCGATGGGTTAAAAACCACCTTTCCGAACTTGATCTTGTCGGGCTACAGCGATGGCTATTTCGATGCGCAGGGCGCCAAGCAGCGCGCTGAAACGGTTCGGGAGAGCGGCGCAAAAATACTGATCGTAGCGATGGGCGTTCCCCGGCAGGAGTATTTTATTGAGGAAAACTGGCAGGATTTTGGGGTCAACTTCGCGATAGGCGTCGGCGGTAGCTTTGATGTGATTGCCGGCGTTACCAAACGTGCGCCGCTGTGGATGCAGAAGTTCGGGTTGGAATGGCTGTACCGCACATCACAGGAGCCAAGGCGGTTGTTGGGGCGCTACGTCAAGACAAACTCCCAATTTATCTATCTGTTTTTCAAAGAAATTGTATTTGGGCTCGGTAATAAAAAAGGTTCTTGATAATGAAATTGATGATAGTCGTAGGCACCAGGCCCGAAGCGATAAAGCTGGCGCCGGTGATTCTGGAAGCGCAGCGCCGCGAGGGAATAGAGCCATTGGTGGTGGCCACCGGGCAGCACCGGGAAATGCTGGAACAGATGCTGGAGGTTTTTGGTATACAGCCCGATGTCGATTTATCCATTATGAAGCACGACCAGAACCTGTGTCATATCACCACCGCGGCGCTGCAGGGCCTCTACGACGTTATCGACGAGCAGCGGCCGGACTGCGTTGTAGTGCAAGGTGATACCACCACCACCTTTACCGGCGCGCTGGCGGCGTTTTACCACCAGATTCCCGTGGCGCATGTGGAGGCCGGGCTGAGAACATTTGACAAGCGCGAGCCGTTCCCCGAGGAAGTCAACCGCTGCATGACCACCCAGGTAACCAATTACCATTTTGCGCCCACCGATATCTCAAAAGATAACCTGCTAAAAGAGGGCGTGGATGAAAAAATCGTCCAGATAACCGGCAACACAGCGATTGATGCGCTGTTTTTAACGCTGGAAAAATTACAGCAACGCGGTGAAATCTCGGCTGCGCAGAACGCCAACAGAACCATTTTAGTAACCGCGCACCGCCGCGAGAATCACGGCGAACGCATGGAAGTGATCTGCAAAGCCATTTTGCATTTACTGGAAGAGTTCGCGGATATCGACGTGCTGTTTCCGGTGCATATGAGTCCCAGGGTTCGCGACGTGGTGTTTCCGCTGCTGTCAAACAATTCGCGGATTCGCCTGGTGGACCCGCTGGATTATGTGGCGTTCGTCAAAGCCATGCACGAAAGCCATCTTATTTTGACCGACTCGGGCGGCGTACAGGAGGAAGCGCCGTCGCTGGGCAAACCCGTGCTGGTGCTGAGGGACCAGACCGAGCGGCCCGAGGCGTCAATGGCGGGAACCGCCATTCTGGTTGGGGCGCGTTACGACAAGATCGTCGACAATGTCACTCGGCTGCTGACCGACCAAGACGCCTACCAAACCATGAGCAAAGCGGAAAACCCCTATGGCGACGGCACCGCCGCCAAAGCCATAGTGGATACCCTAGAGGCGGACCTGGCCCGTTGAACAACCTGGGCGCGGTTATTATCGGACGCAACGAGGGCGCGCGCCTGGAAGCCTGCCTGAAAAGTCTCTCCCGCCAGTGTGCGAGTCTTGTCTATGTGGATTCCGGCTCCACCGATAATAGTGTCGCCATGGCGAAAGGTTTCGATGCGGAAGTTGTTGAGCTCGACATGCAGCGGCCGTTCACCGCGGCCCGCGCCAGAAACGCCGGTTATCAAAGGATCAAGCAGGTTTTCCCGGCTGTCGACTATGTGCAATTCGTGGATGGCGATTGCGAAGTGGTCGATGACTGGCTAGCGGCCGGTTGGGAGTTTCTGGATGCCCACCCGGAGGTTGCGGTGGTTTGCGGGCGCAGGAGAGAAAAGCAGCCGCAGGCCTCCGTCTACAACCTGCTTTGCGATATTGAGTGGGATACGCCGATCGGCGAGGCAAAAGCCTGCGGCGGCGACGCCATTATGCGCACCGCCGCATTTGAGCAGGCGGGCGGCTACCGGGACGACCTGATTGCCGGTGAAGAGCCGGAGTTGTGCGTGCGGCTGCGCGGCCAGGGCTGGAAAATATGGCGCCTCGACCGCGATATGACCCTGCACGACGCGGCAATGTACCGCTTCGGGCAGTGGTGGAACCGCACCGTTAGGGGCGGCTACGCGTTTGCGCTGGGGGCATCCA
This sequence comes from Porticoccaceae bacterium, assembly GCA_028280905.1. Lineage (GTDB taxonomy): Bacteria > Pseudomonadota > Gammaproteobacteria > Pseudomonadales > Porticoccaceae > JANQKW01. The sequence continues at coordinate 7,970 of JANQKW010000278.1, forward strand.
TACACGGGGGGCCGCCGGAGCGGCACTGGGTACGGGAGACATTGCGGGCAACATTGTGGGGCGCGATACTGCCGCTGGTTATCCTGTTGCTGGCGGCATTGGTTAGCGGCTTTTTTTTGTTGTTGCTACTGGTGTATCCGCTGCAGGTTTACCGGGTGAGCAAACATGTCGGCCGCTCGCCGGAGCAGAATGCCCGCTATGCGGGTTTTGTGATATTGGGAAAATTTGCAGAGTTTCAAGGACAACTGCGCTTTATCAGGGATGCGCTCAGCGGCAGGCGCTCAAAAATTATTGAGTACAAATAGGTGAGAACGATTTTGACGAGAGCAGTAACATGTTAAAGGCCGCAGTCGTTGGCACCGGGGCCATCTCCAAGGAGCACCTCAGTTACTTGTCGGCATCGGATATGGCGGAGTTGGTGGGTGTTTGCGATTTGTCGCCCGTGGCTGCTGAGTATGCGGCACAGCGCTACGGGGCAAAAAAAGCCCATACGGATTTGGAGCAAATGCTGAGCGACGAGCAACCGGAGGTGGTGCATATATTGACGCCTCCCCACAGCCACAAGGCAATTGCCGAGACCTGCCTGAAAGCCGGGGCCCATGTGATCTGCGAAAAACCCATAGCGGCCAACCTCGAAGAATTCGAAGCGCTCTGGCAACTGGCCAGGCAGTGTGACCGCCATCTGATCGAGGACCAGAATTACCGGTTTAACGACCCGATTGTCAAAATAAACAACATGGTCAGGGACGGCGTGTTGGGGGACGTCAAGGAAGTAGATATCCGGTTGTGCCTGAAGGTTAGGGACGGCGGTCCCTTTGCCAATGAAATCCTGAAACACCCGATTCACCGAATGCCCGCCGGTGTTATCCACGATTTTATTACCCATATGGCCTGTCTGGCGGTCAACTATCTGCCGAGTTTCGACAGTGTCACTGCGCTGTGGAATAACCACGGCGGCGGTGAATTATTTAAATTCGACGACCTGGACGCGCTGGTTGTCGGCGGCGACGTGCACGGGCGTTTTCGCTTTAGTGCCCAGACGCTGCCGGAGAGTTTCAGCGTGACGGTCAGGGGTACGGAAGGCTTTGCCGAAACAGATCTATTCCAGCCCTACCTGAAATGCGTTATCCCGAGAGCCGGGGGCCAGCAGCTATCGCCGTTGGTGAATCACTTTGTCAACGGATTCGGTCTGGTAAAGGCTAGCTTTGTGAACTTTCGCAACAAGCTGATGCAGCGAACCCCCTATCACGGCCTGCAAGTTTTGCTGGACAAAACCTACGCGGCGATTATCGCCGGGCAACAGCCGCCGGTTGGCTATGAAGACATGAAGCGCACCGGCCAGTTGATCGATTTATTGGTAAACAGCCGGGCCGATGGAAATGACTGAACAAAACCCGTTAAAGATACTGATAACCGGGGCCTCGGGATTCGTCGGCCGCTATGTGGTCGGGGAAGCGCTCAAGCGCGGCCACAGCGTAAAGGCGGTTGCCAGGTCGCCGGAGAATGCCAAATCATTGGATTGGTTTGAGCATGCCAATGTTGAACTCTGTGTGTTGGACCTGCTCCAGCAACCGCAGCTTACGGAAGCCTTGGGCGACGTCGACCTGGTAATCCACCTGGCCGCGGCTAAGGAGGGGGATTTTTACGAACAGTTTTCCGGCACCGTATTGGCCACGGAAAAGCTGCTTGCCGCGATGGCGGAAGCCAATGTCAAGCGACTGATCGCCATCAGCACCTTCTCCATTTACGAATTCAAAAACCGCCCAACCAATGCACTGTTGGACGAAGATTCCCCGCTGGTGGAAGATCCCCTTAAGCGGGACGGCTATACCCAGACCAAGCTACTCCAGGAACAGCTTTATCGAAAATATGCAGATGAGCAGGGCGGCGAGGTTACTATTTTAAGACCGGGCATGATCTACGGGCGCGAATATCTCTGGCACGCCCTGCTGGGCGCGGAAATCGGCAACACCCTGCTGAGAATCGGTTCTAACAGCACCTTGCCGCTCAGTTATGTGGAGAATTGCGCGGATGCTATCTTGGATGCCGCCGAGTCGGCGTCGGCAATCGGCCAAACCCTGAATATTGTCGACGACAACCTGCCGACCCAGCGCGACTATGTGGAGGAACTGAAACGGCATACCGAACCGCCGAAGCTGAAGTACATGCCCTGGTTTGTCGCGGATGGTCTCGCCCGGCTCGCCTGGTGGTTCAACAAGACATTTCTGGGCGGCAAAGCGCTAATGCCCGGCATACTGGTGCCGGTGGAACTGCACGCCCGTTTCAAGCCGCTCCGTTACAGCAACAGCAGGGCCAAGCAGATGCTGGGCTGGACACCCAAATACAGTTTTCGCGAGTCATTGCAGCGCAGTTGCAGCCGGGAGGCAGAATCATGCCCGGAGGCCAAATCGTGAAAGTCGCCTACCTGACCGGCAATTACCCGAGGGCAACGGATACCTTCATTCAACGGGAAGTTGCCGCGCTGCGTGAAAACGGGCTGGATATCGACACCTTCGCGGTTCGTGCCCCGGGGGCCGAGCACATGGTGGGCGACGAGTTGCGCAACGAATACCGCCGAACCACCTATATCCTGCCGGCAAATCCCGTGAAGCTGTTACGCGCCCACTGGGGGCTCCTGGCCAGGTCGCCAGGCAGTTATTTCAGGGCCGCGGCGCTTGCCTGGAAAACCAAACAGGCGGGAATAAAGGGCACTTTCTACCAGCTGTTCTATTTTCTCGAAGCCGGGATTTTGGCCCAGGAGATTCGTGAAAGGGGCATCCTGCACCTACACAACCACTTTGGCGATTCCAGTTGCACGGTCGCCATGCTGGCGGGCGCGCTGGGGGAATTTGACTACAGTTTCACGCTGCACGGCCCCGCTATTTTCTACGAGCCCTATCACTGGCGACTGGACGCAAAAATTATCGAGGCCAAATTCGTTGCCTGTATCAGCGATTTTTGCCGCTCCCAGGCGATGTTCTTTTCCCCGTTCGAGGAGTGGGGCAAGCTGCAAATTGTCCACTGCGGTGTGGACCCGGCGTTGTTTGACCGGGTTGAACATTCGGGGGAGGGCTACCGGTTCTTGTATGTGGGGCGCCTGTCCGCCGCCAAGGGATTGCCGGTGTTGCTGGAAAGCCTGGTTCAGCTAAATGAACAATACCCGCAAATCTCACTTACCGTAGTCGGGGACGGCGAAGACCGGGCAGTGCTGGAGCGGCTGACTCAATCCCTCGGCTTGTCCGAGGTTGTAAACTTTGTCGGATACAAGTCGCAGGGCGAAGTGCGTGACCTTATGCAGCAAACGGATATCTTCGTATTACCGAGCTTCGCGGAAGGCGTGCCGGTTTCGCTGATGGAAGCCTTGGCAGCCGGCGTGCCCGTAGTGGCCACAAGGATTGCCGGGATAAGCGAGCTGATTGAAGATGAAGCCAGCGGCTACCTGGTGCCGCCGGGTAACAAACAACTGTTGCAGCAGCGAATTGCCGAGCTTATCGCCAGCCCCGAACTGCGCCAATCCTTTGGCGAGGTGGGCCGGGATAAAGTGCGTCGGGAATTTGATACGCGCCTGGAAGCCATGAAGCTCGTTGCGCTGTTTGAACAGGGAGTTGCCTGAGTCAACAAGCATGATGGATAAAATTGTTCGACCAATGTCCGGCGCTGCAAGCCACATTAAACCCCTGGCCAAAAGCTGGCGCGCGCCCGCGTTAATTGTTGCCTTTTTCCTGCTTTACTGCAGCACCCTGGCTGTTCACCACAGTGAAGCGGAGGATGTGCTGAGCTATGTGTCGGCCGTCGCATTGGGCGACCCGGCCAAGTTATTCCACCCCAACCATCTGCTGTTCGAAAACGCCAGCTACTTCTTCTCCGAACTCTGCCGGCTGATATATCCGGGCATCGACTTGCTGGTGGCGATGCAGCTGCTGCAGGCGCTATCAGGCGCGGTCGCCTTGTTTATCCTGTTCCGTATTTTGACCCTGGTTGGCGTTGGTGAAAGCCTCGGGTTATCGGCTGTCGCGGCGGCGGGCTTTTCCTACGGTTTTTGGGCTTACAGTGTGGAGGCCGACACCTATATTATTCCGCTGCCATTTTTACTGTTGGCATTGCGGGAGCTGGTGTTGCTGGATAAAGCGCAGTGGCGATACAGCTGTTTTATCAGAATGGGTTTATACCTGGCGCTGGCTACGCTGTTCTACCAACAGTATGTGCTGGTTGTGCCGGCGCTAATGATAACCATGCTTTTCCTTTGGCGGAAAAGAGACAATGCCGAATGGCGCGGCTACCTGACAAGAGCGGCAACTCTTGGCCTGGTGTCCGGGCTGGTAACCTTAGGCGTATACCTGTCGGTCGCGTTTGCGATAAAGGAGACGGCCTCCTTGTCTGAGGCTATCCGCTGGTCCCTGGGGCAGGGGGGCAAGGGGCTGTTTCACCCGGTAGAGTTTCAATCCCTTATTAAATCCGTGGTCGGTTTCTATAAAGCCATCTGGGGAACCAACTTCCTGTTCGGTTTTGCCTGGTTTAACGATCTGGCGGCCTTGGTATTTCCCAACCTGGGCGGGTTGGAGGAAACCTACCTGGCGCAAAGTCTCTCGCCGGTGGCGCGCTGGGTAAGTTTTTTCGCATTGCTACTCAGCAGCCTGGCCTTCCTGACATTTGTCGGGTTGGTGGCGCTAAACAGTATTCCTCGCGCGGCAGAATTTTATACCCATCCTCTGGTTAACGCCGTGCTGCTGATTATGCTTTTCTTTGGTGTGTTCAATACCATTTTTTATCCCGAAAACCTGGAGTTCTGGATAGCATTAGTTCCCCTACTAATGATGCTGGTGTTCTTTGGGCTAAGCCAATTGCCGGGCAAGCGCGGTCTTGCCAGGCCGCTACTGGCGGTTTTTCTGGTGGGAATCGGGCTGGCAAATGCTTTCGGGTCGGTCATCCCCCAGTCATCAAAATCAGGGGATTTTTGGCGGGATGTCAACGCGTACCTACTGCAAGAAGCGGAGCAAAAGGATTTGGTGTTAGTGCGCTGTGGCTATGTCTGCAACAATTACCTCAAGTACGGATCCAGGGCAACGATAGTCCCCGTGTTTTCACTGCCTATCGACGAGCTTATCACGCGCATCGACAACCACAACGAAGGCAGGGTGCTGGTATCATCCTTCGTGTTTGATCCCTTGCCCGGTTATCATCCGGCCGGCAGGAACCTGAGTGGACGTGAACAAGCAGCGGTAATTTCACAGTTGCAGAGGTACAAGGGAAAGCTGGTATCGGTGGACAAAACGTTAAACCACACAATCTACCAATTGAGTAACAATTGAAGAACTAGTCGGGAAACCATTATGTTGACTCGCCGTAAACTTATCGCGTCTTTGGGATGGCTGCTCGCCGGCTTTACCCAGCGCGGTCTTTCCCTTCCGCTGATGGGCAAAACCCCTGCAGAGGATCAACTGGCCGAACTACTGAAAGAAGGTGGTTACGATATCGACCGCGTCGGCCGGCGATACCTCGAGCTGCACCGGGCGGACGGCAAAACGCTTTATGCAGGATTGCAAGATCTGATAGCCGGCCAAACGGCTGTTACCAGGCAGCACTACCGACAGCGCTGCCAACGGGACTTTGCCCAAGAAGATATCCTGGTACTGGACGGCTGGGTGCTTTCCCGCACCGAGGCCAGGTATTGCGCCTACAGTTATCTGTTGAGGTCCGGCCATGCTGCATGATTTCAACGATCTGGATGCCGACGCCGAACTGCAGGCGGATATCTGTATCGTGGGTGCCGGTGCGGCCGGCATTGCGATGGGCAGGGAATTATCCAAAACTCAATTGAAGGTTTGTATTCTGGAAAGCGGCGGCCTCAATTACGAGCAGCAAACCCAGAATTTATACCAGGGCGTTGACGAAAACCTGCC
>JANQKW010000303.1 GCA_028280905.1 Porticoccaceae bacterium
AAAACCGTGAAAAGGCTGTTTTTGCGGTACCTCGGGTTAATCCTGGTTTTCCTGTCTGGCGCGCTGCACGCGGAACCCAGCATCCCGCTTTTAACCATGGAGCCGGGTCCGGACGGCGTGCAGACCTACTCCGCCAGCCTCCAGATCCTGATGCTGATGACGGTGATGAGCTTGATTCCGGCGGTGCTGATTACCATGACATCCTTTACCCGAGTACTGGTTGTATTGGCCATTTTGCGCCAGGCGCTCGGCACGGTGCAAACGCCTTCAAACCAGATAATGGTGGGGCTGGCGCTGTTTACCAGCCTGTTTATCATGAGCCCGGTCATCGAGAAGGCCTATGAAACCGGGTTCAAGCCCTACAGCGAAGAAAAGATCAGCATGGACGAGGCGCTGGACAATGCCAAAACGCCCTTCCGCGACTTCATGCTCAACCAGATTCGCGAAACCGATTTGCAGATGTTCGCCGATTTGGGCGGCTACGACGGTTTTAATTCCGCCGAGGAGATTCCGTTTCGGGTGTTGTTGCCCTCGTTCCTGACCAGTGAGCTGAAAACGGCGTTTCAAATCGGTTTTCTGGTTTTTATTCCGTTCCTGATTATCGACCTGGTGGTGGCAAGTGTGTTGATGTCGATGGGGATGATGATGTTGTCTCCGGTGCTTATTTCGCTGCCGTTCAAAATTATGTTGTTTGTGTTAATCGACGGCTGGTCGTTGATCGTGGGAACGCTGGCGGCGAGTTTTGCTACTTGATATGACGGGGAGGTAATGATGACGGCGGAGATGGTAATGGAGCTGGGGCGCGACGCGCTGTATGTGACAGTGCTGCTGTCAGCGCCGCTGTTGCTGTCGGCGCTGGCGGTGGGTTTGTTGATAGGCGTGTTTCAGGCCGCCACACAGATTCAGGAGATGACGCTGAGCTTTATCCCCAAGTTGATCGCGTTGGTGGTCGCGCTGGTGGTGGCGGGCGCCTGGATGCTGCGGATCCTTATTGAGTTCTCCATGAGGCTGTTCAATGAGATTCCCGGTTTGGTGGGTTGAGAGAGGCCCGTGTGAGATGAGGCGGCAGATGTCAGGGGCTGCGCCGGATACGGGTAGTGTGTGCTGAGCAGCGGCCTGTTATTGAGTTGGGTAGGCGGATTTATCTGGCCGATGATTCGCATTACCGCAATGCTGGTTGCTACGCCCGTGTTCGGGGCGCCGTCGTTTCCGATAAGGGCCAGAATACTGTTGGGCCTGTTGCTGACGCTGTTGATTTACCCATCGTTGCCGCCGATTCCGGAGATCGACCCGCTCAGCGCGGAGGGTATTCTGGTGGGGGTGAGGCAGGTGATTATCGGCCTGGCGATGGGTTTTATCTGGCACATGGTGTTCGGGGCGCTGGTGATTGCCGGGCAGTCGATAGCCATGTCGATGGGGCTGGGTTTCGCCTCATCCCTCGACCCGCAAAATGGCGTGCAGGTGCCGGTTGTGAGTCAGTACTTTCTGATTTTCGCAACCCTGGTGTTTCTGGCGATGGACGCGCATCTGGTGTTAATCAGGATCCTGGCGGAGAGCTTTGAATTGCTGCCGGTGGTCGTGGAAGCCTGGCCGCAGAACCTGTTCGTGACCCTGGCGTTATGGGGCAGTCACATGTTTGTCGGCGCACTGTTGATGGCGCTGCCCGCGATGGCCGCGGTGCTGTTGGTGAACCTGGCGTTTGGCGTGGTTACCCGCGCCGCGCCGCAGCTGAATATTTTTGCGGTTGGGTTTCCAGTGACTATATTGGCGGGATTTATATTGATGCTGCTCAGCATGCCGGCCATGTTGCCTATCCTGTCCGAGCTGTTTAGCCGGGCGTTCGAAACCATGCAACAGATGATGCTGTAATGGCGGATCAACAAGAATCCCAGGAGCGCACGGAACAGCCTACCCAGCGCCGTTTGCAGGAGGCGCGAAAAAAGGGTCAGGTGCCGCGGTCCAGGGAGCTCAATACACTTATGTCACTGTTGGTCGCCGTGGTCGGCCTGCTGGTGCTGGGCAAGGGCATTGTCGAAGGTCTGTCGGAAATGGCCGCGGGCGGCTTGGTTATAGAGCGACAGGTGGCGTTCGACACGCAGTTGATCATTCCCCTTTTTGGCACGGCTATCCTGGACACAATGGTTGTATTGACGCCTTTTTTTGCGGTTATGGTGGTGGGCGCTTTTGTCGGGCCGCTGAGCATGGGGGGGTGGGCGTTCAGCTGGTCGGCCATGAGCTTTAAGTTGGAGAAGATCAGCCCCGTCAAAGGGATGAAACGCATCTTTTCCGCCAGGGGGCTGCTGGAACTGCTCAAGGCCCTGTTCAAGTTTTTGCTGGTGGTCATCGCCGCACTGTTTCTGTTCGGCTTTTTAATGGACAAGCTGCTGTATTTGGGGAACTTGCCGGTCAGGGAAGCCCTGGCTGCGACGGTGCAGATGTTTGTCTGGAGCCTGTTGGTCCTGAGTTCGGTGTTGGCGTTGATCGCGCTGATGGATGTGCCGTTTCAGCTGTGGGATCACACCCGGCAACTGAAGATGTCCCGCCAGGAAGTGAAGGACGAACTGAAGGAGACAGAGGGACGCCCGGAAGTCAAGGCGCGGATTCGCAACCTGCAGCGGGAAGCGTCGCAGCGCCGCATGATGGATGCGGTACCCAGCGCGGATGTGGTTATTACCAACCCGACCCATTACGCCGTGGCGTTGCAATACCAAAGCGACAACGGCGCACCCGTGGTGGTGGCCAAGGGCAAGGATTTACTGGCGGCGCAAATCCGCATCCGCGCCGAGCAGAGCCATGTCCTGCTGTTTTCCGCGCCGCCGCTGGCCCGGGCGCTGTACGCATCCACCGAGCTAAATCAGCAGATACCGGAGAACCTGTATTTGGCGGTGGCCAAGGTGCTGGCCTATGTTTACCAGCTCAATAATCTGGGTTACGGCGAACGCGCCCCCGACAAGCCGGAGGATATCCCGATACCCGACGAATACCGCGAGCGGGATTCGCGGCTTTAATCACGGGCGGAGCTTATGGCAGCAGAAGACAACACATTGAATGCCGGTCTGTTGGGCGGATTGAAGCCCAGCGGCATCGTGGGGTTGGGTACTCCCCTGTTGCTGCTGATGATGCTGGCTATGATGGTGTTGCCTCTGCCGCCGATGCTGCTGGACCTGTTTTTCACCTTTAATATCGCGCTGTCGATGATTGTCGTGCTGGCCAGCATCTATACGATGCGGCCACTGGAGTTTGCGGTTTTCCCCACGGTATTGCTGATCGCAACGCTGCTTCGGTTGGCGCTCAATGTCGCCTCTACCCGTGTGGTATTGCTGGAGGGTCACGGCGGCACCGACGCCGCCGGGAAGGTAATTCAAGCGTTTGGCGAGTTTGTCGTCGGCGGGAATTATGCGGTAGGCCTGGTGGTATTCTCGATCCTGGTAATCATCAACTTTGTGGTGGTGACGCGGGGCGCGGGGCGAATTTCAGAGGTCACCGCCAGGTTTACGCTGGACGCCATGCCGGGCAAGCAGATGGCGATTGACGCGGACCTGAATGCCGGGTTGATCAATTCCGACGAGGCGCTCGCGCGGCGCACCGAGATTGCCAGGGAAGCCGATTTTTACGGCGCGATGGACGGCGCCAGCAAGTTTGTGCGCGGCGACGCAATAGCTGGAATCCTGATTCTTTTTATCAATATTATCGGCGGTTTTTCCGTGGGTATGTTGCAGCACGACCTGAGCGCGGGCGAGGCGGCGCACAACTATGTGTTATTGACCATCGGCGATGGCCTGGTTGCGCAAATTCCCTCACTGCTGCTATCCACAGCTACGGCCATTATCGTAACCCGGGTTTCCGACTCCCAGGACATGGGTCAGCAGGTGGTCAGCCAGCTCTTCCAAAGCCCCAAGGTGTTGGCGGTTGCCGGTGTATTGATAGGCCTGCTGGGCCTGGTGCCCGGCATGCCCAACCTGGTATTCCTGACCCTGGCGGGCGTGCTGGGGGCGGCGTCCTATTTGCGATCACAGCAGGTCAATGTAGAAGTCGTAGAGGAAGAACCGGAACCGGTAACCGTTACCGAGGAGAATCGGGATTTGAGTTGGGACGACGTCAAGCCGGTGGATATTGTGGGTCTGGAAGTGGGTTATCGGCTGATTTCATTGGTGGATCGCAATCAGGGGGGAGAATTGCTTAGCCGGATTAAGGGCGTGCGCAAAAAGCTTTCTCAGGAACTGGGGTTTCTGATTCAACCGGTGCATATTCGCGACAACCTGGAACTCGCCCCCAATGCGTACCGTATCACCTTGCACGATGTGCCGGTTGGTGAGGGCGAGGTATTCCCCGGCCAGGAGTTGGCGATTAACCCGGGCCAGGTATTCGGTGAACTGGATGGCGTGAAAACCAAGGATCCGACGTTTGGGTTGGATGCAGTGTGGGTGGATTCATCCAAGCGCGACGAGGCCCAGGCGATGGGCTACACCGTGGTCGATAGCGGCACCGTGGTGGCCACACATCTCAGCCAGATATTGAAAAATCACAGCCACGAGTTGCTTGGTCACGACGAGGTCCAGAAGTTGCTGGATTCCCTGGCCAAGACGGCGCCCAAGTTGGCGGAGACCCTGGTGCCAAACTTGCTAGGGCTGAGGGATGTATTAAGGGTGATGTGCAATCTGCTGGAAGAGGGGATTCCAGTGCGCGATGTCAGAACAATCGCCGAAGCATTGGCGGAGCATGCCGGAAAGAGTCAGGATCCCGACGCTTTAACCAATGCTGTGCGGGTGGCGCTGGGTAGAACAATTTTCCAGAATATCAACGGCATGACCGCGGAAATGCAGGTGATGACCCTAGATCCGGACCTGGAACAGATATTGCTAAATACACTACAGGGCGGCGCTGCCGGCGGCCTGGAGCCGGGGCTTGCCGAGCAGGTGTTCCAGCAGGTGGCGGACGGCGCCCAGCGTATGGAGTTGAACGGCCATACGCCGGTGGTTCTGGTGGGCGCGAATATCCGCGGCTGGTTCGCGCGGCTGTTGCGCAGCCGCAATCCCGGTTTGCATGTATTGGCGTACGAGGAAATTCCCGCCAGCAAGCAGATCAAGGTGGTTGCGAATATCGGCAGGCCGGCGGCGATCAGCGGGGCGGCTTAAGGCGCTGGGGCCGGGTTTGGCGCCAATGTGGCTAGCGGCGGGGTAATTGGGAGAACAGCAATGAAAATCAAGCGGTACACGGCAGGGGATGTGAGAACGGCGATGAAACAGCTGCGCGAGGAGTTGGGTCCGGACGCAGTGATTCTCTCCAATAAGAAGGTGGACGGCGGCACCGAAATCGTTGCGGCGGTCGATTACGATGAGCGGGCGGTGATCGCTTCCGCCAGGCAGCAGGTTCCCGAAGCGGATGAGCAGGGCATTGAACACTCGCTGGCGGATCTTTACCGGGAGTTGAGTAACCTGCGCGGGCTGCTGGAGGGTGAGCTGTCCCAGTTGGCCTGGCGGGAAACCGCAGGCAAATCCTCTTCCTGGAGTGCACTCTATAACCGCCTGGCGGGTCTCGGCCTGCCCAAGGGATTATGCGAGGAGTTGCTGGCGGCCCTGCCTGTTACCGCGGATTTGGAATCCGGTTGGCAAAACCTGTTGTCTCGGCTGGCCGATCGCCTTGCGGTTACCGGGGACCGGCTGTTAAACGAGGGGGGTGTCGTCGCCCTGGTGGGCTCCACCGGCGTTGGCAAAAGCACCACAATCGCCAAGCTGGCCGCGCGTTTCGCGTTGCGGCACGGGCGCAATCAGGTGGCGCTGGTGACCACCGATTGCTATCGGATCGGCGGGCAGGAGCAGTTGGAAACCTTCGGTAAAATCCTCGGCGTGCCGGTGGTGATGGCGACCAACGAGATGGACATTCGCGCCGCGTTGGACGCACTGGCCAACCGCAAGCTGGTATTAATCGATACCGCCGGCATGAGTCAACGCGACCTCAGATTATCCGAACAGTTCTCAACACTGCAAAATGTGGGGTACGACATACAGAGTTATGTGGTACTTTCAGCCACTTCGATGCCGGCGGTGGTCAATGAGGTGGTGAGTACCTTTGACAAAGACCAGTTGGCCGGGGCGATAGTGACCAAGGTGGATGAGTCGACCAGCCTGGGTCCGGTTTTATCGGCCCTGATTAAAAATCGATTGCCGGTCTCCTACATAGGCAATGGCCAAAGGGTGCCGGAGGACATCATTCCGGCCCGTGCGGATGTGTTGGTCAATACCGCCGCGGAAATGGCGGTTGTGGAGCAGGAGAACGACCGCGAATTGGCGCGGCGAGCCGGCTGACGGATGCGCGGGGATTAATTCATTTGGCGCGAAAGGGGTGGTCGCGCAAAACTGCAGCGTGTTTTCAACGGATATGAGAAAATGCCCGAAATTTTATAATTGAGAACTTTATGAAAGCAGATCAGGCAGAGGGATTGCGTCAGTTGTCGCAACCCAAATCCGTGAAAGTGGTCGCCGTCACCAGTGGTAAAGGCGGCGTGGGAAAGACCAACGTTTCGGTAAATTTGGCCGTCTCTCTGGCCCAGCAGGGCTCATCCGTCATTCTGTTCGATGCCGACCTCGGCCTTGCCAACGTTGACATCGCCCTGGGTATTAAGCCGACCTATGACATTCGGCACGTAATCGAGGGCGAGCGGACCCTGGAAGAGATAATCGTGAAGGGCCCCGAAGGTATTAATATCATTCCCGCCTCCTCCGGCGTTTCCAAGATGGCCAACCTCTCTGCCGCGGAGCACGGCGGTCTAATCCGGGCGTTTAGCGATCTCACCCTGCCGGTGGACTATCTGATCGTTGATACGGGCGCCGGCATCGACCATACGGTAGTCAGCTTTACCAAGGCCTGCCAGGAAATTCTGGTTATCGTGTGCGATGAGCCCACGTCAATTACCGATGCCTACGCGCTTATAAAAGTGCTCAGCCGCGACCACAATATCAACAATTTCCAGATACTGGCCAATATGGTGTACAGCGAAAACCAGGGGCGCGAACTGTACGGCAAACTGGCGGGGGTTACGGACCGTTTCCTGGACGTAAACCTGGGTTACCTGGGTTCGATTCCCAACGACGACTACCTGAGGGAGTCGGTAAAAAAACAGGCGGCGGTTGTGTCGGTATTTCCCCGTTGCAAGGCATCGGTTGCCATTAGAAAGATCGCCGATCAACTCAATAGCCTTCCCCAAAATGAACACAATGGCGGGCTGGGCTTTTTTGTCGAACGCCTGTTGCAGGCCCAGGCGGCCGGGTTGGAGGCTGGTGCATGAACGAAGCGGCCGTTTACGCGGTCAACCAACTGGGTGACAAGGAACTATTGGTCACCGAGCACTTGCCTCTTGTAAAAAAAATCGCCTTGCACCTCCACGCGCGGTTGCCGGCTAGTATCGAGTTGGACGACCTGTTGCAGGTGGGAATGATGGGTCTGCTGGACGCGGCCGGCAACTACGATCCTTCGGAAGGCGCCAGTTTTGCCACCTATTCCAGTATTCGCATTCGCGGTGCGATACTCGACGAACTGCGCCGGCTAAATTGGGTGCCCCGTTCACTGCAGCAAAAAGCCAAACAGCTGGCGGAGGCCACCCGTACCGTGGAACACCGGCTTGGCCGCAGCGCCACTGAATCCGAAATTGCGGCGGAGATGGGGTTAGACAGCGATGATTATCACCTGCTGGTCCGCGACGTTACACAAAGTAAACTCCTGTCGCTGGATGAAGATGAATCCCGCGTTGAAGAGCTGGGCAACAGCGTCGGTGACCCCGAGCAGTCTTTGCAGAACGCCGCTTTTAAAAGACATTTGGCCGATGTTATCAGCAGTCTGCCGGAGAAGGAGCAGCTGGTAATGTCGCTCTATTACGATGAAGAACTCAACTTGCGGGAGATAGGGGAGGTATTGCAGGTCTCCGAGTCCAGGGTTTGCCAATTACACGGCCAGGCGCTGGGCAGAATTCGCTCGCGGCTGGGTGACTGGACGGTTTAAGCGGGCATGAATGGATTGCGATGGACTTATTGACGCTTGGCGGCATTATATTGGCCTTCCTGGCCATTGTCGGTGGCAACCTTCTAGAGGGGGGGCATACGGCTTCATTGGTGCAATTAACCGCCTTTGTGATTGTGGTGGGCGGAACCTTTGCCGCCATTCTTGTGCAGACACCCATGCCGGTGTTTTTGAGGGCGATGAAAATAGCCAAATGGGTATTCGTGCCCCCCAGCTTTGAATTCAACGGCAGTATCAAGAAAATTGTCGACTGGAGCCAGATTGCCAGGCGCGAGGGGTTGCTGGGCTTACAGAATGCCTCCGACCAGGAACCCGACCCCTTTGCCAGGAAAGGCCTGCAGCTGCTGGTGGATGGCAGTGAACCCGAGGCCATTCGCAGCATTCTGGATGTACAAATCGCCAACAATGAGAGTTACGACTTGCGGGCGGCCAAGGTGTTCGAGGGCATGGGGGGCTATTCACCCACGATAGGTATCATAGGCGCGGTAATGGGGCTGATTCACGTGATGAACAACCTGGCCGACCCGGATAGCTTGGGCTCCGGCATAGCAGTGGCGTTTGTGGCAACGATTTACGGGGTTGGACTGGCAAACTTGTTGTTGTTGCCGATGGCCAACAAACTCAAAACCATTATCGACGACCAGGCGGTTCACCGGGAGATGATAGCTGAGGGGATTGTGTCAATTGCCGAGGGTGAGAACCCGAGAAATATTGAAAGCAAGCTTCAAGGCTATCTGAAATAGGCCGACATATATAGCACGGCCCGAGATATTGCTTTCAAACAGGTGTTTTTATGGCGCGCAGACGAAAGCAGAATATAGAACACGAAAACCACGAACGCTGGCTGGTGTCCTATGCCGATTTTATTACCCTGCTGTTCGCGTTCTTTGTGGTTATGTACTCCATCTCGTCGGTCAACGAGGGCAAATACCGGGTCTTATCCGACTCCCTTACGGCTGCGTTTCGCGAACCGAATCGTTCGCTGGAGGCGGATCAGGCCGGGACCATTGCGCGGTCTCCGCACCCGGTAGAAGCGGACTACCAGCAACAACCGGGTGCGTTATACCCGTTTCCCGAAGGTGGCAAGAATTGGTCAACCGAAGCATTGGAAGATCCCTCCGGCCAGATAGCCTCCATCGCGACCGAAGCCGAAAACATCTTGGAAAACCTGATTGACGAAAACCTGGTTTCCCTCCACGAGAATCCCTTTTGGCTGGAGATTGAGATCAGCAGCAGCGTGCTATACGCCAGCGCCAGCAGTAAGCTGTCCGAGACTGCAGCGCCTATTCTGCAACAACTCGGGTCAATGATGAGCAACTTTCCCAACCGCATTCAGGTGGAGGGTTTTACCGACAATGTGCCAATTAGCACCATTACCTTTCCCTCCAACTGGGAGCTTTCCGCCGCCAGGGCGGCCACGGTTGTGCGGTTATTTTCCAGCGTCGGCGTGGCGCCGCGGCGGATGGCCGCGATTGGTTACGGCGAGCACCGGCCGCTGGTAAGCAACGACCGGCGCAGCGGCCGCGCTGCAAACCGGCGGGTGGTTATTATCGTGCTGGCTGAAACCTTGGGCGGCGATCAAGAGGGTTTCCACAACCTTGAGCGCATGCGCAAAAGTTTTGGTCAACTTCAGGGGCCGGTTGTCGATACGTTATAGAAATAGCTGATGTTGTTGTGTTGTCTATAATAATAGATCCGGCGCCGGGATAACGCGGTTGGCAGCAGCCAGCCGGCGGCTAAGGGCCCTGGGTAGGGCAGCACAGCAATGGGAGGCGGAGATGGTCGACGATATAGGTGTAAAGAAAACCACATCAGTTTATTCCTCAAGGCCGGTAAAACGCAATACGTCCAGGGACCAGG
>JANQKW010000331.1 GCA_028280905.1 Porticoccaceae bacterium
GGACAACAAACCGGCAAGTGGTGCGATGAACAGTATAGCCATTGGCCATGGGCTCAACATAAGGCCGGTCTCCACCACGGACAGGCCAAAGTCTTCAAAGAACAGGAAAGGTAACGCGACAAAAGCCAGTCCCTGGGCACTGTACATGGTTACCGATGCCGAGAGCGGCAGCGTAAATTGCGGCAGGCGTAAAAGGTCTGTCGGGAACAGTGGCACCGGAGCATTTCGTTGGCGGAGCATTAATCCGATGCCGGCGCCGAGCGCGCAACCGAGGAATGTCAGGCTGTGCGTCCAATTAGCTGCCTTGCCGATCTGATCCAGGGATATGATCATGAACCCCAACATCAGCATGCAGAGCGCCGCGTTCACCGGGTCAAAACGGTGTTTTGATTGCGCACTCTTTGGCAGTGTAGCAGCGGCCGTTAGCATTGCTGCAGCACCCAGGGGAATGTTCAGGAAGAATAGCCAGTGCCAGTTACCAAGGTGCAGAATTGCCGAACCGATCAGCGGCGCTGACATGTGCGTGATGGCCACAACTAGCGCCATAAACCCGATAGCGCGACCCAGCTTCGCTTCAGGTACCAACTGCCGCACAATGGCGCTTTGGACACTCATGATTCCCGCGGCGCCCAGACCTTGCAACGCCCTGGCACCTACCAGCAGGGGAAAGGATGTCGCCAAACCACAGAGCGCCGAGCCGAGCGTGAATACCATCAGGCCGGTTATGTAGATACGCTGATAACCAATGATCTCACCCAGCGCGGCGAGGGGGATCAACGACATCACAACAACCGTCTGATAACCGACGGATATCCAGACGATATCGGAATTGGAAATCTGAAACTCCGCGGCCAGTATGGGTAGCGAGACGTTGGTAATACTGACGCCCAGTATTGCCAGCACCAGCGATAAACCGATTGTTCCCATGGCCCAGTTCATAACGTCAGGCCTTCGGGGTCTGGGGTTGCCTGGTGATGACAACTAGGAGGCTCGCAATGTCACAATGAGCGTCGTGAATCTGTTTGATACATTTTCAGTTCTATGCCTGGTCGTCGCTTATCGAAACCAGCGCGTCGACCGCGAAAACGCCTTGCCCTTCCCGCATCACCATCAACGGGTTTATTTCAAATTCGTCCATTTCCGGGGTGGCAAGAAATTGATCGCCGAGCTGCACGGCCGCTTTAATGAGGGCTTCAATATCGGTACGCGGCTTGCCGCGGTATCCTTGCAGCAATTCCCATAGCTTGAGCTTTTTCATTGCATTGCGAACCTGTTCGGCATCCGCCGGAAGCGCTAAATGCGAGACTTCCCGGAACAGTTCGATAGCCATTCCGCCCAGGCCGATATTCAGTACGGGTCCGAAATCGGTTTTGCGTAGGCAGGAGAGAACGACTTCCACCTCGCCGCCAATCATTTCCTGCACCAGGATGCCGGCGTCGGGCAGCTTCATGATTTTTCTGAAATCCGCAGCGTGCCGGTCCACGGCCTCGGCGGATTCAACGCGCAGCTTAACCAGGCCGAGTTCCGTTTTGTGATCGGCCTCCGACGGCAGGGCTTTGACCACCAGGGGGTAGCTTATATTTGCACAGGCTTCGGCGGCCGTATCGCCGGCCTGCAAAATGGTCCATTTGGCCTGGCCGATCCCGCATTCCTGCAAATAGGCCATGGTTTCTGGCCAGTTTTTGGGGGCGGGGCGAGGGGTCAGCGGTTCACGCCTTTGCGGTGCCGGGCGGGCGGCGTACTGCTGGCGCCTATAGAGCCAGCCCAGGGCCCTAACGGTCGCTGAGGGTTCCTGGGCAAACATCACGCCACTCTCGCGGAAGTCCTTTCGCTCCTGCTCGGTTGCCGTTTCACCCGCAAGGCTGATAACGGTAGGCATACCGGTTGCCTGCGCGGTATTTTTAAAGACATGGCCTTTCTCGTTGATGTCTCGCCGTCCGCTGCTGGACAGCTGCATTACCAACACCTCGGTACGCGGGTCACTTGTCACGATGGCGACACTGTCGTCGATCAGTGTCGGGTTGGCTCTTATTTGGCCGGTTAAGTCCACGGGGTTGGCGCTTCGGGCAAAAGCGGGAAGCACCTGTTTCAGATCCTCAGCATATTTGGGCGTGAACTCAGCCATCGGAACATCGTATTGCTCACTGTGGTCGGCGAGCAGTGCGCAGGCTCCGCCCGATGTGCTAAGGACTGATATTCCGCCTTTGGGGTCGCCCGATACACGGGGGTTGGGAAAGAAGGCGAGTGTCTCTACAGCGGCAAATACCTCACCCAGACTGTCGACGAGAATAATGCCCGCCTGATCGAGCAGATGCTTGTATACCGAGGTGGCAGAAGCAATTTTGCCTGTGTGGGAAGCGGTTGCCGCCTGGCCAAGTGCGGAGTTTCCGGATTTAATGGCAACAATCTGCACGCCGAGCTCCCGTGCTCTTTCGGCGATTGCAAGAATGCGTCCGCCGTCGTTCAAACCCTCGATGTAGAGGACGGCGACGCGCACGTCGTCCTGCTCGATTGTCCAGCGCAAACAATCGAGAATATCCACGCAGGTTTCGTTACCGACGCTGATGACGTAAGAACAGCCGATGTCATTGGACTGGAAATAGTTGGCGATGGCGCCGCCCAGAGCACCGCTTTGGCTCACAATGGCGATGGGTGCATGGACCAGGTGGTCAAGCTTGGCGGCCGCTGCGCCGAAGGTAAGCATGGTTTTGTCGCGAATCGACCAGACCCCCTGGCAGTTGGGACCAAGCACTACCACATCGCTTTCGTCGGCGACCCTGGCCAACTCATTGGCAAGTTCCTTGCCGTCGTCGGTTTCTTCAAACCCGGAACTGAACACCACCGCTGACGGAATTTTCTTTTCGCCGCACTGGGCGATAATTTCCGGTACGGTTTCAGCGGGTGTGATCACCAATGCAACATCCGGCACGTCGGGAAGCGAGAGCACGTCGGGGTAACAGGTCAGGCCTTCAATCTCACCCTGCTTCGGGTTGACCGGATAGATCGCGCCGCTGAAGCCGTGTTTTTGCAACACCCGCACAAGGGTGTTTCTTGCGGTCCCGACATTTTGCGAGGCGCCGACAATCGCAACTTTTCGCGCGCGAAAAATATGGTCCAACTTCGATGTCAGGGAAGGCATGCCTGAAGTGTCGGGAGCGGTTTCAACTTTCATTCTCTTTCCTCAACCAATATAAATAGAGACTAAACCCACGCTGCCGAAACTGGAATTCCGCCGGGATTTCCGTTACACCATGGCGAAGGCGAATAGCGGAAGACCTCCGGGGAAAAAAGGCTTTCTCGGTGCGGCAGGCGTTCTAGGGCCGGCTAACACTAATCTTTTACCCTAGTTTTTTACCTTCAAAGCAAAATACCTACCAACATTATTAAACCATAGTTTTACGCTGCGGCACTTGCAAAGTTGCAGTCGCAGCAGGCACAACGCCGTCAAAATGTCTTTGATAAATACAATCGGATATCGGATATCAGGGTAATTCGAGAAAAGATGTTGATGGGCTTGTTTAATATCGCCGGGCCTCCAATACCCTGTCAGTCAAATGCGATGGATTCTCAGCTGGTATACATTTTGCGTTATCTGAGTCAGAAGGTGTTAAAGAGCCCGGAGTTGGGGGCAGCAATCCCGGCGGTACAGACGCTGATCCGAGCGGGAACGCATGGGTTATTATTAAGGGCGGCACAAAAAATACATTTTGTTTAAAACTATTCAGGTAAAAGCTGGGGGGGTATAGGAAATGCTGTTCAATAACATTCCGCAGGTCGAATTGCGCTGATGAAGTTTGTTGATTGGATCGATTCGGCGCTGGTGGCGATTGCCGCTTTTGCGCTGACATTCATTATGCTGATGACCACGGTTTCGGTGATGGGGCGCTATTTTTTTAATGCGCCCGTGCCGGACGACACGGCGATTAACGAAATACTCCTTGTCTTCGTGGTGTTCCTCCCGCTCAGTTATGTACAGGCGAAACGCGAGCATATTTTCGTTTCGGTTTTCTCCGAGTGGATGAGCAGCAATACCAAGGTTGTTTTGGATATCTTCGGAACAGTGGTTGGCGCGGTCATTTTTAGCGTAATTGCCTGGGCGGTCTTCACCGATTTTCAGCATGCCCTGATGACGGCTGAGTTCGTCGACTCCGCATTGAGGCTTCCCACCTGGCCGGGCAAGCTGGTTGTTGCATCGGGAATTGCGCTGTTTTCACTGCGCTTGATCATTGATTCCGTCGCAATGTCCGCGGCGCTTGTCAAGGGTACTGCGGTGCCCGCAGAGGAGCAGCGCGAGGCGGATAAATGATGCTAATTAGTGTCTGTCCAGAAACAAGCTTCCTGCTTGTTTCTTCGGGTCAAAATGCAAAAATGCGATTTTGCATTTCTCGCATTTTCAATGACTTAGCGTCATCGAAAATGGCAGCACATCCGTGTGCTGCAGCTAGCCCCCGTCTTTATGGACGGGCACTAATTAACCGGGCAGGACACTAGATGGATCCTACACTGCTGGGAGGCATTGGGCTTATCGCCATGCTGTTGTTGGTGATGGTCCGTGTGCCGATAGCATTCGGTATGGCGATCGTTGGCTTTGCCGGCATTATCCTCAGAATTGGTTGGTCACCCGGCGGCGAATTTGATTTTGCGCGCGGCTGGCAGGCTGCATTTGCCTATCTCTCCTTCGAACCTTACGTTTTTATCGCCAATTTTACTCTGGTGGCAGTGCCCTTGTTTCTGCTGATGGGCTATGTGGCGTTCCACGCAGGGTTTACCCGAGATATTTACGACACCGCGCGAGTCTGGTTGAGCAAACTGCATGGCGGGTTGGCGATGGCGTCGGTGGTCGGTTGTGCAATGTTCGGCGCAGTCAGCGGTTCGAGCCTGGCTACCGCGGCCGCCATGGGGAAGCTGGCGGTTCCGGAAATGCTGCGTCACAAATACAATCCCGGCCTGGCCGGCGGTGTCGTGGCGGCGAGCGGCACGCTCGGTTCGCTAATCCCGCCCAGCATTCTTATGATCCTCTACGGGATATTTACTGAAGAGTCGGTGGGCCGGTTGCTGCTTGCCGGACTTATTCCGGGATTACTTTCGGCATTGGTCTATATGCTAATGGTATGGGTGCGGGCCAAGGTTAACCCTGAACTGGCGCCCGCGGGGGGCGGCTATACATGGCGTGAGCGGTTTGCCTCGCTGCGGGGGACCTGGTCAATGGTCACGCTTTTCCTGATCGTCATGGGCAGTATTTATTCGGGACTTGTGACACCCACGGAAGCGGCGGCCGTCGGGGCAATCGGCGCGTGGGCGATTGCCCTGATGTCGCGGCGAATGACCAGGGACAACAGCCGCAACGCGATAGTTGAAACCATCAGGCAGACGGCGAGTATCTTCGCGATCGTGCTCGGCGCGAAAATCTTCGTCAGTTTTATTTCACTGACGGGTGTCGCCGGAGCGTTAACGGAATGGGCGCTATCCTTGGATATGCATCCGGTAATGGTGTTGTTCGCGCTTTCAATGATCTACATTGTACTCGGGACCTTTATGGACCCGCTCGGAATTATGTTGCTCACACTGCCGGTGGTCACGCCGGTAATCCAGGAAATGGGATTCGACCTGATCTGGTTTGGCGTCATTATGATCAAGTTGCTTGAAATTGGGCTGATCACGCCTCCCGTCGGCCTAAACGTCTATATCCTGAAAGGCGTGCTAGGCGATAGCGTGAGGTTGGAGGCGCTGTTTAAAGGTATTTTCTGGTTCCTGGCGATGGACGTCCTGACGCTGGCTATTTTGATAATATTTCCCCAGATTAGTCTATGGTTGCCGAACCAGCTTATGAACTAAACTCATTATTAAGAGCGGTTGCACGAACATCGATTGGAACGGCGCAGGCTTGTTTACCTCTCATACGTTAAAGAAGCTGGAAAATTTTTATGGACGTAGATAACCCGGCCATAGCGGCCGATTCCACCTTTCCTCTGGATAAGCCCGATACAGTTGTTGCGGTGCGAGAGGCGTTCGGGATTGACGTGGATATGGAAGTCCCGGCCTTTAGCAAGCGCGAGTCCCACGTTCCGGACATTGATGGTGCGTACAGGTTCGATCGCGATACCACGCTGGCCATTTTGGCCGGATTTGCATACAACCGCAGAGTCATGGTCCAGGGGTATCACGGGACCGGAAAGTCGACGCATATTGAGCAGGTTGCGGCCCGGCTAAACTGGCCGCTTATTCGTGTTAACCTCGACAGTCACGTCAGCCGTATCGACCTCGTCGGCCGGGATGCGATAGTCTTGAAAGACGGCCAGCAGGTTACCGAGTTTCAGGAGGGAATACTCCCCTGGTGTTTGCAGCGACCCTGTGCACTTGCCTTCGATGAATATGATGCGGGGCGCCCCGATGTGATGTTTGTTATCCAGCGCATCCTTGAAGTTGAGGGCAGGCTGACCCTGCTGGATCAAAACCGGGTGATACAGCCGCACAGCTTTTTCCGCCTTTTTGCAACGTCCAACACTATTGGCCTGGGTGATACCACGGGCCTCTATCACGGCACCCAACAGATAAACCAGGCCCAGATGGACCGCTGGAACATCGTTGCCACGCTCAACTACCTTGCGGCTGAAGACGAACAGGAGATAGTGCGGTCCAAGGTATCGAGCATGGACACGCCAGAGGGGCGCGAGCGAATAAGGATCATGGTGGCGTTGGCGGACCTCACGCGAAAGGGATTCATATCCGGCGACGTTTCCACCGTCATGTCACCCAGAACGGTTATAACCTGGGCGGAAAATTTTGAGATATTTACAGACATCGCCTACGCGTTCCGCGTGACATTTCTCAACAAGTGCGACGAGTTGGAGCGGCCGATGTTCTGCGAGTACTACCAGCGGTGCTTTGGTACGGATCTTCCGGGCAGCATCGCCGACCGGGTGGAGCGTTAGGCGGGAAGGCGCTGGTATGGCTGAACCCACCCATGTCCCGGACATTCTAAAGCGAGTTACTGAAGGTACGATTCGAGCCCTCTCGGCAACGCCCGGGTTAAGCGTGTGTTTCGGGGAAGGGCAGGCCGGCAGGTCAGAGGACAGTGTGATTCTGCCCGCGCCGCTGAAGTCGGTTGATATCCGATGGTTGGCTCAGTTCCGGGGCCGTGCCGATACGCTTGCGTTGCGGCGCCGCTATCACGATCCGGTTGTTCACGGCAATATCCGCCCCAAAGGGAATTATGAGGGAGATATTTTCGATGTTCTGGAATCGGTTCGCGTCGAGGTTCTCGGTAGCCGCGTTTTCGCAGGTGTGGCCGAGAACCTGTCACAACTGCTTGCCGAAGAGTGCCGCGCTAAGGGCTATGATGTGTCCCGGGCGCTAAGCCCTGCAAGCCTGGCCGCTGCCAGTGCGCTGCTGGTGCGCGAGCGTCTAACGGGAATTGCCGCGCCGGTAACGGCGAGTGCCTTGCTCTCTGAATGGCGCCCTTTGATAGCAGAGAAGATTTCCCCATTTCTGGATGATCTGGATCGCCTTACAGAGAACCAGCACGCGTATGGCAGGGCGGTTATCAATATGCTGCGGTTTCTCGATATCAATATTCAACACAGCCGCGGAGACGAGAACGCTGAATCCGAGCAGTCCCGCGCGGCGAATGAAGATGTGGAACAGCGGGGAGACGACAACACCCGATTAGAAGATAGCGTTACCGAAAACACCGCCATCGGGCTGGATAGCCAAGCCCGGCAAACCAACGTGATTAGGCTGCCTGGTGCAAGGGGTGCCGGGGCAGTCGCGTCCCGGCGTTCGGGCGAGCGCGGTGGCGATCGCGCATACGATCAATCGGACTATAAGGTCTACACGGACACTTTTGACGAGATCGTTATGGCGGAGCAGTTGTGTGACCCCGAGGAGCTGACTGCCCTCAGGCAGCAACTTGACCAGCAGGTTTCACAGCTTAACAGGCTCATCAACGTGATGGCCAACAGACTGCAGCGGCGCCTTATGGCCAGACAGCGAAGGATGTGGGATTTTGATCTGGAGGAAGGGCTATTGGATGCCGCGCGCCTGTCTCGGGTGGTCGCGAGTCCAACCTACTCATTGTCATTTAAACAGGAATCTGAAGTTGCCTGCAGCGACACGGTGGTTAGCCTGTTGATCGACAACTCCGGGTCGATGCGCGGTTGGCCAATCACTGTTGCCGCTACCAGTGCGGATATTCTTGCCCGGACACTGGAGCGGTGTGGTGTCAGGGTCGAGATTCTCGGTTTTACCACAGCATCATGGAAGGGCGGCGCATCGAGGGACGCTTGGGTGACGGCGGGAAAACCGGCAGCGCCCGGGCGACTCAATGACATTCGCCATATTGTCTACAAGAGTGCTGACAGGCCCTGGAGGCGTGTGCGAAAGAACCTGGCATTGATGCTTAAAAAGGGATTGCTAAAAGAGAATATCGATGGAGAAGCACTGCTATGGGCCCACGGCAGGCTGCTGGCCCGTCCGGAACAGCGTCGGATTATGATGGTTATTTCGGACGGTGATCCCGTCGACAACGCCACCCTCGCGGTTAATCCCGAGGGCTATCTTGAAGAGCATTTGCAGCGGGTGGCCAGCTGGATAGAAACGCATTCGCGTGTTGAACTGCTCGCCATCGGCATCGGCCATGACGTTTCTCGCTATTATCGGCGGGCGGTGATGGTTGAGGAGGCCTCTGACCTCGGCAAAGCCATGATGCAGGCGTTTATCGAGCTGTTTGATAACAAATGACGCTGCTGCTTGGATAGATTTCTGAGTTGGGGTGTTGCAGGGAAAAGCAATGGGCCCCTGCCATTGTATCCGGGACGGACACATATCTGCTGTATTCCCGTTAAACAGGCTGTTTTAGCGGCGCTGGCGGCTTGGCATGGTGCTTGCGCTATCTTGCCTGCAAATTGGTTTTAAAAGCCATTTGACGTCTGCTGTTTTACGGCAAGAACGCGTAGCTTCTCCTGTTTTTTCAAGGCGAGGCTTTTACTGCTGCGCTGGTTGGAGTTCACGATTTGGAGAGTCAGAATGTTTGAAGTAGTTACCGAAGGTTTATCTTTTCCCGAAGGCCCGATAGCCATGCCCGATGGCAGCGTGATCCTGGTGGAGATCTGCGCGGCCAATTTGACTCGGGTTAATGCCGATGGCAACACCGATGTGATTGCAAGCTTGGGCGGCGGACCCAATGGTGCGGCCATTGGTCCGGATGGCCATTGCTACGTTTGCAACAATGGCGGTGGTTTCGCCTGGCAGTCAGATGAAAATGGCACCCGCGTAGTCGGTCTGTCCGATGACTACAGTGGCGGCCGTATTGAACGCGTGAACCTGGAAACCGGCGAGCTGGAAACGCTTTATACGCATTGTGGTGATATTGCCATCCAGGCGCCTAATGACATTGTGTTCGATGAGCAGGGCGGTTTTTGGTTTACCGACACGGGCCGGCGCCTGCCCACCTCGGTAGAACACGGCGCTGTTTATTACGCTACCGTCGACGGCAAGCACATCGAGCGCCGGGCATACCCGATGATGGCGCCTAACGGTATTGGCTTATCGCCCGACGAAAAAACCCTGTATGTGACAGAAACTCAGGCGGGTCGTCTGTGGCGTTTCAAAGTTGACCAGCCCGGCACTATTGCCAAAGAACCGACCATGACCGGCGGCACCTTCATGACCGGCGTATCGACTTTTAGATTCTTTGACTCCTTCGCGATGGACGTCGAAGGCGGCATCCACATAGGTTCGCTGCAGGAAGGCGGCATTACCAGCGTTTCCGCCGACGCTAAAGAAGTCACTCACACGCCGCTGCCGGATCGCCTGGTAACCAATATGTGTTTCGGCGGCGAAGGCTTAAAAACCGCTTATATCACGCTCGGTTTGACCGGTAAACTGATCAAAATGACGTGGCCTACCGCCGGTTTGCCGCTGAATTTTTTGAATAAGTAGGGGGGCATCCTAATGAGTCTTATTGGAAAAAATGCCGTCGTCACGGGCGCGGCCATGGGAATAGGACAGGCCGTTGCCGTCCGCTTGGCAAAAGATGGCGCCGATGTGGCCATTATCGATATCAACGAAGAGGGCCTGCGGGAAACGGCAAAGTTAGTCGAAGCGGAAGGCCGCAAGTGCCTCCCTGTGGTCTGTGATCTGCTTGATAGAGACGCCATAAAAGCGTCCTTCGACAAGATCAAAAAAGCACTGGGCT
This sequence comes from Porticoccaceae bacterium, assembly GCA_028280905.1. Classification (GTDB taxonomy): domain Bacteria; phylum Pseudomonadota; class Gammaproteobacteria; order Pseudomonadales; family Porticoccaceae; genus JANQKW01. The sequence goes on from JANQKW010000331.1 coordinate 10,196, forward strand.
TCATTGAAATCCTGCACAACAATGCCGGGCAAAGCGCGCGCCAGGCATCCAAGCCCTTTGGTGAAACAGACATCGAGCAGTGGGACTTTGTGGTGGACCTGAATCTGAGGGCCACCGCAGATTGTACCCGCGAAGTTTGTAGCGAAATGCGCGAACGCGGCACCGGCCGTATTATTACCACGGCGACCTCCTACGTTTACTGGGGCGGCGAAGGCGTTACGGATTACACCGCGGCCAAAGCCGGCGTTATCGGCTTTACCCGTTCGCTTGCGTTGGAGCTGGCGCCGTATGGCGTCACGGTAAATTGTGTCTGCCCCGGGGTGACCATGACACGTGCCTTGGAACAGGTGCCCAAGAACGTGATGGATGAGGCGATCTCCAAAATTCCCATGAAGAAGGCAGGTACCCCCGAGTGCCTTGCAGGCGCAGTGTCCTTTTTCGCCAGTCCGGGATCCTGGTATGTAACCGGTACCCATTTGCTGGTTAACGGCGCTCAGATTTTGATTTAACAAGGCTGGATTTAATCAGTCAACGAGAGTTCAATTGGAGATTATGCTATGAGTCTGGAAGGAAAAATTGCCGCTGTCACGGGAGCGGCAATGGGAATCGGCAGGGCGTCAGCCATTCGTTTAGCACAAGACGGCGCCGATATCGCGGTTTTGGATATCTTTGAAGAAGGCTTGATGGAAACCGTTAAGCTGGTTGAAGCTGAAGGCCGCAAGTGTCTGCCGGTGGTTCTCGACCTGCTCGATCGCGACGCCGTCAAAGCGGCGTTTGCCAAAATCAGGGCAGAGTTGGGCGCTGTCGATATTTTGCATAACAACACCGGGCAAAGCGGTCGTGAAAAAGCGGCATCCTTTGAAGAGTCTTCCGCCGAACAATGGGATTTCATTCAAAACATTAATGTTCGTGTCGCGGCGGATTGCGCCCGTGAAGTGATTGCCGATATGAAAGCCAAGGGCGAAGGTCGAATTATCAATACTTCATCCAGCACCGCTTACCGCGGCGGCAAAGGCTTAACGGATTATGCGACGTCCAAGGCGGCAATCCTCGGGTTGACCCGTTCGCTGGCATTGGAGTTCGCAGAAGACGGCATTACCGTCAACGCGGTGTGTCCCGGCACTGTCGCAACGCGAGCGCTAACGGATTTGCCCGAGAGTGTCGTGCAGCCGGTAATCGACCAGATACCGATTAAGAAGGTCTGCCAGCCGGAAGATATTGCCCATGTGGTGTCCTACTATGCCAGTCCTGACGCCTGGTACACCACGGGCACGCATTTGATGGTCAATGGCGGCCGGGTGCTGATTTAGCCGTTTTTGCCTGTTCCCGGTCATTGATCTCAGCGGCCGCCAGGCCGCTGTTCAGCCGGTCATCGCGCCGTCAATGCGAACCGTGGTTCCGGTGACATAGGGGCTGGCGTCGGACAATAAAAAACAAATCAACTCGGCGGCTTCCCTGGGGTCGCCCAAACGGGCAGCGGGTACTCGTTCCTTAACCCTTTTGATGGATTCCGGCGTTGCAAATTTATCCTGAAACGGCGTGTCAAACGGTCCCGGCGAGACGGCGTTAACACGAATTCCCTGCGCGGCAAATTCGCGACCCATCCCAATGGTCAGGCTCAGTATGCCTCCCTTGGCCGCCGCATAGTGTACTGAATGGCCGGGGTTGCCCAGGTACGCAGCAACCGAGGCGATATTGACGATGCTGCCTTTACCCCGTTCGAGCATAAATTTCACCGCTTCCCGGGCACAGAGGAAGGTGCCGCGCAGATTCTGCGCCATGCAGGACTCCCAGGTTTCAAGGGTGCAGTCGACAAAGCTGTTTCTGCAAACCGGCCCGCCCGCTGCGTTGAGCAGCATATCGATACGACCATAGGTATCCTGGGCCTTTTTCACCATGCTAACCACCTGATCTTCGTTGGTAACATCGGTGTGTACGAACAGCGCCTGAGTTCCGCAGGCTTCAATCTCCGCCGCGGTTTCAGGGCCGCGCGTTGCGTCAAAATCGGCCACGACAATAGCCCGGGCGCCGCGTTCTGCGAGCAGTACCGCCGTCTCTCGCCCAATGCCGCTGGCGCCGCCGCTGATAATTGCAACCTGATCGGTAAAATTGTGAGTCATAAAATACCTGTATTCTTTGTTGGGTGTATTGTTGTTGCCCGCGTGGCTCCGGGGCGCTGCTGCGCCCACCTATATTTTTAAGGCTTCACCGGCTGCTCTGGCCGCAGCTATTTTTTTGCGGACATTTGGAGGTGACAAGGGCAGGTCGTCAAACCACAAACCCGTGGCATCTCTCACGGCATTTGCCACCGCCCCGACAGACGGCACGATAGAAATTTCGCCGACCCCTCGCACGCCAAACGGGTGCAGCGGATTTGGAACCTCGACTATTTCGGTTTCAATCATCGGCAGGTCGGAGGCAACCGGTACACGGTAATCCAGGAAGCCGGGATTCTGCATCCTGCCATCATCGCCGTAGACATACTCTTCGTTCAGTGCCCAGCCAATGCCCTGAGTAGCGCCCCCCTGCATTTGCCCCTCGACATAATCGGGATGAACGGCGGTGCCGGCATCGGCAAACGTTGTGTAGCGGACAATCGAGACTCTGCCCGTTTCGGAATCGACTTCAACATCGACCAGATGGGCGCCGAAGGTTGGACCGTAGCCGGCGCCGTCCGTGGTGGTGGCGCTGGTAATGGGACCGCCGGTAGAGGCAAATCTGCCGGCGATGTCGGCCAGCGACATAGGTTCCTGATCGCCCGCATTAGAACTCGCCGGACGGACATAGCCATCTTCGTAGATTACGGCATCTTCGGGAATATCCCAGATTTTTGCGGCCCGCTGGCAGACGTCTTTAATGATGCTCTGCGTCGCCTTGAACGTCGCGACACCGTTTGCATAGGCCGTGCGACTGCCCGCGGTAACGAAATTGAAGCCCAGCTGGCCGGTATCTCCTATCATCGGATTGACTTTCTCATAATCTATGCCCATGGACTCTGCCGCCATAAGCGCGAGAGACGCCCGAACACCGCCGATATCCGGTGTGCCGGCATTTACGCTCAGCGTGCCGTCTTCGTTCAGGGCGGCGCTAACGGATGTTTGGCCCCCTAAACATTTCCAGAACGCCGTAGCCAGTCCCCGCCCCTGGTTGGGGCCAATCGGTGAGTTCCAATGATCTGATTTTTTAATCGCTTCGAGCGTTTCGAGATACCCAATGGGCCCGTAATGGAGTCCGTGTAAGGCAGTATCTCCCTCCTTGACGCCGTTCTTGAGCCGCAATTCGATTTCGTCCATGCCAAGTTTTTGTGCTACTTCGGTTATTACGCTTTCTACGGCGTAGCAGGCGATTGGTCCGCCCGGCGCTCGGTAGGGAGACACACTGGGCCGGTTTGACACAACGTCCATACCCACAACACGTTGGTTTTCGATAGTGTAGTGAGCAAAGGAAATAGTAACGGCGTTCATGACCGGTGAGCCGGGAAATGCGCCCGCCTGGAAAATGAATTCAGCGTTAGCGGCCACCAGAGTTCCATCGTTTTTTGCGCCAATCTTTATTCTGTTAACGCTACCGGAAGTCGGCCCGGTAGTTCTGAACACCTCATCGCGGTTCATGACCATTTTCACCGGGCGCCGGGCTTTCTGTGATAGTTTCAAGGCGACCGGTTCTTCATACACCGGGATTTTACCGCCGAAACCACCTCCGATTTCTGTCGGAATAACGCGCAGCTGCGAAATATCCCAGCCCAGGACGTGAGCGCAGTAGGCTCGCGCTACCCATTGCCCCTGGGTCGTGGTCCAGAGCTCTGCTTTACCGTCTTCCTGGACGTTGGCGACGCAGGCGTGGGGCTCAATATAACCCTGGTGGACGGGTTTGGTTCTCAGCTCCCGCTCGACAATGATGTCGGCTTCCGCAAAGCCTTTCTCCATGTCGCCGCGACTGTTTTCTAAACGCAACGCCATATTGGACGGTTCAGTGGGGCGGGGTTTCACGCCCATGGTACGCAGATTGTCATGCAACAGGGGTGCATCCGGTTTGAGAGCGTCAATTGGATCCAGCACGTGCGGCAAGATCTCGTACTCAACCTCAATCAACTTTAGCGCCGCCGTGGCAATGGATTTTTCCGTCGCCGCGACGGCGGCCACCGGGTGGCCTTCGTACAGCACCTTTTCCCGCGCCATGATGTTCCTGGAGAAATAGTAGAGATTCACCACCATATCGCCAATCGCCGTAGCTTTTGACGGCAGGTCGGGGAAGTCGGCGGCCGTCACTACCGCCTTGACGCCGGGCAGCGCTTCGGCCCTGGACGTATCGATACCAATAATTCGCGCATGGGGATGTGGCGAGTGAAGCGCTTTGCCCCATAATTGGCCGGACAGATTATAGTCGGCACCGAAGCGGGCGCGCCCCGTCACCTTGTCAACCCCGTCGGGGCGAACCGGTCGCTTTCCGACCCATTTATATTGCTTTGCTGCGGACGACTGCTCGTCTTTTTCTTGCATACGCCTTTTAACTCCTATCAAACAAACTCCGGCGGTCGCAGTTATCTCCCCTTATAGACGGGATCGCGCTTTTCGGCGAAAGCCTTTGGCCCCTCTTTGGCATCTTCGGTTTGACCGATAGCCCAACGCAGCGCGCCCCCCAGCCTCATTGACTGATCAAATGTCATGTCCAGGGAAGCCTGGGTTACCTCCTTGGCGGCGCGAACCGCAAGCGGCGCATGTCCGGCAATGCGCGCGGCTATTTTCATAGCCGTAGGCATCAATTCTTGTTGCTCAACGATGCGGCTGACCAGGCCTGAACGTTGAGCGATTTCCGCGTCGACGCGGTCGCCGGTCAGCACCATCTCCATGGCGATCGATTGCGGAACATATCTCGCCAGTCGCTGTGGACCACCGCCGCCCGGAAAGAATCCGCGAGTGATTTCCGGCAGGCCAAACTTCGCTTGAGGCGTGCATATTCTGATGTCGCAGATGAGTGAAATTTCAAAACCTGCGGCCAGCGCGTATCCATCCACCGCGGCGATCAACGGCTTTTCAAGTTTCATCGACCACCATTGCGATGACAGATCAGCCTCAATAACGGTGGCTGCCGTTTTGTCCAGCCCCCGTCCACCACCTGCGGATGCGCGCTCCTTGAGGTCTGCGCCGGCACAGAACTCTCCACCTGAGCCGGTGATTACACCAACCCGAATATCATTGTCCTCTCGGATTCGGTGAAGGCAGTCCATAAAATCGCGATACATATCCCGCGTCATCGCGTTTTTCTGGGCGGGTCGGTTTAGCGTGATCACGGCGATTTTGTCTTTGATTTCGAATAACAGGTTCTCGCTGCTCAATGTCTTCTCCTTGTTGAGGGCGCTATATCAAGGCTATGCTAATTGTCTAACCATTTACGCAAAATACATACCAGAGTTGACTTGCCTGGTTTGACCATATCTGGCAATACCACGGATGCTGACAGTGTCTTCAATGTAGGCACTTTCGATGGTAAGTGTCTTTTTTGCAAACGAAAAACGCTTAAATTCCTGTCGGGGCATTGAGATTGGCGGACAGTTCTGTACCTCCCATGGGTGTATGGAAATAATGGATCATTGCGTTCGGTTTAGCCAGTGGCACCCTGGATTATCATTGCGGGTACAATCTGGAAATATGGGGCCGGCTCACAACCGTTCCCGGTCCTACAGGATTATTAGACTAATTAATGCCTTAGACAGCCGCGGTGGCGTTGAGGGATGATTATTGGTATGTATTTTGCTGCATCACACAGGTATAAGCGGCAAAAATAGGTATGTAGGTATAGCGCAACATGGACTCCAATTTTGAATCCGGCATACTCAGCCGGATGAAACCCAGCAGGCGTGTAAACAGGTGAATATGAGGGTAACCAGCCTGGTTTGTTTTGTAGGTCTTCTAGGTTGTGGTATTTGGTTTACTTACCTTGCGATTCAGCCGCAGCAGGGTCAATTCGGCGTCAACCAACCGGCCGAGTTTAATATTTTATTTGCCGAGACTGCCGCGTCTCGCGGGCCTCGCAGCAAGGCGTTAAAGTGGTGGGCGCAAGAGCTTCAAAGGCGTTCGCAAGGGCGCATATCGGTAGAAATTTTCTGGGGAGGGTCGTTGGTAAGGGGGCCCGAAGTACTCCGTGCAACGGGTGCCGGAATGGCTGACGCGGGAACAATAGTCGGGCTTTTTAATCCGGCCGATTTGCCCATTTGGATGGTTTCCAATACCCCGTTTATGTTCACGGATACCTGGGTTGGGATGCGCACCATGATGGCTGCGCTCAACCAGATTCCGGAAATGGTCGAGGAAATCGAGAGAAATAATATCAAAATTCTGGCTAACAACAGCACCGGGCCGGTGCAATTATTGAGCGCAAAAAAGCCAATTGTCAAAGCTGAGGATATAAGGGGTATGAAAATTAATACCGCCGGTGGCTGGACGACCCTGTTGAAATCTCTGGGTGCTGTTCCTGTTACGGTTGATGGTACAGAGAGCTACCCCGCACTTGAACGCGGAACTGTCGACGCGACGCTTCATTACATACCGCTAGTAAAGACATATAAGCTCTACGAAGTAGCCAGGTATTTGGCTGAAGTCAACATGGGGCAAACCCTGGGCTACGGTATCTGTATTAATCGGGATCTTTTCGAATCTATGCCCGGGGACTTGCAGGAGATAATGGTACAAACCAGTCAGGATTACATGGATGTCTATGCGCGATTTTCTATTGAAGAAATGAAATCAGCGCGTACTGATTTGGTGGCAGGCATCGACGGTTACAAGATGGAAATCAATCAACTGGCGCCGGAGGAACACAGCAAGTTTGTGGAGGCCGCACAACCGATTATAGAGGGATGGCTGGCTGATATGGCCGAGCGCGGCCTGGACGGACAACGTATTCTTGCAGACATCAAAGCGCTGCAAGCGCATTATCAGCAGGAATTGAAAGACAAGGGATATCCGTGGGAGCGGCAGGGTTGGTCAGACACAAAACACTAATCAGTAGCATTTCAAAAGTCGAGGCGTTTGACCGTGCCGGGTTTACCAAATCAGGAGAGTAGAATGAATGATGTCGCTATCAGCAGCTTGTCGCTGGCGGAGGAAATGGTTGCGCTTAACGCCGACGCCCTGTCGCCTGATGACCTGGCGCAATTACAGAACCTGTTGCTCGATTATGCTGCGGTGGCATTGTGTGGGTCAATGCAACCCTGGGGGCAAAAACTGACTTGCTGGGCATCCCGGCACGGCGCCCATGGCGATGTTCGTCTGATAGGCAGCGGTCAAACAGCGGGTGCCGCCACCGCCGGGCTGGTAAACGGCACCTCAGCGCATGGCTATGAAGTCGATGACACCCACGAATTGTCCTTGACACACCCGGGCGCGGTAGTGATAAGCGCAGCCCTGGCGGTGGCAACCGAACAGGGATCGAGTGGCCGTGAAGCCCTGTCTGCTATGGCCGCCGGATATGAGGTAATGACCCGGCTGGGGCTGGCTGCACATTCTCGCGATTTGGTTGACCGGGGTTTCCACGTCACTTGCCTATACGGAACCTTCGCCGCGGCCACCGCGGCGGCCAAGCTGATGGGGCTTGATGCAAACGCGATGGCTCGAGCATGGGGGCTGGCGCTGTCCATGACCGGTGGCGCATCCCAGTTTGCTTTCGAGCCTGAGGGCACCATGGTCAAACGTATGCATGGCGGTATCCCGGCGCATAACGGTATTGTTGCGGCCCAACTAGCATCCCTGGGGATGACCGCGCCGGTGCGCGCCTTTGAAGGTGAATTCGGGTTTTTGCATCTCTATGGCGCTGACACTGATCCGGAGCGGCTTTTCAAGGCAAAGGGAACGCCGCTGGAGATTCACCAGATGAGCCTGAAACCCTACGCCTGCTGCCGGAAATTTCATTCGCTTATAGACGCTTTGGAGCAGGCGACCGGGGGGTTCAGTTTGTCGCTCGACAACATTGCGGCGATCGAAGTGCATACCCCACAGAATTCGATTACCAAACATCAGATGCGCAGGCCGGAATCCGTAATGGCCGCGCAATATTCGATGCCGTATATTGCGGGCGCGACGCTTGCCTACGGCCCCAACCGATTTGACGCCTATGAAGAAGCGTATCACCGCGACGCGAAAATTCTCAGGGTGATTGACAAGGTCACGGCGCACCGCGATGAAAATTTAGAACAGCAAGCGCCCGGTCGCATGTCGGCCCGGGTGGTATTGCGCCTTGAGAGCGGTGATGTGCGGGAAGCTAAGGTGATAGAGGCGTTGGGCTCGCCCGCGCGACCTCTCGACAGACAGCGCATTTTGGCCAAAGCCCGGGCGCTGTTGGCGATGGTCGCTCCATCGGTGGATATTGACGCTATAGCAGCGGCCGTCGATGGCTTAACCGATGCAGACACGGTCACGTTATTGACGGAAAAACTTGTTGTGCCGGGATACCGGATTAATTCATAAAGATGGGCATAGATAGTAAGAGGTTATAGATGAAAGGGCCACTTGACGGATATCGCATACTCGATTTAACCGCTTTTATTTCGGGACCTTACGGAAGTCAGCTACTGGGAGATCTGGGCGCCGATGTCATTAAGGTGGAGCCGCCCAGAGGGGATGAAACTCGAGAGAAGGGCACCAGTCCCTCGCAAAATATGGGCCCGGGCTTCATGAACCTGAACCGCAACAAGCGCAGTATTACCATGAACTTAAAGGATCCGGCCGACCGGGAAAAGTTCTATGCGTTAGTCGATTCAGCGGACGTGTTGTTTCACAATATGCGGCCGGAGGCGATGGCCCGCCTCGGTGTTTCCTATCAGGATCTGATCAAGATTCGCGGGGATATTATTTACTGCCAGATCGTCGGCTTTAATTCCGATGGGCCTTATGGCGGTCGTCCGGCCTTTGAGGACGTGATTCAGGGAGTTTCAGCCTATACGGCGTTGCAGGGCAAAGCCAGCGGCGAGCCCGCCTATGCGGCTTTCGCGATGATGGATACGATTGCCGGCGTATTCGCCGCCAAAAGTATCATCGCTGCATTGCTGCATCGTGAGCGCACCGGCGAAGGCCAGCAAATTGAAGTGCCGATGTTGGAAACAGGGCTGGCTTTTTACATGCCCTCCAATATGTGGGATCGCACTTATCAGCCTGACGGGGAGCTGGGTTATCCCCGTTACCTGACGCCCAGCCGCAAGCCGTTCAAAACCAAAGACGGCTATATCTGCACTGTCTTCTCGGGTGAACGGCAGTTTAAAGCCTTTTTCCGTGCAGGGGGCCGTCCGGAACTTATCGAAGATCCCAGGTTTGCCACCAATAAAGCCAGGTCAATTAATTCCGATGAGCTGTGGTCGGTGGTCGGCGAGATTTTTGCGGGCAAGACGACTGCGGAGTGGGTAGCCGTAATGGCTGAGGCCGATCTGCCGGGTATGCCGATGAATCAGATGCAGGATTTATTTACCGATACGCATCTGACTGAGGTGGGGTTTTTCAGGGATATGCAACACCCCACGGAAGGGCCGGTAAAACTGTTGGCAACGCCGATTAAGTTCTCCAGGTCTCCCACGGCAATTCATCGCATGCCGCCCCGCCTTGGCGAGCACAACGAGGAAGTGTTGGGACCATTGGACAAAGGAACCGGCGACAACCCGGCTTGATTATGTGCCCGGTGTAGACAATTTTCATAGGCAATGTTTGTCCCTTGGACATAGATCCCGATCATTGAGCGGTTTTACGTCGAGTGACCCCGCTGTTCCGCTTGGTATGCTTCTTGCGCGTTGATGGATAAGAGCTGGATGCAGCCAATTAGTAATTACAGGAGACAGACTAAGTGAGTTCGAACATGCGTATGGGTTGCGATATCGGCGGCACCTTTACTGATTTCGTGGTATTTGATGAGGACACGGGGACGCTGCGGGTTGAAAAGTGCCTCACCACGCCCAGGGACCCTTCTGATGGGGTCATGGAGGGTGTGCGTTTGCTCGACGAAGACGCCCCGGGGTTTTTAACACAAACAGGGCAGGTATTTCACGGTACAACCTTGGTCATAAACGCCGTGTTGGAGCGCAGAGGCGCTAAAACGGCTTTATTGACAACCGAGGGTTTTCGGGACGTTCTGGCGATAGGAACGGAGCGTCGCTATGACCTGTACGATTTGCAACAGCAATATCCTGAACCCCTGGTGCCGCGACGATTGCGACTGGGAGTTAATGAGCGAATCCGCAGTGACGGCAAAGTCATACGCGAACTCGATCAGGCGCAGATAAAGAAGCTTGCGGCCGAACTCAAATCAGAGGATGTGGAATCCGTAGCGATTTGTCTGCTTCACTCCTATACCAATCCGCAACATGAACAACAGTTACGCGTGATGTTTGAGGAAGCCCTGCCCGGCGTGAATATCTCTCTGTCGTCTGAAGTGTTGCCGGAAATAAACGAGTATACGCGTACCTCGACAACGGTGGTAAACGCCTACTGTAAACCCTTGATGACCAGCTATTTGACCAGCTTGAAAGAGCGAATGAATGACAATGGGTTGGCCGGCCAGTTGCTGGTGATGCTGTCCAGCGGCGGTGTCACTTCGATTGACACCGCGAGTCGCAATCCGGTTCGGCTGATTGAGTCCGGGCCGGTGGGCGGGGTGATTCTGGCCCAGCATGTCAAGGCTCTGTGCGGAATGAAGGACGCTTTTGCCTTTGATATGGGTGGCACCACGGCAAAAATTTGTATTATGGAGGGAGACACGCTGCCGCGCACCAGCGTCTATGAAGTGGCTCGCACCCAGCGTTTTAAAGTCGGCAGTGGTCTGCCGATCAAGGTGCCCTGTGTCGATCTGCTGGAAATAGGTACCGGCGGCGGCAGTATCGCCGGCATCAACGATCTTGAATTGCTGCAGGTGGGTCCGCGCAGCGCCGGTTCGGAGCCAGGCCCGGCCTGTTACGGGCTTGGGGGTGAAAACCCGACGGTTACTGACGCCGACCTGGTATTGGGTTACCTTGACCCGAATTTCTTTCTCGGCGGTGAAATGAAGCTGGATGTTGACGCCGCTCAAGCTGCAATTGAGGCTAAAGTCGGCCAGCCGCTGGGATTGGACGTCGCCCGGGCGGCCTTCGGTATTCATGATTCCGCCAACGAAAGTATGGCCGCCGCTACCAGGATGTATGCGGCAGAGCGCGGCGTTGATCCGACCGAACTCGCACTGGTGGCATCCGGCGGCGCCGGTCCGGTACATTGCTACGGATTGGCCGCCAAGCTGGGTGTGCGGGAAATCATTATTCCGGTTGCGGTAGGCGTGGGTTCGGCGTTGGGCTTTTTGGTGGCGCCGATATCCTACGATTTGGTTCGCACCCACAAAGTACCGCTGCCGGATGCTGATTTATCGGAAGTGGAATCGCTGTTCCGTGGCCTTGAGGCGGATGCGCGTGGGGTTATGAAAGAAGCCGGACAAACCAAAGAGCCCGAATTTGTCAGGTCCCTCGATGTGCGTTACGTGGGGCAGGGATACGAAATTAACGTTGTGCTTCCGCGAGGGGCTGTTGATTCGCAGGGCATGAGTGCCTTGGCCGAGCTGTTCCAGGCCACCTATGAGGAACTCTTTGGCCGCTCATTCGAAGGCAACGCCTTTGAAATAGTCAACCTCAGAATCATTGCCAGTGGACCGATACCACCGAGCCCGATAGTGCCGCGCGCCGGCACCGGGAGTGACTACAGAAAAACAGCGAGGCAGGCATGGTGCCCAATCGCGGATGGGTACGTTGAACATCGGGTTTACGACCGCTACTCGGTCCCCACCGGGCTGACCTTGGAAGGCCCCGCTATCTTCGAGGAGCGCGAATCTACGGTGGTTGTCGGGTCGGGGGCGACGGCCTGGGTGGATGAGCAGGGTTTATTGAGAATTCGACTTCCCGAAGAAGGAGTGACACCATGAGCCAAACATTCGACGCGCTGACACTGGAACGCGCCTGGTCGCGCCTGAAATCGATCGCCGACGAGGCCGACGCCAGCGTTATGCGCACGGCCTTCTCCAGCATTATTCGCGACTCTCATGATTATTCCTGTGCCTTTTATGATGCTCGCGGCTACCTGATGTCGCAGCCCGGCTTTGTGACACCGGGATTGCTGGGCGGCATGACGGCGGCTATTCGCGCCATAAACGACTATTTCCCGTTTCAATCACTGGTCGAAGGGGACGTGATTATTACTAACGATCCGTGGCTTGTTTGCGGCCATCTGCCTGATGTCATGGTCGCGGCGCCAGTCTTCCACCACGGCAAACTGGTCGCTTTCGCCGCCTGTGTTTTTCACCATCAGGATATCGGCGGTCGTCTGGGCGTCGATAACCGCGAGATCTTTGAAGAAGGTCTGCAAATTCCGCCGTCGATGTTGTGCCGCGCCGGCCAATTTAACGAAGACCTGATAGGCGTTATGAGCGCCAACTCCCGTATGCCGGAGTTGTTAGTCAACGATATTCGCTCGCAGGTTAATACCGTTCAGTTTACCGGCAGCCGCATCCGGGCATTTCTCGATGAATTTGGCTGGGACAGCCTGGAGCCTATCGCCGACGCTATTTTTGAGCGCACTGAAGTTGCGTTACGCAAGTCGATTGAGGAGATTCCCGACGGCGTGTACAGGTCCGAATACCCGATTGAAACCGGCGACGGTGACCGGACGGTTTTGGTTAAGCTGGCGTTGACCGTGGACGGTGGCAGCGTTACCGCGGATTTTGAGGGTTCCGACCCGCAGATCGATCGCGGAATCAACTGTGTATTGAATTTCACCATTGCCTATTGCCTGTTCGCCTTGAAGTCAGTGACCGCGCCATTCCTGCCAAACAATCACGGTTCTACCAAACCCTTTACGGTGAAAGCGCCGGAAGGCTCCATTGTCAATGCAAAGCGGCCCGCAGCGGTGATTGCGCGTAACACGGTTGGCCATTTTATTCCCTCGCTGGTTTACGAGGCGCTTGCGGAAGTTGTCCCGGAAAAAGTGATTGCCGAAAGCGGTTCCCTGCCAACCTGGTGGTTGACACTGGCGGGAACGCGTCACGACGGCCGTCCGTTTATGGTCGGCCCGATGTTTTCCGGCGGCATAGGCGCGCGAAGCTCCTCCGACGGCGTCTCCTGCTTAACCTTTCCGGCCAATGTCAACAACACCCCGGTTGAATTGCTGGAATCCGATAGCCCGCTTATTGTCGAGCGCCGTGAATATCTGCAGGACTCCGGTGGTGCGGGTCGCTACCGCGGCGGGCTCGGGCAGGAGTTCGCGCTGCGAGTGCCGGATGACGATATGGCCCCGGACGGACCTGTAGTGGAATTTCTCACCGCGGGCCGCTTCTCAACGGTGGCGAAAGGTGTTTCCGGCGGCGGCGAGGGTTCGTTGGCGTCGGCCATACTTAACGGCGAGCCGATCACCTGGGGTAAATCTTTTCTGCTAAATGCCGGTGATCGCATCAGCTACCGTACTGCAGGGGGTGGTGGTTACGGTGCTCCCGGGGAGCGCGACCGGGAGCTGGTGGCGGAAGAGCTGCGGGAGGGTTTGATCTCCGCAGAAGCGGCGTTCGACCTGTACGGACTGAAATCTCACGGGTAAGCCGGCATTGCTTGCCGGGACCGTCGTCGGCAGGGATGCCGACGTCGAGCTTACAAGGACGTATTCACAGCGCGTCCTGGCAAGCAATGCCGGCTTACCAACGTTCGGGTTAGTCATTAATAACGACTACCATTGCTGACGAAATAGAGAATATCTTGAGCACGGACACTTTGTTGTTTGATGTTAGCGAGCATGTGGCGGTGATTACATTGAATCGCCCGGCAAAGCGCAATGCGATGAGCGGCGCGATGTTCCGTGCGTTTATGGATTGTCTCAATAGCGTGAGGCGGGACAGTGATATTCGCGCCGCTGTGATTAACGGCGCAGGAGGCGCTTTTTGTGCCGGTGTCGATCTCAAGGAGCGGGCAGCGGGTGACGATGGCCGCAATTTTGATAGAACGCCGGCGGCGTTGATTAACGCCAACCCCTCCGATCGTTGGTCAACCATGACCGTTGAGAAACCGCTGATTGCCGCTGTCGACGGTTACGCCCTGGGCGGTGGTTTTGAAATATCACTGATGTGTGACATCAGAATTTGCTCCCCCGAGGCGCAGTTTGGTCTGCCGGAAATCGCGCGGGGTTTTTTTCCTGGAGGCGCAGGCCCGCAACGACTCGCTCGGGCGATTCCCCAATCCATGGCCATGGAATTGTTGCTGACCGGTGATCGCATCGACGCCCATACCGCGCTGCGCTGCGGTCTGGTCAGCCGTGTCGTGCCCGGCGAGCAATTGCGAAATGCGGCGCTGAAAATCGCCAGACGCATCGCCGGTCACGCGCCTCTCGCCGTGCGAGCCGCAAAGCAAGTGACGCTGGCGTTCCCGGATCAAACCCTTGATCAAGCCATGCGGCTCGGCGGGGCGCTGCGCTGGCCCAGTTGTTGACTATGCGTTCATGTGTTTCGCCATAAAGGCCAGGGTTCTTTGCCAAGCGATTTTGGCATGCTCCTCCGAGTAGCTTGCTCGGTGATCACAGTTGAAACCGTGCTGAGCATCATAGGTCCGGATGTCTGCATTCGGTTGCGCCTCGCGAATGGCGTTGACGTGATCCATTGGGATAGAGTGGTCTTGCTCGCCGAAATGCAGCAATAGCGGGCAGCGGGGCGTCTCGTTGCGCATTTCCATTATTTTGCCGCCATAGTAGCCTATTGCGCAGGCAAACCCGTCCAACCGGGTTGCAGCGGCGAAAGCAACCGAGCCGCCCAGGCAGAATCCGGTGACCGCGATGGGTTTGTTGCCGTTCAGCATGTCTCTTGCGGCGGCTGCGTCTCGCATATAGTCATCAAAGTTACCGTTGGCCATAAATCCCCGAGCGATATCAACCTTTTCTCCTTCGTAGCCGCACTGAAAATCCCGCTGCTGTCGGTCAAAGATAGAGGGCGCCACGGCAACATAGCCTGCGTCGGCAAAGCGATCTGTGACTTCGCGGATATGCTGATTTACACCAAAAATTTCCTGAACAACCACAATGGCGCCTTTTGTAACACCTGTTGGGCGGGATATATAGCCCCCCAGCTCAAAGCCGTCAGAAGCTGTTAACCTGATGTTTTCTCCCATAAGCACTGTCCTCATGTGTGTTTGGCTACAAATTGCTACGCAATTTTCGCACCAGTGCAAATTCACGCCCCTTGAGTTTCGCAAGTGTCTTCTTCGCGGACGTTCCGGGCGGATAATCTGAACATCCCGAAAACACAATTCAGTTTTGTAAAGATGATTTCCAGTAAAACACCGGTATTCAACCGGTTCTTAGTGAGGCTTTTGGTGGCACAGAATTTGCTGAACTAAAAAATCGTACCTCCACAGGAATAAGTAACTGGTTGCTATGAGTCCTAAAGGGTCACATCAGGAAGAGCACGACTTGGAACTCCCCTATGCCGGGCTGCCGCAGGTTAATGCCGGTGGTGCGTTCTCATTAATTTCAGGTATCCGGGTACTGGACCTGACGACATCGGTCGCCGGTCCCTATGCTACGATGCTACTATCTGATTTTGGTGCGGAGATAATAAAGATAGAACGCCCTGAGGGTGACGATGCCCGCCATTGGGGGCCGCCGTTCTTAAACGATCAGGCGCTTTGGTTTAGCGCCGTAAATCGAAACAAAAAAAGCGTCGTTGTAGATTTGACAACGCCCGCGGGAAAAGCTGAAATCAACAGGCTTTTAGCAACCGCCGATGTCGTGGTTACCAATCAGCCGCTCAACGTTCAGCGCAAGCTAGGCCTAGACTATGAATCAATGAAGGCGATTCGCGAAGACGTGGTATTTACATCCATTTCCGGCTTTGGCCTCAGTGGGGCAAGGGGGGATCTCACTTGCTACGATCTGATCGCTGAAGGCTACTCGGGCATTATGGATGTCACCGGCGCGGCAGATAGCGCCCCCCAAAAAATTGGTGCCCCCGCGGCGGATATGCTGGCCGGTCAGGATGCTGCAATGGCTACCATGGCCGCGTTATTTGACAGGCAGCGGTCCGGTAGGGGCCGGTTAGTTGACGTGAGCCTGGTGGAGAGCATGACCCGGTTTCTATCATGCAGGATATCTTCCTACATGGGTTCCGGAGAAGTGCCCACGCGGTCGGGTGGCACAGATAGCGTGATTGCGATTTACCAGGCATTTGATACGGCCGATCATCCTCTCACGTTGGGGCTTGGGTCGGACGCCATATGGCAGCGTTTCTGGAAGGCGCTTGGCGAGGCCGGCTATGCTGACAACCCGGACTTTAAAACCAATGCCTCCAGGCGTAATTATCGCAAGGTCATTGTCGATCACATTCAGTCGATTCTGGTCACGCGCGGACGGGACCAATGGTTGAAGCTATTTGCCCAAGCGCGCATACCTGCCGGTCCGATCTATCGTGTCGATGAAGTTGTTGCGGATAAAGCGTTACAGGATAGAGGGTTGTTCTTTTCACTGGTAACGGGCGAGCGGGTCGTTCCCCAGGTCGGTCTCGGGATTCATATCGACGGGCAACCCTGTATTCCCCGTTCAGCGCCGCCCAACCTGGGAGAACACAGCAGCGAATTTCTGGGTCAGCCCTCCGCCATGACGGGCGAAGCCGACGTTGACCCGGGCACCGGCGATTAACATTACCACTTTCCAAGAGGGACATATGAGCTTCAGCGAAATTCTGTACCAGGAAGAGGGTCCGATCGGGACCATCACAATTAACCGCCCGGACAACGGCAACATGTTTACCGAAACCATGTGCCATGAAATTCGGGACTGCATTGAGGCGATCCGCCGTGAAACTCGCACAAGGGTTGTGGTATTGACCGGCGCGGGCGACAAGTTCTTCTGTATCGGCGGCCAGAAGGATGGCATGGAGAAAACCAAGCTGTACGCCGGGGTTTTACCCACTTTGGAAATGTATGAAGCCATTGATAAGTTGCAGAAGCCCGTTATTGCAAGCGTCAATGGCTTTGCGGTCGGTGGCGGTAATGTGCTGCAAATGGTTTGTGACGTGACTATCGCCAAGGAAAGCGCAATTTTTCGTCAGGTGGGCCCGATGATGGGTTCATTTGACGCCGGCTATGGCACCTGGTATTTGGAAGACCTGGTCGGCAAAAAGCGCGCTAAGGAAATCTGGTACGCCAATCCCAAAATGAGTGCCAGCGAAGCCAAGGAAATTGGCCTGATCAACCGTGTCGTACCGGATGAGCAATTGGCGGAAAAAACACGGGAATTTGCGCTTGAAATTGCCGACCGCGGTGCCTTTGCCCTGGCGTCAATCAAAGCTGCGTTCAACGCCCGGCATGGCGGTGTTGGGGGCTTATCCAGAGTTTCCCACGATTTGCTCCTTAGCCAGTACCTGGGCACTGAAGAGCATAGGGAATTGAACAAGAGCTTTAACGAGCGCGCTAAGCCGGATCCGTCCAAATTTGGACAGTGAGCATGTAGCATGCGGCCATTTCTCACATTGCATGATCCGTTGCGAACGTCGGCTTATTATGAAGCGGGTCTCTGGACCGGCGATACGTTTTACAGCCTGCTGGCTCGGAACGAAGCCAGAAGTCCGGTATCGTCCGCGCTGCGGGATGGGCGACAAAACCTCAGTTGGCAGGAGTTAAAAGCACGCGTTGACGCAATGGCGGATGACCTGGCTTCGGAAGGCCTGGTGGCCGGTGATCGCGTGTCGATCTGGATGTCGAACAAAGCTGAGGCCGTTATCGCCTTTCTCGCCTGTTCCCGCGAAGGATATGCCTGTAACCCCTCGCTTCACAAAAGCTACACCTGTGCCGAGATTGTAGAACTGCTGGAGCGATTGCAGACCGCCGTTCTGGTAACCGAGGATGGTTGGGGAGCCGACCGGGAGGCGCAAGACTTTGACGAGATGTTAAGTGGCCTGGCGTTTTTGAAAAAAGTATACACGCCCGAATCGTTTCCGAAACATATCATCAGCCAGGACCGGGAGGTGCATGCAAATCCGGACAGCGTGGCCTACCTGGCCTTTACCTCCGGCACCACCGGCGCGCCGAAATGCGTTATGCATTCGTGCAATACGCTGCTGGCCAATGCCCGTGATCTTGTCACGGACTGGTCCCTGGGGCCGGAGACAGTCATTTTGACGCTCAGTCCACTTTCACACCACATCGCCTGGGTTGCCGTCGGGCAGTGGCTGGTGGCGGGGTGTCGGTTGGTAACGGATGACCCAGCTGACGGCGTCAGCAGCCTGGACTGGATCGTCGATACCGAGGCGACCTATGTGCTCGGCGTGCCAACCCATGCGATGGACATCTTGCAGCAGCAAAAGTCGCTTGGAATTGACCGGATTGGAAAGGTCGAAATCTTTTACATGGCAGGCTCGCCTATTCCCGCCGTTGTGGCGGAAGCGTTTGTCAAGCAGGGGATCACACCACAGAATGTTTACGGGATGACCGAATGTTCATCCCATCAATACACGCATCCCGACGATTCCCCCGAGACCTGGATAGCAACCTGCGGCCGCGGCGGCCCCGGTTATGAAGTCCGCATCTTCGACCCCGAAGATGACGACCGGCCGCTTACGGATGGTAAAACAGGTCAGATCGCCGGGCGCGGTGCGGTGTTGATGCTGGGATATTTTGGCAATCAGCAGGCCACCGAGAAAAGCTTCAACAAGACAGGCTGGTTCCTATCGGGAGATCTCGGATCATTCGATGCGGAGGGCAACTTGCGAATTGAAGGGCGATTAAAAGACCTGATTATTCGAGGCGGCCACAATATCTATCCTTCGCGGATCGAGGCGCTGGCGCTGACCCATGGCGGGGTTGAAAAAGCAGCGGCGTTTGCCAAAGCGGACGAGCGTCTTGGAGAAAAGGTCTGTCTTGCGGTAATCGGCAGTGTATCAGCGGAGGAAATGCTCGACCATCTCGCGGCAGAGGGGTTGTCAAAATTTGACATGCCTGAGTGGTTTATCTCGGTGGAATCATTTCCTCTCACCGCGAGTGGCAAGATATTAAAGCGTGATTTAGAAACCATGGTGGCCTGTGGGGAACTTTCTCCTCAGCCGGTGCGCTACCTGGAGAAATAACGGAGACTGTTAATGGCCGTCGAGCTTACACAAAATGGTGATTGCGCCGTTATTACGCTCAATCGCCCCGAGGCGCTAAATGCGTTGTCATTCCAAATCTTGCGCGACATAGGCGCGGCAATTGATGAAGTTGCAACGCGGAAAGATGTGCGCGCGTTGCTGTTTACCGGTGCGGGAGACAAGGCTTTCTGTGCCGGTGCGGATATCAAGGAATTGCGAAACCGTTCTTTGGTCGACCAAAAAAGGGGCGCGGAGTTGGGCCAGTCGGTGTTTGCAAAGCTGGACACTCTGCCGGTGGCCTCCGTTGCGCTGGTCAACGGCTATGCCTTTGGCGGCGGTCTGGAGCTGGCGCTGGCCTGCAGCTTCCGCCTGGCGTCGGTCAATGCGAAATTCGGTTTGCCGGAAGTCAAACTGGGTTTGATCCCGGGTTACGGAGGCACCCAGCGCCTACCCCGCATAGTGGGTGAGTCCCGGGCGTTGGAAATGATTTTGACCGGCAAGACGGTTGACGCTGCAGCCGCCGAACAAATGGGCCTTGTCAATGCCGTGGTCGAAGGTGACATTGTAGCGGCCGGGCTTAAATTTGCCGCTGGTTTCACCGGCTATAGCCTGCCGGTACTGGAATTGGCCCGCCGCGCCGTGCAGCGCGCGGGCGACCTGTCGTTGGCTGAAGGCCTGCGGGTTGAAGCGGATTTGTCAACGCTCGCTTATTGTACCGCAGACGCAGAAGAGGGCATGGCGGCCTTCCAGGAAAAAAGAAAAGCGGAATTCAAAGATGGATAAATCGCAGATTATTGTAACCGGCGCAAGCAAGGGTATCGGTGCGGCGATAGCCGCCGAGTTCGATAAGCGGGGTTATCCGGTGGTTTGCGTTTCCCGTTCAGGCGGCGCACCTGCTGGAACGGGATATTGCTGCGATATGACCAATGAGGATTCGGTAAGGGAAACCTTTGGCAAGATTGCGGCCAATGGTCCGATTGCAGGGTTGGTCAATAACGCGGGGCTGCATATTCCGGGTTCGGCGGCCGGCTTGCAAACCTCCGACTACGATAAAGTCATGCGGCTTAATGCCACCGCGGTGATGGTTGCCGCCCGCGAGGTTTATCCGTACCTGAAGGAAAACGGCGGCACTGTTGTCAACATTGGTTCGTTTTTCGACAAGCTCGGTGTTCCGGATAACCTGGCGTATTGTGCATCCAAGGCTGCGGTTGCGGCAATGACACGCTGTATGGCGGTCGAATGGGGCAAAGACGGTATCAGCGTTGTCAACGTGGCGCCCGGCTACATCGAAACGGATCTTAACCGTGACTTCCTCTCTCGCGAGAAAACCCAAGCATGGCTCAGAGGGCGAGTACCCGTGCAGCGGGCCGGTACAGCCGATGAAGTCGCCCGCCTGGTGGCGGCCATTTTCTGCGAGAAAATCAACTTTTTAACCGGCGAAACCATCTATATGGATGGCGGGCAGGGGATGAATCATTAATGAACCTGTTTGAGCAGATTGACCGCGCGCGACATTGGAACCATGAGCAACGCCTGATTCTTGATCAGGTCCGGCGCATGGCTGATGAGGTTATCGCACCCAATGCGGAAAGGACTGACGCAACGGGCGAGTTTCCCTGGCACAATGTGAAGGCAATCAACGAGCTTGGCCTGAACACAGTCTTTATCCCTGAACAGTTCGGCGGTATGCCGATGTCCTACAAGCTTTACCTGGAAATTGTTTCAATTATCTCCGAGGCGTGTGCTTCTACCGGCATCATCTATGCCACAAACTTTCACGGCATGAAGCCGCTAATCGATTTTGGTTCCGATGAGCAGCGCGCACGCCTGCTACCGAAGATTGCCGAAGGCGGCCTCGGTGCACTGGCCATTACCGAACCCACCGCCGGTTCCGACGCTACCGGCATGAAGACCAAATTTAGGCCGGATGGCGAGGATATCATCGTCACGGGTTCCAAAGTTTTTATT
This sequence comes from Porticoccaceae bacterium, assembly GCA_028280905.1. Classification (GTDB taxonomy): domain Bacteria; phylum Pseudomonadota; class Gammaproteobacteria; order Pseudomonadales; family Porticoccaceae; genus JANQKW01. Next base: position 31,247 of record JANQKW010000331.1, read on the forward strand.
ACCAATGGCGATGTGGCCGATCGCATTCTGCTATTCGGCAAGTGGTCGGAAATAGATGATGCAAAAAAAGCCATTTCGGTGCTTATCCTGGAAAAGGGCATGCCGGGATTTAATGTTATCGGTAAAGAAAAGAAAATGGGGCACAGTGGTTCTTCTACCTGCGCACTGTCGTTTGAGAATATCCGGGTACCCAGGGCAAACCTGATCGGGGAGCCCGGCGACGGACTCAAAATACTGCTCGCGTCTTTGAATAAATCGCGCCCTTCCGTAGCCGCGCACGCCCGTGGAATTGCCAGAGCCGCATTTAAAGACATGGTTGCCTATAGCAACGAACGTGTGCAATCGGGCCGAGCGATCTTGGATTTCCAGGGCAATCAATTTACCTTGGCTGATCTGGCCGGAGAATTGGCAATGGTGGAGCGCTGGATCGATTATGTCGCCGAACTGGTGGATGGCGGCTCCAGCAATTTCGGTATGGAGGCATCACTTGCCAAGCTGCGCGCGTCTGACCTGGCGATGAAGATGGCCACCGAATGTGTGCAGTTTTATGGCGGCTATGGTTACTGTCGCGATTACCGCGCGGAACGATTAATGCGCGACGCAAAAATTACCCAAATCTGGGAGGGTACAAACCAGATTCATCGACAATTGATTGGACGGAGTTTCAGAACTAAATGACAACGGAAATACACAAGGTGGCGGTCTGCGGCGCCGGTGGAACCATGGGCGCAGGCATTGCTTTGGTTGCTGCGCGGGCGGGTTTTCAAACGGTTTGTTTCGATACGTCCGCCGAGGGTTTGGCGCGGTCTCGGGAGCAGGCTGAAAAATTCTTTGGCAAATCGGTTGAGCGCGGCAAAATGAGCGCGGAAGATCGCGACGCGGCGCTTGCAAGAATGGCGGATACCACCTCCCTGGACGACCTGGCTGATTGTGATTTGGTCATTGAAGCGGTTTTCGAAAACCTTGAGGTAAAACAAAAATTGTTTGCAGACCTCAACGGAATTTGTGCCGACAAAACCATTTTTGCCTCAAATACGTCGACCCTGTCCATCACCGAGATAGCTTCCGGTTGCGGTCGTGAGGACAAGGTAGTGGGCATGCATTTTTGCCTGCCGGCCCAGTTGATGAAGTTGATCGAAATGTCGCGGGGCATTAATACCTCTGACGATATTTTTCAGGCGGCATGGGCGTGGACCCAGGCCGCCGGACAATTGCCGGTAGAGACGCAGGACAAGCCGGGTTTTATCCTGAATGCGCTATTGGTGCCGTATAACAATGATGCTATTCGAGCCATCGAAGCCGGTTTGGCGAGCCCTGAAGATATCGACTTGGCCATCAGATCCGGCCTGGGTTATAAAATGGGACCCTGCACGCTTCTGGATTTAGTTGGGTACGACACCCAGGTGCGTCTGTGCGAGGCATTCTACCCTGTGACCCTTGATGTTCGCGCGTCAGCCCCACCGCTATTGCGGCGCATGGTGGCTGCCGGCCATCTAGGCAACAAGTCCGGTAAGGGTTTATTGGCGGGGCGCAGTGTCGATACCGAAAAAGCCGGCGAAGCGCCGGCGTATCAGCTGGTTCGTTCAGGTGAAAGTCGCTCCTTTCCCGAAGGCGACCCCTTCCTGAATAGTGGCGCGAACAGCGCCGATGTGGTGATTTATCTTGGTGGTGGTTATCAACCGGATCCGTCCAAGACGGCATTATTGATAGAACTGGATACCGAATGCCTGGGGGTGCACACGGGCGAAAAAGAAGGTAACGAAGGCTCCAACGCGGTTGGTTTCGCCCGCTATCGCAACGGCAATGACGCCCCTTCGAACCTTATCGAAATTGTGCGGCAGCCCAATACCTCGGCCGACGCCGTCGCCGCTGCGAAGGCATTATTTGAGGTTGCCGGTTTTGACGTGGCGGTTTGTGCCGACCAGCCGGGACGCATTGTCGACCGTTTAGTACGGCCGAAGTACAACGCCGCACTGCGATTTCTTGACGAGGGTTTGGCGACGGCAGAAGCCATGGATATGACATGCCGATTGGGGCTTGGATATGCCGACGGTCCTATCGAGCGCGTCGCGCGCGGTGATTTGGCGCGGCACTACGACGTCAGCATGGCTATCTATGAGATGACCGGTCTGGCGGCCTATTCTCCCGCCAGGCGAGCGGTAGTTGCGAAAGCGCGCCAGGGCAGTTAATGCAAGGCGATGAGTGCGCTGTCAATTTCAACAGTGGTCGGTGTTGTCGGTGCAGGCACCATGGGTGCTGGGATCGCCCAGGTTGCAGCTGCCGCAGGACACCCGGTATTGCTGTTTGACGCTTGGGAGGGCGCTGCCGTTAACGGGCGGGAGCGCATCGGCAAGGGCCTGGCCAAGTTGGTTGAACGGGGGAAAATGTCACAGGCTGATGTGGAACAGCTGATGGGCCGCATCCTGGTCTGTGATGACTTGTCGGAACTGGCGGATGCCGGGCTTGTGGTGGAAGCTGTGGTGGAGGATCTTCAGGTCAAGCGGGATCTGTTTGCCCGGTTGGAGAAGATTACCGAAGACGATGCGATTCTCGCCACCAACACCTCGTCCATTTCGGTGACATTGATTGCCAGTCCTTTAGCGAGGCCGGAGCGGTTTGCCGGTATGCATTTTTTTAATCCCGCACCGGTGATGAAACTGGTGGAAGTGGTGTCGGGTCTGGCGACTGCGGATGACGTTGCACAAACGCTCTACGCAACCGCCGGGGCCTGGGGAAAAGTGCCCGTTCATGCAAGCTCGACCCCCGGATTTATTGTAAACCGTGTCGCGCGACCGTTTTACGCAGAAGCACTGCGCCTTTTTGAAGAGCGGGTTGCAACGCCGGCAACTATCGACGCCCTGATAACCCAGTGCGGCGGTTTTCGAATGGGGCCGTTCGCGCTGATGGATATGATAGGCCATGATGTGAATTACTCCGTCACCAAATCCGTTTTTGATGCCTATTACCAGGACCCGCGGTTTCGTCCATCAATCACGCAATTGGAGCTGGTCAATGCCGGCTGGTTAGGGCGTAAGTCCGGCCGGGGGTTTTTTGATTATTCTGAAGGTGCGGGCCGGCCCAGCGCGGCGACATTAGCTGTGCTTGAGAATGCCGGCTGCTTTGAGCAATCGCCGATCAGCGCGGCGCCGGTCAAACTCGACGGCGTGCTGTTTTCTCTTACCGACGGCCGACCGGCCCGGGAACGGGCAGAGGCGGAAGGCATGCCCACCGTTCTTTACGACTTGATGCTTGATTCAGGCAAGGCCCCTCGAATCGGCTTCACTGCCTCTGACGAGGTCCCGGATAAAATAATTGATTGTTTTGTAGCGACGCTCCAGAACAATGGCAAGGCCGTCACGCGCCTTAAAGACTGGCCGGGTTTAGTGGTTATGCGCACGGTGGCCATGCTTGCCAACGAAGCCTTTGAAGCAGTAATGCATGGGGTATCCGATGAAGCGGGCATAGATGCGGCAATGAAATTTGGCGTCAATTACCCGCTGGGCCCGGTCGAATGGGCGAGGCAAATTGGCCTCGACCACGTACTAGGGGTGCTGGATGTTTTGTATAAGGCGACGGGCGATGCCCGCTATCGAGCGTCCTATATGTTGCGCACATTATGCGGCGTGACACAACGGTGAGTTCAAGAGCCGCATCCCCGGCGATATCCATGTCGAATGGCACCATGACATAAGCTCTGGATTCAATTAGACTCCCGGCATTTAACAAGAAAACAGGGGAGCTGGCATGACGCTTCTTCGCCAGTTGATTATTGCCGTTGTGATACTTTTTGCCACGCTTTACGCGGTGAACACGGTAGTGAGCGTAGACAACAACCGCGGGTTGGTCGGCGAGCAGATGAAGGTACACGCTCAGGATACCGCCAACTCACTGGGCTTTTCGATGGCGCACGCCGCCGCGGGCAATGATCAGGCCACGCTGCAAGCCGTGCTGGATGCTGTTTCGGACAGCGGCTATTTTAAGCGCATGGTTTTCCGAGACCAGTCCGGGGAAATCCTCGCGGAACGGCATTTCCCGCAAAAAACTAACGGTGCTCCGGATTGGTTCGTCGACGCCGTAGCGTTGCCCGCCTATCAGGTTAGCGCGCAAATTATTGCCGGCTCAGCGCAACTCGGCACCCTGACCGTGGAGAGTCATCCGGCAAAGGCGTACCAGAAACTCTGGCAACTCACGGTTACCCAACTCACCTGGTTTGCCGTGGTCACTGCTTTGGTCTGTGTGTTTGCCGGCATGGCGTTGCGCTGGCTGGTGGGGCCGCTGCAGCGCCTGGAGGCACAGGCCAACGCGATAGTAGACGGCCGTTTTGAGTTGCAAACCGAGCTGCCCAGCGCTCGCGAGCTGAAAACAGCAGTGCAGGCGATGAATAGGATGTCGTCCAGGCTGAAGAGCCTGTTTAACGAACAGGTGGCCTTGATCGGGCGGCTGCGGGAGCAAGCGACGCACGACCCTGTTACCGGATTGTGCAACCGCGCGGAGTTTGATGCGCAACTGGCTAGCGTCGTTACGCCGGAAGGCGGTCCACGCGCCGGGATGTTGTTCATCATCAGGCTGGACGACTTGCAGGGGATCAACGACTACGCCGGTCGCACAGAAGGCAATGCCGTGCTTGCCAGCGTTGGCCAGGCCATAACCGACGCCATTAAATCACCGGAGGGCGGCATTGTTGCACGCCGGCAGGGCGCCGAGATTGCCGTGTTCCTGCCAGATGTGGAGATCTCCGAAGCCGAACAACTGGCCGCCACTACCTTCGATGAGGTAAAACGGCTGACCTGGCAGCACAGTGATAGGTGGCCGCTGGTTTTTTCCATGGGTTTCACCCATAGCGAGGCGATGGAAACACCGCGGAATCTGTTGGGCGAAGCCGATGTCGCGCTAAAGAAGGCGCAGAGCGCCGGCGCCAACCAGTGGTGCAAGTTCGCGGATGTCACGCTGGATGAGCCGCCCGTGATCAGCAAGCCCATCGCCGCGTGGCGCGACTACCTGGAGCCTTGCATAGCGGAGCGCGAGATAGAACTTCATCTGCAGCCGGTGGTCTCGGTGGTGGATAAAAAACCGTTGGCTACCGAGGCCTTTGTCAGATTTCATTCAGACAACGGCTTGATGCCCGCCGGCGTCGTGCTTCCCGCGGCTGAAAAACTTGGACTGATGCCGGCGCTGGAGCAGCTGATCGTGGAGACCGCAATCCAGAAAATGCAAGACTCGGACAGCGATTTCATTCTCAATTTATCGTCGGCATCCATTTGTTCCGAGCGGTTTATGGCCTGGCTAGATGACACCCTAAAAGCCACCGATAACGCCAGCCGCTTGTATTTTGAGGTTTCCGAGCGCAGCCTGCAAACCAGCGTCACTCAGATTGAGGCGCTGAATAATCTGCTGTTCAAGCAGGGTTCTAAACTGGGAATCGACCACTTTGGCCTGAACACCTCTTCCTTCTCCTATTTGAGCCGCTTGTCCCTGGCGTATCTCAAGGTGCACCGCAGTTTCGTCGCGGGCCTGCTGAATAACCCCGACAACCAGTTTTATATCCAGATGCTTGGCAATCTGGCGAAAAGCCTCGAAATACAGATTTGGGTGGAGGGCGTGGAAACCCAGGAGGATTTCGACGTGCTGGCCAGCCTGGGCGCGGATGCAGCCCAGGGTTACTTCCTCGGCGCCCCTGAGTAGTCCGGTAGCCGCTGGAAGGATTGCGGCTTGTGCGTATAATACGCCGCCTGGATAACTGTCGGATTGATATATGACCGTTCGAACTCGCATAGCGCCGTCGCCCACTGGCGACCCCCACCTGGGCACCGCCTATATCGCGCTGTTTAACCTGTGCTTCGCCCACGCCAAAGGCGGAGAATTCGTGTTGCGTATTGAGGATACCGACCAGCTGCGCAGCACCTATGAATCGGAGCAGAAGATTTTGCAGTCCCTGCAATGGTTGGGGCTGGAGTGGGACGAAGGCCCGGACGTCGGCGGTGACTATGGTCCGTACCGCCAGAGCGAGCGGATGCCTATCTACCGAACCCACGCCATGGAGCTTGTGGCGAAAGGGCATGCGTTTTACTGTTTCGCCACCCCGGAAGAGTTGGACGAAATGCGCCGCGAACAGATGGCCAGGGGTGAGACGCCCAAATACGACGGGCGCGGGCTGCTGCTGACTGACGAAGAGGTGCAAGCCAGGCTCGATGCCGGCGAGCCCTATGTGATACGGATGAAGGTGCCGGAGCGGGGGACCTGCACCTTCAGCGATATGCTGCGCGGGGAGGTGCAAATACCCTGGTCGCAAATCGATATGCAGGTGTTGTTAAAAGCCGACGGCATGCCCACCTATCACCTCGCCAATGTGGTTGACGACCACCTGATGAAAATCAGCCATGTTATCCGCGGTGAAGAGTGGCTTAACTCGGCGCCCAAACACCAGCTGCTCTACCAGTACTTCGGTTGGGAGATGCCCGAGCTATGCCATATGCCGTTGTTGAGAAACCCGGATAAAAGCAAGCTGAGCAAACGCAAGAACCCCACCAGCATCAACTACTACCGGGATATGGGTTACCTGCCGGAGGCGGTGCTTAACTACCTGGGCCGCATGGGTTGGTCGATGCCGAACGAGGAGGAAAAGTTCAGCTTCAGGGAGATGCTGGATAATTTCGATATCTCCCACGTGCACCTCGGCGGCCCGGTATTTGACACGGAAAAGCTCGATTGGCTCAATGGCCGTTGGATCAGAGAGGAGCTGGATGAGCACGCCTTCGCCGATCGCGTTACCGACTGGGCGCTAAACCGCGACCACCTGCTGCAGATGATTCCGTTGGTGAAAGAGCGGGTGGAGAAGTTTACCGATCTGGCGCCCATGTTGAGCTTCCTGTTGTCAGGCCTGCCGACGCTGGACAATTCCAGCTTTGAAAATAGCCGCGTAGATAACGAGACGGTTAGAAAAATCCTCCAGTTCAGCGCCTGGCGGCTGGATGAAACCGCCGCCTGGGAGCGGGATGTCTTGTACCGGGAACTCGACCAGATTGCCGGCGCCATGGAGATGAAGCTCAAGGACTTCCTGTTTCCGTTGTTTGTGGCGATTGCCGGGTCCAGTTCGGCGCCGCCGCTGTTCGATTCCATGGTGATACTCGGCCCGGATATGTCCAGGGCTCGGGTCAGGCATGCGCTCAATGCCGCCGGTGGCGCTTCCAAGAAACTGTTGAAGAAATGGGATAGGGAATACCAGTCGATCTGCGCATCCCGCGATGCTTGACACCCAACGGGGCGATACTTAGAATGCGCAGCCTTCAATCGATTTAGGGGCTATAGCTCAGCTGGGAGAGCGCAACACTGGCAGTGTTGAGGTCAGCGGTTCGATCCCGCTTAGCTCCACCAAACACAAACCCTCGCATGTAAGTGCGGGGGTTTTTGTTTGGGCGCCCTTTAGGGCGATCCCGAAGGGACGACGAATGAAATGAGGAGCAATCCCGCTTAGCTCCACCAAACACTTCGCTTGTAGCGTTAGTAGGTACTAACGGGACAAAAACTCCCAAGAGTATTTCAAGCTACAAACACGACGTTCCTTGCGTTGTGTAAGTGTAGAAAAGGGCTGCCTTTGGGTAGCCCTTTTCTTTAACATTAGTAATTCCGGCTCGACCTGACAGCGGCGTAGGTTGTTTCTAGCAGTACTTTTCTATGTCACTTTCCTAATAGGGCCGCTGAAATATCTATGCACAGGGATACTAGTCTACCTAAATTAGGCTTGGCATAGCACAGCATTGGGCAGCAAACGGTTAACTGAAGGGGATTTAAAAGAGTCTATCATCAAGGGAACCGGCCTGTGCGTGCGTTCGGTGGTGATGACAGCTACCGCCGTCATCGTTGGTCTATTACCTACTCTCTATGGCGCTGGAACGGGTTCTGAGGTCATGAGCCGTATAGCGGCCCCCGCAGTTGGCGGAATGATAAGCGCTGTTCTATTGACGTTGGTTGTGCTTCCGGCCATATTCTTCGTTTGGAAGAAAAAAGGCACGCGAACATGAAAGTAGTTAACAAATGGAACTAAAAAATACGGGTCAGTTATTCTCTTTCACATATAGAACAAGTGAATAATCCTCTAATTCATAGCCGTGTTCAAGCGCTAGTTCTGCCAGGCGATTTTCGATAGCCGCGTCGAAGAACTCGTATATGCGCCCGGTTTTCTGGCAAACTATATGGTTGTGGTGCGTGGTGTTGTTTAGCTCATACACTGTTGAATTAAGGTTAAATTTTTGACGCTTCAAAATCCCTGCTGTTTCTAGCGTAGCTAAAACTCTATGGACTGTCGATATGCCCATGTTTATATCGGATTTTCTAAATAATTTAAATACTTCTACGGCGCTCATATGATGTTGCCCGATATCTGCGCCCTCAAACAGTTCCAGTACTTTTATTCGGGCGGAAGTAATTTTAAGGCCTGCTTCTCGTAATTTTTGTTGAGCTGCTGTTGACAAATGTTAACCTCGAATTATCTGACTGATTGAAAAGGGCGTGGCGAATAACTTTGGTTGAGCGTGAAAACTGGCTTGAATATTCTCAAATGCATTTCTTATTTAAAATTAGATTGCATTGAAAAATCTAGCGCTTTGCCGGGGAGTAATTCTTAAGCCGGTTAAAGCCAAAAGCGAAAGTGACGGCAGCAAAGAGTATAAGTGCAAGGGCATCTTTAAGAAGCCTAGAAAGTACAACTGATTGTTCTTCTGGTACATAAGTAAATCGAGGAACATTGACCATTTCATCCCTTGTGAGATTCCTGTGTTCCATTACAGGTTTCATAAAATATTCACGCCAAATTTTATGATAGTCCTCGACTTGCGCCTTATAGTGCTCGAAATTCAGAGCACTATGATTGGCAAGTTCGCCAAGTGCAATCTGCGTCACGGCGGCCGGGCTGAGATACTTCAGGTTTCCCGCTAGCTCACGCTGTTGCCTTTTTTGGTTGTTAAATTTATCGAATACCGGGCCAGCGATTTCTTCTGCATGCAACTCAAGCGGTAGCGTCTTTAAGTAAAAATCGACTGTGCTCGCTTCCAACGCCGCCTCTTCGCTTTTACGCAGTAAATCCGCATAAAAGGCCCGTTCAAAACCGCTTTCCTTTGCCGCCTGTTCATCGGCACGGCGAACCGCTTCAACCAGCTCAATACGCGAAGGTAGCGGATATAAGGATTTCGCACTTATGTTAGAAACTGCCGGTGTGATCGGGACCAGAACAAGCCAACATGCCATCATTACAAGCGCGTTGGTAGCCGATTTCATTTCAAGCGCATTAACGGCGACCGCGAGTCCGAACCAGAAAGCGCCATAAAGAATGAGAATGGCAGCAAGAATCCCTATACGCCATAACGAGTTGGCTTCGAAAATATCCGGATTGGCAACAAGCAGTCCGACCAAAGATATGCCCACGGCAAGGCCGATAATCAAAACGCCGCGCAGCGCAATTTTGCCCATCACAAATTTGCCAACCGAAAGCGGCTGTGACAACAATAGAACTTGCGTACCATCCTCGCGCTCCGCTGACAATATGTTGTAACTGAGAGCAATGATGAGTAACGGAAAAAGATAGACGAGAACAAAAGCCAGGTCGAACGCGCCAACAGCGAGGTTTTGCGGATTTTCGACTTCGTCCACATTCCGCTGCTTGTGCATCGGTTTCCATTGTACTTTCAAATAGGAAGGGGCTAGGTCGCTTTGCCCTACGGAAATTGCCGCTGTAGGCATAGGTGGTTTAATCGCAAACTCGTACCCCAACCAACGAGCATAAGGAGCGGCAAGGCGTGGGTCTTCCCTATAACTATAGGGCTCACCCGCGAGAATCCTATCGAGCTTAGCTACTTTTTTCTGAATGCCCTCGTCAGCTAGCGCTCTGGCTTCTAGCGTATTTTCTATAACGAAATTTTTCCAGGTTGTGCCGCTAGCTATACCGTAAGCCAGTAGTAGCACATAAATCGGTATCGATATATAGGTTGCCCACTCGCGACTCAACAACCTCCATTCATTCACCATTATCTTCTTAATCATGGTATTAAACCTTTATATAAGTGTTTCCAGAGAAGGAGTGTTGTTCTCTACTGGTTGACAGTTTTTACGCGGCGAGCCGAATAAGACAGCAAAGCCAAACTACCGACAAGCCAGATTATTAAGATGAAGATCGGCAGTTTATTGTGTCCCAGAACCGTGGCGAGAGGCGGTGGATCATAATCGAAAGGTGGGATCTGCTCCCACAATGACTTGTTGGCTTTATAGCCCCAGGTGGACTCGTACTTGCTCATTCCAACGGCTTTTTTCTTGATATCCTCGTTAAGAATAGTCACCATTTGACGACGATACGCTTCCGCCGATTTAGAAAAATCATTGGAATGATATACATCGGTGCCGGCTATTGCGTTCGACAATGTTTTAACCGCAATAAATGGAGAGAGTAAACCGAATATCTCATGAAGCTGGTTCTGTTTGACGAATGTTCTGCGCACGTGACCGTAGGTTCTATCAAACACCTCATAACCGACCTTTTCGTCCTCTTCTAAGGCTAGCCCGAGAAAGCTGAAAGGAAGGTCTTCGACTCGTTCAACGTTGTACTTTTCCAGCATCTTCTTCTTGAATGCCTTGTGGTTCGGATGGTTTGGAGAATGCGCATGTGGGCCCTCAGCCCGCCCTTTCTGTACTGCTTCGGCAAGTTCAAAAGAAGATGGCAGATCGTAAATAACTTTGCTGAGGTCGGAAGCGATGCGCGGAACGAGCAAAGCAGTGACAATCCAAAAGGCAAGTAGTGTAGTCAATGCTGCAGCTGACGATTTCGCGCGAATCGAAACTGAAAGTGCAATCGCGGTCAATGTAATAAAAAACACGACGTAAACGAGCGTAATGACCACCAGTTTCGTGGGAAATCCAATCATGAGGTGGGGATCATCGACCTTTATAAAAACAGCCGCTAACACCGCACCAATCAGTACGCAAGGCAATACGACAGCACTCAGAGCGAGTCCGGCTCCTGCTGCTTTTCCCCAAATCAGTTTGCTTCGCGCTACCCCGATACTCATCAACTGCCGCAAAGTACCATCTTCCCGCTCACCAGTGACCATGCCGAAACATAGAAGAAAAATTAGTAACGGAATTAGTAACTGCAACACCATAGCGCCTGAAAGGTCACCAAAGCGCTGTAAAGCTGTTCCGTCTGTCGCAGGCTTGAAGCTTGCCTGGTTCTCTCGGTGGGCCTCTAGATATTGTAATGTGCCAGTGTAGTCATTATAACCAGGGTCAAAAAATGCTAGTGGTGTCGCTGGTTTGAAAGCATAAACACCGTAGTGGCCAGCTGCGTGTGGTCCTTTCTTTCCCTGATTCAACCATAATTCACGCTCTTCTGCGGTTGCATCCTGGCGCATCGCCTGGTCTTCCGTATAGCGGATCGCGCCAACGCCAATGGCCGAGATAAATAGAAAAAACACGACGAATCCGGTCAAGAGAAAACGCCCATCTCGGACGGTTTCGGTAAACTCTTTACGCGCAATTATCCAAATCATTGAATATCCCTCTAATCGTGCATGTGTTTCAAATAGAGGGCTTCAAGGTCAGCGTGGCCGATATCTTCAGTATGAAGATCGTCAACTAAGTTGCCATGTTTCATAATTCCGACTCTGGTGCCCGTTTCCTTTGCGCGAAACAGGTCATGTGTAGCCATCAGGATGGACACCCCATTTGCGCTCATGCTCAACAATAGCTCGGAAAATTCATTTGATGCTTTTGGATCGAGCCCGGATGTCGGCTCATCCAGAAGGAGGACTTTGGCTTTCTTGGCTATAGCGATGGCTATCCCTACTTTTTGTCTCATGCCCTTGGAATAACCGCCGACTCGCTTATTCGATGCGTCATTTTGTAGACCTGCATGATCAAGAAAGCCGTAGAGTTCTTCATCTGTGTAATGATTATGTCCGGCAAGAGTACTGAAGTAGCGCAAATTCTCTATGCCGGTCAAGTTTCTATAGAGCATTACAATTTCAGGAATATAAGCGAGTGATTTTTTTGTTTCAATCGGGTGCTTCTGAACATCCATACCGTCAATAAAAGCATGTCCGGAATTGGGTTTAATGAAGTCAAGAAAAAGGTTGATAGTAGTGCTCTTTCCTGCCCCATTTGCACCCAATAAGCAATAGATTTCACCGGGCGCTATATTCAAATTTAAGCTGTTAAGGGCCGGCTGACCATTATATTTTTTGCATAGTTGAACCGCTCTAATCAACGATTGGTTAGCCTTATCAGTCTGTGATTTACTCACACAAACTCCTGTCTCGGAGTCAGCAGATTTAACAGGTGTTTGCAGTGTTGACATACTAGAACCCACTTATATTAGTAGTTTGTTATTGTAATAGCGGAGATGTTTCAGCTTTGCCCAAGCAGAGCTTAATGTTGCTCACTCTGCTGTGCGTATAAAAACCAAAGGTATGGAATTATTAATTCCTGCGCAAATGAAATATTGGAATGGAGGTTCGTAGTTATGGAATGCTAGCTGTCGTTAGGGGAACGTGTATATTGAGTCGGTCATTCCCTGGCCATATGCTGTCTACGTTCCATTTCTCGTCGAGTAAACCACGATGGAATAGCAGGATAAATAGCCGCTGCCGTTTCAACCGAGCTTAAGTAGGATTTTATCGAGCAATGCCCGAATTAGTTAGCAACAGCCTTGTCAGATTCGGTATAACGGGTAATCCGAAAAGCATCGATTGGTGTTGTAGATTCTCCTTTTACAATTAGTTCTCCAATCACTTCGCCTGTTGATGGCCCAAGCTGAAACCCATGACCACTCATGCCAAATGCGTGAACTAAATTTGGCGTGGTGTCACTAAACCCCAATACAGGCATCCGATCTGGCATATCGGCCTCAAGCCCCGACCACGAACGAATAATATTAACGCCTTTGAGGGCGGGAACAAGGTCGACTAATTTCTCGAAAGCCGCAATACTGGTTTCAGTTACCGGACGTGAACGCTCGGCTTCGAGGTCCCCCCAACCAGGTCCTCCGCCAAATACCACATTGCCTCTATCCACTTGGCGAAAATAGGGTACACCTCCGACGATGGCGACAGAACGATTCATTAATGGGGAAATAGGTTCTGTGACTACCAAGTTAGGTGAGCGCAGTCTGACAGGAGGGTGTTCGTCGAACCATTCACATATACTTTTTGCCCAAGCACCAGTGCAGTTGACAAGGAAGCGGGACTTCAAAGTAAATGTATCTGTCGAAACTTCAAATAGCTCTCCCGTCTGTTGCGCAAATTTTGCAGCAGTGAACTCGTGGATCTCTGCTCCCATACTTTTCGCTTTCCTAGCGAGGGCGGGCGTTACAAGGCGAGGATTTGCCAATCCACATTCTGCTGAGAAAGATGCACCGACCACCTTGTCACTTAACCAAGGGAAATTGTCTCTAACGTATTTGAGACCAAATATCTCCAGGTTAAGTCCGTAATCACGGACTTTCTCTGCATGATCCTCGAGCACGGCCATATCTTCTTCGTTCTTGGCCAGGCGAATGTGGCCAACAGCTCGAAACCCAATATCCTCCCCCAGCATTTCGTTCATACTATGCCAGAGGGGTACAGCGCGCCTGGAAAGGGGTATCTCTGGGAGCGATCGGCCTTGCTGTCTTACTCCTCCGGCGTTATTGCAGCTGGCTTGAGCGCCGCACATGCCTTTTTCGATAACCGCTACCGATAGTCCCGATCGACGCAGTGCGATAGCTGCTGAGCAGCCAATGATTCCGCCGCCCAAAATAGCGACGTCAACTTTCTTTTCTGTCATTTGTTTGCTTCCGTCTTTATAGGGTGAGTCTGAACCTTGTTTAACGATTGCGTGTCGATCTGACGCCACTTTTCTTCTTCGGGAAGGTCTACTGGTATGTCTCGAAAGGACTTTTTGCCAGTAAACGTTGCAGAGATTATATTGACATCTAAGTTGATTTCGGATAATACCACCGCCGCGATATGAAGTGCGGCCAATAACAATAGCAGGTAGTAACACCAAATATGCATAGTAACAACAGGATTGCGAACAGCGAGCATTTTCGTATATGTTACAGGGTTGACTGTCGCTAACATTTCAGCTCGAAGTGATGTCATAAATCCAGGCACATTGGGCTTTACTTCCGAAGGGTCTACTTCCGGGGCAGCAATATACTGTGATATTGCACCTCCAAACGGTGGCATATAGATGTCAGTTCCGGTAAGTAATAGCCCGCTTGACCCTTGAATAATAAAAAGTACAATGAATAAAGAAACTGCGAGACGCCCCAAAGGGTTATGCCCCAGGAAAGAGGGCTTATGTCGTCCGAACATTCCACGAATATACTCTAAGAAAGACCTGGCATAGCCCTGCCTGAACGGTAATATATGTCGCCATTGAGCGTAATAACTGCCTGTCCATCCCCAGACTATTCGCCACAAAAGATTAGCTATAAATATATAGCCAACTAATGTATGAATTTTTTTTAGAAGAACATAACCGTCGAGCGATAATCCTAATTCCATTCCATAATGAACGACGCTTCCACTGAATATTAGGAGCAGAAAGCTGATGAAGTTTATCCAATGGAATACACGTACAGAGCGACCCCACACGTGAAATTCATTCAGGCTCATACGCTTTCTCGCTAAAAAATGCCTGGTGCCGCATCTCTTAGATTTATAGACGACGGGTAAATATCGGCATCAAATTTATTGGTCAGACTACCCGTTAAATGTACGACGGTAGATACTTCTAATACCAATTACTTTTTGTTATGCACTATCTTCAAGATTGAATTTGGAGAGGGCTGGTAAAAGTGCCAGAATCCGACTGATGCTAACAAAGATTCTTTTAGTCAGCAGGTTAAACTAATTCAACATCTACACAAGATCAATTTTGAGCCCGGTATAGAGTTATTTGACGGGCAAACAACAAACCAGATTAAACCGATTATCGGGGGATAATAGATATGTGTCACAGATATAGTAGACTTGCATTAGCAGTTCTTTTCACCGCCGGACCAGTATCTGGAATTGCTGAAACAGGTGCAGGAAACGACACCAAGGCGACGAATAGTAGCAGCCAGTACATTGAAGAGATTACGGTAACCGGTCGGCCGGCTTTCGTGGACAATCAATCAGCGACTATTGGTGCGCTGGGCAATAAAGATGCATCGGAAATACCACTGGCTATTAGCTCGTACGGCTCGGTTCTGATTCAGAACCAGCAATTGCGTACGCTAACGGAAATTTCAAAAAATGACTCGTCGATTCAGGATGCTGCCTTTAACGCATCATATTCGAATGTCAGTATTCGCGGATATATAACCGATTGGACGAATTCCCTAAAACGTAATAACTTGCCATTAGCTCCTTACCAGGACATACCTATTGAGGGTATTGAGCAAGTGGCTATCCTCAAAGGGCCGTCAGGCTTCTTGTATGGTCTGACTCCTCCTGGCGGTACGGTCAATTATATATCCAAGCGCCCGACAAGGGATTCTTTTACCTCTTTGACCATCGGCGGCGGAAGTTTTGGGCGTTGGTATGTCGCAGGTGATGCCAGCCGTAGAATTAACGATAATGTTGCTGTTCGGGTTAATGCAGGACATGAGCGACAGGGCGATGACTTTGACAAAAAAGATGATTTTGAGCGTAGCTTTGTAACTGCAGCAGTTGATTGGGTTATCAACGATCAGGCAGTGTTACAGATTAATGGCGACTTCCAAAACAAGAAGGTAGCAGCGCACACGCCGCTAGGTACTAGAAATGGCTTGCTACCGCCGTTGAATGATCCTCGTACACTAATAGGTTTGCCTTGGTTGAATTACGAGACCGATGTCTACAACTTAAATCCACGTTTGGATTACAACATCAATGATAATTGGTCATTTACCATTCAGGCCGGTTACTCTTCCAATACACGGTTTACTGCATTTCCGGGTGTTGGGTCAGTCGATCCAGCAACGGGCGATATAATCTCGGCTGATTCACGTACCCGTATAAGGATTTCTCCAGATCAGACTTATCGTTCATTGTCTGGCGAAGCGTTCATGACGGGCAATTTTAACACCGGCGGTATCAGTCACGAGCTAGTAATTGGTGCTTCTGGAGTCCGTTATCGGGCTAAGGAAAGTGGATATTTCATTATTCCCGACCTCCCTATCGGTAATATATTTACGCCAGATTACAGTTTTCCTGAGCCGGCGTTGCCCGATCCGCTTCCGACTAAGACCCATAATGATGTAGATCAGGACGGGCCATTTTTCAGCGACATGATTAGTCTTAGTGAGCAGGTGCAGTTGCTGCTAGGCGGCAGGCATGTGACATTCGACAACACCCAGTCTCGAGCAGGTGCCGTGCTAAAAGAATTTAATCGCAAAAAGTTTGTGCCAAATGTGGGCTTGATCTATCGACCTACTCAGGATGTTATGTTTTATGCCAATTGGACTAAAGGTATAGAACAATCTAATGTGGCGCCACCAAGTGCGAATAATGCAGGCGAGCAATTCGGTCCTCTAGAGAGCGATTCATATGAAATTGGGGCCAAGGCTTCTGTAACGGACGATATAAGCGTTACTTTGTCGCTTTTCGAGATTACCAAATCCCTGGAGTTCATTAATCTTGCCGGAGACTTTGGGCAAGATGGAGAACAGCAGCATCGAGGTATCGAACTTTCCGCAAATGGCCGAATTCTCGATAACCTGCATTTCATTGCAGGTGCAACGTACCTCGATACCGAGCAACTGAACTTGGCAGATGTGGATGTAATCGGTAAGCGGTCTCCCAACGTGCCGGAATTTCAAGCTAACCTTTACCTTGATTATCAGGTGCAAGCCGTTGAAGGGCTAAATTTGACTGCGTCTATTTATCATAATGGCGATAAAGCTGTTAACGCCGCTAATACGCTCTTCATCCCCTCTTATACGACGGGCGAAGTTGGAGCTCGTTATGCAACTAAATTAGGGGATAAACATATTGTCTATCGCGCGACCATCAGAAATATAACGGACAAGGATTACTGGGCTGCTGCACAGTCCGGTCAGGTCATGATATCTCAGCCGCGTACATTTATGCTCTCGGCCCAGATTGAATTGTAGTTGCTCCAATAAATATTTGTCCCCGCTTTTCTGTTGTAAAGCGGGGATGTTTTTTTGGAAATGCCTAAATAGACATTGATGAGGAAGATCTATGCCAGAAACCATCCCGAATCTGATTGCTGGAGAATGGGTTGAGTCTTCAAACACCATTACAAATATCAACCCCTCGGACACCACCGATGTTATTGGTCAATATGCGTCTGCGTCTGTCGAAGATGTGGACAATGCTGTCACAAATGCCCATGATGCACAAAAGACATGGGCTGGATTGACGCCTCAACAGCGAAGCGAGGCGCTTGATCGTGTGGCAACAGAATTGCTTGAAAGACGGGAAGAGATTGCCAGACAACTTTCACGGGAAGAGGGAAAAACCATTCCCGAATCTACGGCGGAGGTAACAAAATCTTCACACCTATTTAAATACTATGCTGGAGAGGCAGTTCGTGTTTCCGGTGAGCATCTAAGCTCTATCAGGCAGAACATTGACGTAGATATAGCACGTAAACCCGTAGGTGTTGTCGGTCTTATCACGCCGTGGAATTTTCCGATTTCGATTCCTGCCTGGAAGTCAGCGCCTGCGTTAGCGTATGGAAATGCAGTCATACTGAAGCCTTCTGAGCTGACATGCGCCAGTGCATGGACACTTACAGAGATTGTTGAAAAGCACCTGCCCAAAGGCGTTTTTCAGCTAACAATGGGTGATGGATCTACAGGCGGTGCGCTTTCCTCTCATCCCGGAGTTAAAGCGGTAAGCTTTACCGGCTCAACTCAAACAGGATCAAAAATTGCCGAAGCTGTGCACAAAAGGGGAGCTCGGCTTCAGATGGAAATGGGCGGGAAGAATCCGCTTATTATTATGGAAGATGCGGATTTGGAACTCTCTGTAAAGTATGCGATCTCTGGTGCGTTTTACAGTACCGGCCAACGATGTACGTCATGTAGTCGGATGGTCGTTGAAGAGCAGGTCTATGAAGCGTTTGTCGACAAAATGTTAAAAGGCATGGAGGAACTCAGGATAGGTCATGCGTTGGAATCGGACTCAAATATAGGCCCGTTAATCAGTGAAAATCAGTTGAATCGCGTTCTTGGCTATATCGATATCGGCCGTCAGGAGGGTGCTACCCTCGCAGTTGGAGGTGAAGTGCTTGATCGGCCGACCCCGGGCTTCTACATTAGTCCAGCGCTGTTTGTCGATACGGACCCATCCTTTCGGATAAACCAGGAAGAAATATTCGGACCGGTAGCCTCAATTATCAAAGTGAAAGGGATTGAACAAGCGATCTCGGTAGCGAATGACGTTCCTTATGGGCTTTGTGCGGGAATAATGACTAACTCGCTGGCTTACACTCAAAAATTCCGTGATGAAATAAGCAGCGGTATGGCTATGGTTAATATGCCGACAGTTGGCACTGACTACCATGTGCCGTTTGGCGGTGCGAAAGGTTCTGGCTACGGACCGCGAGAAATGGGAACCTATACCCGCGAATTCTATACTGTGACAAGAACGGTTTACACAGCAAAATAATTTTATATTCCCGTTTGCTTTGACAATAAAAGATTTGCCGCCTTAACTAGGCGGCTTTTCCTGCTTTTGAGATATGATGTTTACATCCCAGCCGGGTAGCTCTCTGGGCTTAACATTTATCGTGTCACCCATAGTTCTGCAATATGGCTCTCTCCGGCATGACTTCGGATTGATTATAACCAGCGTGACTAAAACCAGGGTGGCTAAAAGCCGTGTGGGTGGAAAGTAGCGCTATGGCTCCAATTAGACGAGCGCTTTTCATACTACCCCATAGATTTGAAACGGCTGAGTATCGTCGACCTAATTAGAACGTAAACAATAGCGAGAAATATCCAGTCGCTTCATTTGTTTCTGAATGGTTTCGTACGCCGGTTCCTGCGTAAAGCAGTATGCTGGTTTTTTCATTGAGCCCGTATGTAAGGCCTATTCCCATGCCGGTTGATGCTTTTCCTTCATCTGAATCCTTAGTTTGATAAAAGATCTCGAGACCCGCTTCAAGATTGGGGCTTAGTCGTGTTGTTGCAGCCAGTCCCGCAAAACAATAATTTTTAGAATCATTATTTCGAGTGAGGGTACAGCCGCCGCCACCAAAAGTGGTCCATCGCTCTCCCTCGCTCCCCACCCAAAAAGGCAGGGTCAGCGAAGCGCGGTCGTCCCCAATACTAGACGATAGGCTTGGTAAGGATATAGAAGGTCCAAAAGCAATAGATAATCCGTCTTTACCTCGATTAGAAAACAAATATTTGCCGGCGAGGACTACATTTGCAATGCCGTTCTCTGAGGGTTCCCCGTCAGCATTTTCATAGGAAACCGGCACTACCATGGCTAATTCAAGGTTGCTCGAAATGCCATAGGCGTAGTCAATGCCTATATTTCCTTCCGATCCTCCGTCTGTTGTTGTTGCATCTGTATAAAGAAAAAGTTCGTGATGCCCTTTTTTTGTAGTCCAAGGGTCATCGGTAAAGAAAGGAGGGCCGGCATAGGCCGCTTGAGATACGAATGTACCCGCAAGGGAGCCAAAAATCACTAACTTCAAAAGTAGGGGGGATGACGGCCTATATCGTTCACTATTTTTTGTAAACATCTATAACAATCTGTCTAAAACACTCAGAATTTGACTTTATATTTGCCCACAAATTTATACTGAGAGTACAGACTATAAATAACAACGTCTAATCACATTTATGGTAAACCCAATTACTACACTTAATAGGTAAGGTAGATAATGTTAATTCGGTTTTTAATGATAAAAACGTTTGTAAGATGTTGAAATGAAAGATATAAAGAGAAAGCTGTTCATTCTTGATTTCAAATAAAAGAGTTATAATAACCGGCTGTTAAAATATTTTGGTTTGAACTACAAAAATGTCGATACGAAACAAAAAAATGCCTTTGTATATTCCTCAAGCTGGCCCTGTCCTTGTAGAAACTCCGTTGCTAAACAAAGGTACTGCTTTTAGTAAAGAAGAACGGAACCTATTTAATCTCACTGGATTGATTCCTCCCACTTACGAAACCATAGAAGAGCAGGTAAAACGCGCTTATGTGCAGTTTTCCAGCTTCGTAGAAAACATTAACAAGCATATTTATTTAAGAGCAATACAGGATACTAATGAAACGCTATTCTTTCGACAAAGCAACAATTGGCTCTAGAGATTCCAGATGAAAAGCTCAAACAAAATATCGAAGATAACTTTTGGGTGCCAGAATATAAGCAATATAAGCGGGTGAGTAATTAACTAGCACAAAATGTTGCTGAAGAGCATATACAGCTTATTGAACAGCTCGGATTTAGTCTATTGTCATATTAAGGTCATCTTTGGCGCTTTCGAGTAATCGGGCCGCAAATTCTTCAGCCAGTCGCGACATTCTTCGGTTGCGCGCGGTTAAAAGGAAAATTTGGAAACTAATCTTGGGTCTAAATCTTCTGATTTCATAATTTAGGTGAGAAAACTCGGCGGCGCTATAGGCGTTAACAAGAGAAACGCCGGCACCTGCTGCTACAAAGCTGCATGTCGTCGACGAAAATATAGCTTCAAACCTTTTATTTACTGAGACGTTTAAAGCCTTGAACAGGCCTTCAAGCCTTTGGCGTGTGCCATCGACGCCACCCGTCAGGATAAAGGTTTCACCATTCAGGTCTTCAGGAGATATGGTATCTTTCTCTGATAACGGGTGTCCTTGCGGTAAGATGCAGACAGCCTCCACTTCAGCTAGAAGTTCTGCATTCACTCTGTCACTATCTGCGATCATACCGATTCCTAAATCGGCTTGACCGCTTATAATCCAGTCCTGAATCTTCGTTGAACTATGGCTGTGAAGAGATAGATTTACAGTTTCTTTCCCCTCAATAAACTGTGTACATTGATTTGGAAGCCAGTTAGTCGAAAGAAGCGGGAGTGCGGCAATAATTAGACGGCCCCTATTGAGGCCTTTTATATCTTTTGCAATTTGGTCAAGATTTTCCAGCGCTTCAAAAGTCCGCAAAACGTGTTGGTAGAAAATTTTAGCGTCTTCCGTCGGTTCAATACGCCCCTTGGATCGTTCAAATAGCGGCATTTTAATATCGTGCTCTAGCTGCGCTATGAGCTTGGTTACTGCGGGTTGTGTAACGAATAACTTGTCAGCCGCAGCGGTCATAGAGCCACTTTCCATTACGACTTTAAATGCTTCAATTTGTTTCGTCTTCATTGAGAAGCTCGTATTGACGATATTAGAGTTTTACTAATATAGCACAACCCTGGGATAGTAAAGTCATCGGTATGCCAATGGTTCACTCGCTAGCGAGCATTTTGATATCTTTCTTGAGCGTGACCCTGGCGTTATCCAGGGAACCCCTTAGTTTCTTCTCATATTCGATATCTTTTGCCAGTTTCTTTTCAGCGGTAGCGAGGATCCGCGAGACCTCCTTGTGCGAAGGGCCTCCTCTTGACCGCCTACTCTCAACAGACTGATTGGGGTCGAGAAGTTTCTCTACATCTGAGTCTTTAATATAAAGTTGCGTACCAATAGTCTCCATAGCTGCGCTTTCAATGATAGCTGAACTAATCGCATCGGCCGAGATGTTTTGCTCCATCATCAGTCTTACAACAGTGCCGGCAATATGGTGAGAATCCCTGAAACTAATTCCATAATCCTGTACCAACGATTCAGCAAGATCAGTTATTGTTGAAAAACTTTCTCTGACCCGTTTAAGCATGTTTTCGGGTTTCGGCTTGATGGTTTCCATGATAAGGCTAACCAACACAAGGCTGTCCGCGGTTGTCTGCAGAACTTGCCAAGCTCCTTTCGGCGAAGCGCGCACGCCATCAATTGTATTGGTGAAATGCGTAGCCCTTATGGTGGAGCACATTGAAACCATATCGCCAATTATCTGTGCGCCAGTTGCTTTCAAGTACTCAAGGACAACAGGATTCTTTTTGTGGGGCATAATACTTGAAGCACCGGAAACCCTGTCGGGAAATTCGATCAGGTTGAACTCATCTGTAGCCCAAATATAAAGATCTTGAACCAAACGAGTCCAGGTTGTTCCCAGCGTGACACACGCCATGCACGACTCGCTCAAAAAATCACGGGAGGCCACTGCGTCAAGGCTATGCTCTACAATCCCGTCAAAGCCAAGAAGTTCAGCAACCATCGGGCGATTGACCGGGAATTTTGTGCCTGAGAAAGCGGCGGCACCCATAGCCGAATGGTTCATTCCTATGATGCTGTTTTTGAACCTAAGGTAATCACGCGCGAGAGCTTGTTCGATACCCAAGCAATAGAAGCCCAGGGTAATTGGCTGGGCGGCCTGGAGATGGGTATATCCTGGCATCACTACCTTGGCATGGCTGCGCGCCTGTTCCAGCGTGTTGAGGCGAACCCCATTTAGCCGCTCAGATATAAGCAGGCATAGTTTCCGCGCTCGCATTCGGTCAATGGTTGCACCCATGTCATTGCGGCTTCTTCCTACATGAAGGCGTCCGCCGGCGTCCTGGCCAACCATATTCATTAACGTGGCTTCAAAATTGAAGTGCGCATCTTCCCGGGAAGCGTCGCGTGAAATAAAAGCAGCGCCACGACACTCTATATCTATTAATGCCTTTGCAAGCTGCCTGCCAATCTCGGCAGAAATTAACCCCTCCTTGGCAAGCATTAGCAGATGTGCCTGGTTGACATCTACGATGTGTTCAAAGTTGTTCTCAATTTCATTGTCTAGTCGGGGCTGGTAGATCAGTTCTTGGACCTCGCGCGCCATACTCTCAGTGAGACGCTTGCTTACGGACGACGCAGGCATTTGAACCTCCATGGTCAAGTTGAGTTGGAATTTGTATTTTCGCTTCAATGGCGATGAACGCGCCAATTCATAATGCGCCGCAAACTATTCCATATTGTTATCGTGCGTTTTTGCTAGACCAGCGGATTTCGCTATTTGGGTGCCAAAGTTGGGCTAAATAGCGCCCATTGGCAGCCTATAACTTTTCGGAATACTATACTTAGATTAAGCGATTGGACACGGTGCGCAATTACAAACAACATATTGGAAACAGCGTAGAGATTGTGAATCTCCGCATAAAAATATTACACCGTGCAAGCAGAAGAATTGACGCCCGAAGCTAGAAATAGTCAAGCGGCTTAAGATAGCCGCTGTCAAGCATAAGAGCAAAAGTTATGGTAGAAAGGCCACAGCAGTTTCAACGCTTATATGAATTTGGGGCAGAACCTTTAACGTTTTCAGTTGATGGAAAGACCCTGGAGGCGAGGCCTGGCGAACTGCTATTAACAGCTATTCTGTTGCATCGAGGGCATGTCCGTGATTTCGAATTTACCGATGCCAAACGCGCAGGGTTTTGTTTTATGGGTGCCTGTCAGGATTGCTGGGTGACACTGTCAGACGGTAGCCGAGTCAGGGCATGTGACACACTAGTTGAAAACGGAATGGAAGTCTTAACAACATATGAACGGAACGCGGCTTTAGAGGGGCAGGAAGATGTCTCCTAGTGTCGTTGTTGTAGGTGCGGGGCCTGCTGGCGTAAGAGCTACGGCGGCTATTGCAGGTAAAGGTGTTCCTGTAACCCTGATAGATGAAGGTGCGCGTGTTGGCGGGCAGATATACAGGCAGCCCCCGCCCGGCGCTGAGCGCCCCCCCAAAGATTTATATGGCTCGGAAGCGGCAAAGGCTGTTGCAGTACACGGCTGTCTTAAAGAATTCAAAGGGTTAATTGATTATCGGCCCAGTACGCTTGTTTGGAATGTATTCAAAGGGCAGTTGGATCTAAAGAGTGCTGGAGGTGAGGAGAAGGTACCATTCGATCGCCTACTGATTGCCACCGGAGCCTTTGACCGTGTGATTCCTTTTCCTGGCTGGACGTTGCCCGGCGTATTCACATTGGGCGCTGCGCAAATCGCATTAAAAGCTCAGGGCGTTGCCATTGGTCGAAAAGTAGTGTTGGTGGGTGCAGGTCCTTTATTGCCTCTTGTAGCCAGCCAGTACTTGAAGGCTGGCGCCGAAGTAGCCGCCGTAATCGACGTAACGCCCTTTTCTGCAAAGGTTGCCGGCTTTTGGCAAATGATGTCGAAGCCAGATGTTGTGCTTCGCGGGCTTGGCTACTTATATGAAATACGCAAACATCGAGTTCCCGTGTTTTATGGGGCCCGCAACCTGGCTGTTGACGGGAGTCAAAACGTTGAAAGCTTTAGTTGGACCTCATCGGGAGGCAAGTCTCATCGCGTGGACTGCGATGCCGTCGGTGCTTCATTTGGCCTGCGGAGCGAAACGCAGCTGGCAGACTTGGCCGGTTGCGAGTTTGAATTTGACCATTTGCTGAGGCAGTGGCTTCCTATTGCGCGTGAGGGTGGCCGAACAACCCAGGAAACTGTGTATGTAGCGGGTGACTGTGCAGGAATTGGCGGCGCAGATGTTGCTGAGTTACAGGGGGATTTGGTAGCGAATTCAATTCTTGAAGACCTTGGTGTGTCAGTTGACAAAGAAAGACTGACTGTAGTCGAAAAGCGGTTGCGCCAATATTCGAGGTTTCGTGCGGGCATGGAGCGTGCGTATCCCTTTCCGCACCATCTTTTAGATGACCTTCCCGAAGACTTGATGTTATGCAGATGTGAGGGCATAAAGCTCGGGCATCTTATGGAAGTCGATGCGAAGACCTCTCCGCATGACGTCAATAGGCAAAAGGCGTTCAGTCGCGTTGGGCTGGGTCGCTGTCAAGGCCGGGTGTGCGGTATGGCGGCAGCAGAGATACTGTCTAAATTCAACGGAAGTTCTATTGAATCTGCCGGACGCCTTCGGGGGCAGCCACCGGTGAAACCTATAACCTTTACCGGCTCATCAGCTACATAATCCTGGGTAATGATGCAAAGAAGTTAGAAATACCATGTTAATAACCAGGCGCAGTTAATTAGGAATATGTATAACTCCGCACTTTCATATTTAGGAGAACTTTGTGAACACAGAGGCTGTAACACCCCCCAGTGGTATTAATATTTTCTCATCATTTCCACCTGGCGTGTTCATGCGTTATGAGCCGGCTATTGGTTCTACTCCGGTGGTAGTTGACGTTTCCCGTAGTGGACATCGTTACCCTGTCGATTTTAGACCAGATGCACCGTTTAGCGCTGTGCATACGAAGATTTCAATGTATGTGGACGAGCTTCTTTCCTATGCTCCTGAAGCCGGTGCTACGTTGCTGGTTGCTGAATTTCCGATAACAGTCATAGATACCAATCGCCTGCCAGATGATGTTGATCCCGCGATAGTTGACGGAACATTATCCTTCACACCGAATCCGACAGACCGGTCACTTAAGAACGGTGCTGGCCTAATACATACCCTGGGAGCGGGCAGAGTCCCGCTATACGAAGGCAAACTCAGCGCGGCCCAGATTATGGCGCGTATACAGCGATACTATGACCCTTACCATGCCGAGCTAAAACGTCTCTTGGAAAAAGCCAAGGAAGGACAGAATAAGGCATACCATCTTAGCTTCCATTGCATGTCGTCGATCGATCCTAAAAACCCGGACGGCGCTGATGCTCGTCGACCGGATATTTGCCTTGGTGATCTAAATGGCCAGACCTGTGGCACCGAATTTCGTGAAATTGTTGCTGAGTATTTTGGAAAGCAGGGCTACGAGGTAGCGATTAACTCACCGTTTAAAGGTGGACAACTTATTGAGCGGTATGGTAAGCCGGAGGCAGGAACCGAAAGCCTTCAAGTAGAGTTGTGTAAGCGGCTTTTTATGAATGAGGCAAATGGAGAGCGTAGCGAGAAATTTTGTGAATTGCAGCGGCAACTTGGGGAAGTTGTCCGGCAGGTCTGTGAATATTCTAAACGATGATTTCGACAAATATCACAAAGGTGCCAAATGAAACGTAGAGAATTCCTATATGGATCCGCCGCTCTTTTGGGGGCGGCCCAACTGGGCCTTACTGGCTGCTCTAGCGGTAGTAACGACACCGAAAAAAAATCCAAAGCTGTCGTTATAGCGTGGAAGATAGACGATATTTCATCGCTTGATCCGGCCATAGCATTCGAGAAGGTTTCGTCCGAGGTTTGCCGTAATATTTATAACACACTCGTTGTCTATAAGATGGAAGACACAACACAGTTTGAGGGATTGGCGGCGGAAAGTTGGGAGGATGCAGGTGATGGTAAAAACTATACCTTCCATATCCGAAAAGGGATGACCTTTCATTCGGGCCGTCCTGTGACGGCGCATGACTTCGTTTATTCCATTGAGCGAGCGCTTGGATTGGGTCGCGCACCAATTATTATCCCGGCTGGGTTGGGGTTCACAAAAGAAAATGTCCGTGAGTGTGTCAAGGCAGTAGACGACTATACGATTGGCATCTCTCTTCCCGAAGAGCGCGCATTGACCTTTGTGCTGGCCTGCTTTACAACCTGCGTAATGGCTGTTGTTGATAGTGAAGAAGTTAAAGCGCACGAAATGGACGGCGATTGGGGTTCGGAATGGCTGCGAAAAAATTCTGCCGGATCCGGTCCGTTCAAGCTCCGCAACTGGGTAGCAAATGAATCCGTTGCCTTCGAGCGATATGATGGTTACTGGCGTGGCCCTGCGGCGGCAGAAATTATTTTGCTGCGACATCTTCCCGAACCCTCCACACAGCAGCTTTTGCTGGAGAGGGGTGATATACATGTAGCTCGAAATTTAAATACCACGCAAATCAACCGATTTACGGATGATCCAAATTTTGACGTAGTAGCCGCGCCTTCATTTCGCCTGGTTTATATGAATTTAAATACGAAGTATGAGCCGTTTCAAAATTCAAAAGTCCTCAAGGCGCTCAAGTACCTAATAGATTACGAAGGCATCAACAATACCATTCTCAAAGGATTTGCCGATATTCACCAAACGTTGGTGCCCCAAGGTATCTGGGCTTCGCTACGGGAGAATCCATATACGTTTGATCCAGAGCGTGCAAAGACACTCCTAGCTGAAGCGGGTTATCCGGATGGTTTTGAAGTTGCGCTTGATGTTCGCGGCTCTTCGCCTGATCTCGAAATGGCGCAAACGGTCCAGGCGTCATTTGCGCTGGCTGGCGTTAAAATGGTGATAAATACGGCCGACTATAAACAGATGTTGACTAAATATAAGTCTAGACGGCACCAGATAGTACTGGCGAACTGGGGCGCTGACTATCCCGACCCCCAGGCAATGGCGCTTCCGTTTGCCGGTAATCCCGATAACTCAAATGCTGCAACGCTGAAGACGGTTGCTTGGCGGGCGTCTTGGCAGGACGAAGAGCTAACAGCGCGTATCCTGGCCGGAGCGAAAGAAGTTGATTCCGCAAAACGCAAAGCCCTATATGAAGATGTGCAGCGCGAGCAAGCGGACAAAGGACCGGTTATCCAGATGTTCCAACTGAGACAGGTTATCGTCGTTCCGAAAGGATTCCGAGGGCCTCTGTTAAGTCCGAGTTCTCGTTGCGATACCTATCTGAATATGGGTAAAAAAGTTTAGTACATTTCAATCACTGAAATTGGCAGCCATGTATATAAATAAGACATTCTTCCGTGAAATGGCCAAAGTGCTCTTCTCTGCGCTGGTCACCTTGTTCGGACTTCTTATACTAACTTTTTTTATTGCACGGTTATTGCCAATCGACCCTGTTCTCGCGGTTGTGGGAGAACAGGCCTCGGAGGCGGCATACGAAAGGGCTCGGCAAGATCTTGGGTTGGACAAGTCTCTTTTCCAACAACTGATCCTTTACTTACAAAATATTGTTCAAGGAGATCTAGGTCAATCGTTTCTCACCAGAAACGATATTGTCGATGATCTAAAAAGGGTCTTTCCCGCAACCATCGAGCTTGCGACAACGGCGACAATTATTGGCGTACTGATTGGCGTTCCCTTAGGAACATGGGCAGCTGCTAAACAAGACGGATGGCCAGACCACGTCGCTCGTTTCCTTGGAGTATTGGGGCATTCTGTGCCAGCCTTTTGGCTCGGCATGATAGCACTGCTGATTTTTTACGCGAAACTCGGCGTCGTGCCTGGACCAGGTCGCGTAGATGATATCTATTACGGGCTTGTCACGCAGCAGACCGGATTAATATTGGTCGATTCTTTAATGCAGGGGCAAATTGAAGTATTTCGCAATGCTGTTTCACATTTGATATTGCCTGCCACTGTGTTGGGTATTTTCTCCGTTGCTAACATCAGCAGAATGACGCG
This sequence comes from Porticoccaceae bacterium, assembly GCA_028280905.1. GTDB lineage: Bacteria > Pseudomonadota > Gammaproteobacteria > Pseudomonadales > Porticoccaceae > JANQKW01. The sequence continues at coordinate 59,568 of JANQKW010000331.1, forward strand.
AAATTTTGTTCTTGCGGAATTGCGTCAGGAATATGTGACGACGGCCAGGGTAAAAGGCATGGATATGCGCACGATAATAATAAGGCAAGTGCTTCCCAATACATTTGTTTCTTTGATAACTGTCATAGCACTGCAGTTGGGTGCGCTTTTGGAGGGGGCGGTACTGACCGAAACTATCTTCGGATGGCCGGGGTTGGGATTGTATATGAAAAATTCGCTCCTTAATGCGGACACCAATGCAGTGCTCGGCGGTACGCTATTGGTTGGTGTGACGTTTATTCTGCTCAACACCGGTGCCGATGCGCTGTACCGAATTCTCGACCCTAGAGCTAGAAACTAACCACCGGTAAGAGAATCTATGAACGTAAAATCTACTATAGAATGGCTCGTTTCTGATGAGCCTCAATCAGCCCGACAGGCGTGGTTAGGTCAGCTTTTTATAGGGTTCAGGGCATTTCAACAAAATGTGCTAGGTATGACTGGGCTGGGAATTGTCCTGGGAATTATTATCATCGCGGCGCTGGCGCCAGTAATTGCACCCTATGCCCCGGATGCACAGGATTTGTCACATCGCCTCGAACCCTCAAGCGCACAGCATTGGCTTGGAACTGACGAGTTTGGCCGGGATATTTTTTCACGAATAATATATGGAACGACGTATACACTGCAATTTGTCACCCTGGTGATTGTTGCAATAGCACCCATAGGCTTGCTCATCGGTGTAACCGCGGCTTATGCCGGTGGCGTTGTCGACCACATACTAATGCGCATAACGGATATTTTCCTGTCATTTCCCAGATTAATTCTGGCCTTGGCTTTTGTGGCGACTCTGGGGCCCGGCTTAGGTAACGCGATGATTGCGATTGTTCTAACTGCATGGCCACCTTATGCCAGGGTTGCAAGAGCCGAAGCACTCAGAATTCGCAATAGCGATTTTATTTCAGCAGCAAAGATTGCGGGTGCTCCACCCAGACGAATTGTGTTGGGACATATCGTTCCCCTCTGTATTCCAACCATCATTGTGCGGGGCTCTCTTGATATGGGTAGCATTATTCTGACAGCGGCAAGTTTGGGCTTCTTGGGGCTGGGCGCCCAGCCTCCCCAACCGGAATGGGGCGCAATGATTTCTGCAGGGCGACAGTACTTTCTTGAACAATGGTGGATCTCGACAATCCCGGGGATTGCCATATGTATCGCCACTATTGGGTTTAACCTGTTAGGCGATGGATTGCGCGACGTACTGGACCCCAAATACCGCTGAGTATATTTATGAATAGATCTGCTAACGACGGCATGAATAATCTGATTGAGGTCGAAAACCTGCGCGTCAGTTTTAGAACACGTTTAGGTGAGGAATCAGAAGTTTTACATGGCATATCATTCAATGTCGGTCATGAAAAACTGGGAATCGTTGGAGAATCTGGTTCTGGAAAGTCCATCACAGCGCGATCTATCCTGCGGATCATGCCGCCCGGCAGTTCAACCACAGCCGACAGCATCAGTTTTAAAGGCCGTGAACTAACGACTCTTTCTGAGAAGGAAATGTGTAAATTCAGGGGTAAACACATTTCAATGATAATGCAGGATCCTAAATATTCTCTGAACCCAACCATGCGTATTGGAGATCAGATCGCAGAGATGCTCAGGCTACACACAAAAATTGGCAAGAAAGAAGCCCTTGATAGGTCGCTCGCTGCGCTTGAATCTGTACATATGAGAGATCCAGAACGAGTTATGCGGGCATATCCTTTAGAGTTGTCTGGTGGAATGGGGCAGAGGGTGATGATAGCGATGATGTTAATTACGGCGCCAGGTCTATTGATCGCAGACGAACCGACGTCGGCCCTGGACGTCTCCGTGCAATTGCAGATTTTGAGTTTGCTCGATGAACTGGTCACCAAAAGCAATATGGGACTGATGTTTATCAGCCATGCCCTCCATATGGTGTCGTCGTTCTGTGATCGGGTAATCGTGATGTATAAAGGGAATATTGTGGAGACATGCGCAGCGTCTGAACTGGCGAACGCCACGCATCCATATACACGTCGCTTGCTCGATGCAACGGAAACTATATAACGCGCTTACCGCCACGAAAGGAGCTTAACTAAGAAAATGATTAGTGTTCGAGGGCTTACAGTTACTTTTACTAACGGCGAGGAGAAATTCGTCGCCGTTGACGATGTGTCATTTGATATTGCAGAGGGCGAATCTTTTGGTCTTGTTGGAGAATCAGGTTCCGGAAAAAGCACAATATTAAAGGCCATGACGGGTCTGGTGACATCCTGGACGGGTGAAGTTTCGATCAACGGAATGGGCGTTACGCCGAACTCGCGATCAAAGTCATTTTGCAAGTTAGTACAGATGGTCTTTCAGGACCCTTACGGATCGCTACACCCACGCCACACGGTGCATCGTGTGTTGTCTGAAACGCTGGCAATTCATGGGCTTGATAAAAGCGCAGACTCGGAAACCAAGATTACGGAGGTGCTCGAGTCCGTTGGACTGGAGTCTGCAATGCGGTTTAGATACCCGCATCAACTGTCGGGTGGGCAAAGACAGCGTGTCGCTATCGCGCGTGCCGTCATATTGGAACCGTTAGTTCTTCTTCTGGATGAGCCGACATCTGCATTAGATGTTTCGGTGCAAGCGGAGGTTCTTGATCTCTTCGAGAAGTTACGTGACGAACGCGGATTAACAATGCTTCTCGTGACGCACGATTTGGCTGTTGTTGCGCGAATGTGTGGCAGAATAGCTGTTATGCGTGCTGGAAAGCTGGAAGAGCAGGTTACCGCGAATCAACTCAGAGCCGGCGATACGGATAACGCTTACACTCAGCATTTACTTGTTGCAAGCAGGGGGTTTCAACGGTCTGAGGTTTAGTCAATCTAATTCATGTAGAAGGTCATTGACTATATGAAGCGCGATAAAAGACGTGTATATGTGGGCGGTGGATGGACTCTCGTTTAAATTACCGTTCTGGAAGTAAAGCTTTCGTCAAATTACAGAGGATGGGTCCCAATCAGAAAAAATTGGATTATGGTTGAACCTGTTTTTAGGGTAGTAGGCTTGTGCTTGCTTCGTTCGACAATTCTTATTCCTTATATTTTCTCCTGTTGGCAATATTAATGGATGGCTAAGCAGTCTTAGCACCGAGTCCAGTGATATTACAGTTATAATCATGATTCTCTCTCCTCATATTCGGAAATAGCTGGACATGAGCAGACCAGATTGCGATCGCCAAACACGTTGTCTACGCGACCAATCGGAGGCCAATATTTGCTTTCATACAGAGAGGCGGTAGGGTAGGCGGCCTGTTCACGGGAATATTTACGAGTCCAGTCTTCGCTGAGAAGCGTTGCAGCAGTATGGGGAGCCTGTTTGAGCGGATTGTCATGCGGATCTGACATGCCAGATTCTATCGCACCAATTTCTTGCCTGATCAAAATCATGGCCTCACAAAATCGATTCATCTCTGCGAGCGATTCACTTTCAGTGGGCTCGATCATAAGTGTTCCGGCTACGGGAAAAGACATGGTAGGGGCATGGAAACCAAAATCAATTAATCGCTTGGCCACATCATCCACCGTCACACCAGTTGATTCCGTGATAGGCCTTAAATCGATGATGCACTCATGGGCCACACGACCGTATGCGCCCGTATACAGGACGCGATAGTGAAGCTTTAAGCGTTCGGCGAGGTAATTTGCATTGAGAATGGCGGCCTGTGTTGCTTTCTTTAAGCCATCTCGGCCCATCATCTTGATGTACATCCAACTGATGGGCAGAATGCCTGCGCTTCCCCAAGCTGCTGCAGCCACCGGATTGGTGCCGCAACCATGTTCAAGTTGAGCTAGACTTGCGTGGCCTGGCAGGAAAGGCTTGAGGTGCTCCCGCACGCCAATAGGGCCAACACCGGGTCCTCCACCACCGTGCGGTATGCAAAAAGTCTTATGGAGGTTTAGGTGGGATACATCGCCGCCAAATCGCCCTGGGTAACAAAGGCCCACCATTGCATTGAGATTCGCCCCATCCATATACACCTGTCCACCGTGATCATGTACGATGCTACAAACCTCTTTGATTTGTTCCTCAAATACGCCGTGAGTAGACGGATAGGTGATCATTATGGCGGACAGTTCCCGCTGATGTTTGTCTGCATTTTCGCGTAAATCATCAATATCGACGTTGCCCTGGTCATCACACTTGACCACCACGACCTTCATGCCACACATTTGCGCCGATGCCGGGTTGGTGCCGTGGGCAGAGCTGGGTATGAGGCATATGTTACGCCGACCTTCTCCGCAGCTCTGGTGGTAGGCTTTTATAGCAAGCAGGCCTGCGTACTCACCTTGGGAGCCTGCGTTAGGCTGCAGTGAGATGGCATCATAACCCGTTACCGCGGCAAGCATTTGCTCCAACTCATCAATTAGCTGTATATATCCCTGGGCTTGTTCGAGCGGTGCAAATGGATGCACATTGCAGAATTGCGGCCATGTGATTGGCAGCATTTCAGCAGTTGCATTGAGTTTCATCGTGCAGGACCCCAACGGAATCATTGCCCGATCAAGCGCAATATCCTTGTCGGCCAGTCGTCGCAGGTAGCGCAGCATTTCGGTTTCCGAATGGTAGCGATTAAAGGTCTCATGGGTCAGCACACTATCGCGCCGCATCAGGTCTTCGGGGAGTGAGGGTTGCAAGGAAGTGTACAGTTGATCTGCGGTGAAATTTTCCTCATCACCGAGTGAAAATACCTTCCAAAGGGTAGTGATATCGGACAAGGATGTGGTCTCGTCCAGTGATACTCCCAGATGTGCGTCATCCACCTCGCGCAAATTGATTTTATTTGCGCGGGCGGCGGCATGGATGGCAGAGGTCTTTTCGTCTGTATTGATTGTCAGTGTGTCGAAGAAAGTCTCGGTAGTAGTGGTGAAGCCCTGCTTGCTCAAACCCTGAGCAAAAAGCCGCGCGAAATGGTTGACCCTTTGTGCAATAGCCTGCAGTCTCTTCGGCCCATGATAAACGGCGTACATGCCCGCCATTACGGCGAGTAACACCTGCGCAGTACATATGTTGCTCGTCGCTTTCTCGCGCCGGATATGTTGCTCACGTGTCTGCAGTGCCAATCGGTAGGCCTGTTGGCCTTTGTCGTCGATGGAAATACCCACGATGCGTCCTGGCAGCGCTCGCTTATATGCCTCCTTAGTCGCCATATAGGCAGCATGCGGACCACCAAACCCAAGTGGCACACCGAATCGCTGGCTGGAACCTATCGCGACATCAGCGCCCAGTTCACCGGGTGATTTGAGGAGCATGAGGGCGAGCAAGTCCGCGGCCATAACAACTAATGCATTTTTCTTATGCGCTTTTTCAATGATGTGCCGGTAATCGCAAACCTCGCCGTTTACCGTCGGGTATTGCAACACGACTCCGAAAGGGTCTGTTTCCGAGAGTTCAGTGCAAGGGTCGCCGACAATTACGTCTATGCCGATAGGCTTGGCGCGTGTTTTGATGACTTCGATGGTTTGTGGCAAACAATCCCGTGACACAAAAAAGGTATTACTTTTGGATTTGCTCATCCGTTGGCAAAGCGTCATCGCTTCAGCTGCCGCCGTAGCTTCGTCCAGCAGAGATGCATTTGCCATGTCCATGCCGGTCAGGTCTGAGATCATGGTTTGAAAATTGAGTATCGCTTCGAGTCGACCTTGGGATATTTCGGGTTGATAGGGTGTGTATGCTGTATACCAGCCGGGGTTCTCCAATACATTCCGCAATATCACGTTGGGGGTATAGCAGTTGTAATAGCCCTGTCCGATATAAGATCGGTATGGCTTATTTTTGTTTGCGATCGCTCTGATGGAGTCGAGCGCGTGCTGTTCGGTGCAGCTTAAATCGAGATCTAGTGGCGCGCCCGAAAGGATCGCATCAGGAACCACTTGCTCTATCAGTGCTTCGACGGAATCCAACCCGAGTGCGCTCAACATCTCTTGTTGCTCGTCTGCAGTCGGCCCAATATGCCGACGGATAAACTCCGCGTTCTGGTTAAATCGAGAAAGAGATGGATCTAATTGCGTCATTAATTTCGCCTGTTACACTGTTTCCGACATCCAAGATAGGCGCCGGTAAAAGAGTTTTGGGGATGCAGCTTTTCTAAAGTTCTTATCTTGCGATGATTTAACTTTGATTCACCAGCTCCGTATAGGCATCTTCATCCATTAACTCAACGAGAGCTGCGGAGTCGCTACACTTCAATTTGATAAACCAGCCGTCACCCATTGGATCCAGATTAATGCGGTCCGGCGCTTCAACCAACTGCTTATTGACTTCAATGACAGTACCCGCTATCGGCGATTTAATCTCTCCCGCGGCCTTTACCGATTCAACCACAGCGGCTTCTTCGCCCTTTTCAAGCTCGCTACCTATTTCAGGCAGATCCACAAAAACAATATCTCCCAACTGTTGTTGGGCAAAATCGGTTAATCCGATGGTTGCGATATCACCCTCCATCGCAACCCACTCGTGTTCGTCGGTATATTTAGTATTTCTCATGAAAATATCTCCTGGTCGGATAGTTCTACATGACAGCCATTAGCCGCGGTAGTAACGTTGGGGAACAGATGGCGTTTTAGCTACTGTAACGGGGATTTTTTTATCCCTAACCAATGCAAAGAGCTGGGTTCCTACTTTACTAAATTCGCTACCAACGTAGCCGAGTGCTACGGGCGCATTGAGAGTGGCGCCAAAACCACCACTCGTTACAGAGCCAATTTCTTCGCCTGCGGAGTTAACCAGCCTGGCGCCCTCGCGCACCGGTACGCGGCCAGCAACTGCCAGTCCCACCCGTTTTCGTGATGCGCCATTCCGGATCTGGGAGAATATTTCTTCTGCTCCGATAAATCCGCCGGCCTTGCTTCCGTCCGGGCGCCGGGATTTGGAAATGGACCACAACAAGGCCGCTTCGATGGGACTGGTCGTACAGTCCATGTCGTGGCCATAAAGGCACAGGCCAGCCTCCAGACGAAGTGAATCGCGTGCCCCCAGACCGATTGGCTCAATCTCATCGAAGCTTAGTATCAGTCGCGCAACGCTTTCAGACTGTGCTGCCGGGAGCGATATTTCGAAGCCGTCTTCGCCGGTATAACCGGAGCGTGTGACGTAGCACTCCACACCGGAAATAACAGTGCGGCAGCCGTGCATAAACACCAAATCATTGGTTGCCGGCGCCAGTTTAGCCATCACTTTATAAGCGTTTGGCGCTTGCAATGCTATAAGCGCGCGATCCGTGAGTGTTTCGATCTGGATATCTGCACCAAGATTATTGCGAAGATGCTCGATATCCTGTTGTTTACAAGCGGCATTGACCACAAGAAAAAACACATCCTCTGAAAAGCGTGTGACGATCAAGTCGTCCAGTATGCCGCCGGAGGACGTTGTCAACACGGCATAGCTCTGTTGATCGGTGTCAAGGGCCTCCAAATCCACCGGTAATAAGCGTTCCAGCTCTCGAGTTATATTGGGACCTGACAGGAGGATTTGTCCCATATGCGATACGTCGAACAGACCGGCATGGGTACGTGTATGCTGGTGCTCCTTAATAATACCGCCTGGGTATTGGATCGGCATATCGTAGCCGGCAAAGGGCACCATCTTGGCGCCCAGTTCGACATGTAGTGCATATAAGGGAGTCTTCCTTATGGATGAAGGCTTATTCATGATAGCGTTTCCCGCCGGTGTTTAACTGTGGTGTATTGATTAGCATTCAATGATATTCACTGGGACTTCGAAAACATTAACCGCCAATCCACCGCGTGCGGTTTCTTTATATTTATCCTGCATGTCTTTACCGGTTTCGCGCATGGTCTTGATGACCTTGTCCAGCGAGACATAGTGTTTACCGTCGCCTCGCAATGCCATTCGTGCGGCGCTTATGGCCTTGATTGCTGCCATGGCGTTGCGCTCGATGCAGGGAACCTGCACCAGCCCGCCAATGGGGTCGCAGGTAAGTCCGAGGTTATGTTCCATTGCAATCTCCGCGGCATTCTCTACCTGTGCCGGCGTGCCACCCAGAACTTCAGTTAATGCGCCTGCCGCCATTGAACAGGCCGAGCCTACTTCGCCCTGGCAACCCACTTCAGCACCGCTAATCGAAGCGTTTTCCTTATAGAGAATACCGATCGCAGCTGCACATAGCAGGAAGCGCATAATGTCGTCTTCTTTTGCGCCTTGGCAAAAGGCCACGTAATAACGGATTACCGCTGGGATAATACCGGCGGCGCCGTTAGTGGGCGCGGTTACAATGCGTCCGCCGCCCGCGTTTTCCTCGTTCACCGCCATTGCGTAAAGACACACCCAATCCATGATGTTGAGTGGGTCGTCCGCACCGTCTTGTCGGGATTTCAATTGGCGGTACAAGTGCGCGGCGCGGCGCCTAACTTTTAAGCCTCCCGGAAGGATCCCCTCCGTTTGACAGCCTCGCTCAATAGCGTTATCCATGACCTGCCAGATATCCAACAGCTGTCTTCGAACCTCGTGTTCCTCACGCCACGCCAGTTCATTACGGAAAATGAGAGCGCTAATCGAATAGCCAGTGGCTGCTGTAAGCTCAAGAAGTTGTGCGCCGGTTTTGAAGGGATAGGGCACGTCGGTCTGATCTTCAACGATTTGGTCTCCACCCGCCGCCGTTTCATCCACAATAAATCCACCCCCGACCGAGTAATAGACCTTGGCGCTGATTTCATTGTTCTCAGCATCGAAGGCGGTAAACTTCATGCCGTTGGCGTGATAGGGTAGCGATTTACGGCGGTGCAGAACCAGGTCGCGCTTTTCGATGAACTCAATGGGCCGATCGCCGTTAAGGTTGAGCCGCTTTTCGTGTTGCACAGACTCGACACGGGTTCCGATCGTATCCACCACCACCGATTCCGGCGCTTCTCCCTCCAAGCCTAAAATTACCGCCTTGGGTGATCCGTGGCCTTTCCCTGTTGCGCCAAGAGCCCCAAACAGTTCTGCCCGTACGCGAGACACCTGTTGCAGGTGTCCCTCCTTTTGTAGCCCTTCGACAAACATCCGCGCTGCCCGCATTGGGCCGACGGTATGTGAGCTGGAAGGTCCAATACCGATCTTAAAGATATCGAAAACGCTGATTGTCATGGTAAGTTGTTGCCGGCCTCGGGGTACTATTGACCAGCGTAAACTGGATAGCGCTTGCAGAGTTCCAGTACTTGGCTGCGGACCTGTTCGATGACTTTTTCGTCGCTAATATCATCCAATATGTCACACATCCAATGTGTCAATTTACTCGCCTGCTCCTCTTTTAGACCGCGCGTGGTCATGGCTGGTGAGCCGATGCGCAATCCACTGGTTACGAAAGGGGATTGGGGGTCGTTGGGAACTGTATTCTTGTTCACTGTGATATTTGCACGACCTAACGCAGCGTCAGCTTCCTTACCGGTGATTCCCTTATCTATCAAGTCGACCAGAAACAGGTGATTCTCGGTGCCACCGGAGACTACTTTGTAGCCGCGCTGCATAAATGTTGCTGCCATTGCTTTGGCATTCTTGACAACTTGTTGTTGGTACTCCCGGAATTCAGGCTCAAGAGCTTCTTTAAAAGCCACCGCCTTTGCCGCGATAACGTGCATAAGCGGTCCTCCCTGAATGCCGGGGAATATAAGCGAGTT
>JANQKW010000333.1 GCA_028280905.1 Porticoccaceae bacterium
AGATGAGACTTTTTGACCGAGGATTGTTATAGCGGTAAGTAGTGATTTTTGTTTTGGTTACAAGGATGCAACCATGGCACGTCTTCCAAGATTTTGTCCTCCTGGTTATTCGAAGTAAAGGGGGTCGTAACGATTACTTTTTAGCCAGGGCCGACGGACATTCCAGCTTGCCGCTTGACTGATCAAAAAAATATTCAACCCGGCCATTTTCAATTAAGAAATAGATACTTTTCGAGTCGAAAACTTAGTAAAATAATAGGCTAGTCTGATCTCTCGAAGGATTCTTGGGTAAATGTCTAATCGTCTTGATCCACGTAAATTGCCGGCATACTCTATCTCTGAAGCCGCGCATTACTTGAACATCCCCAGTTCTACCGTGCGCTACTGGTGTGTAGGACGCGATCAATACAACGGCCTTATCCAGCCAGCAGAAATCGACCCCATAGTTTTGCTCTCGTTTCTAAACCTTGTGGAACTTCACGTCGTTGGCGTTATTCGAAGAAAACACAAAATACCTTTTATAAAAATCAGGTCAGCAGTGGACTATATCGAAGAGCAATTCAGCAGTAAAAACCCTATTATTAGCCATCAATTCCAAACCGACGGCGTAGATTTATTCATTCACCACCTTGGAGAGTTAGTCAATATTAGCAAAGATGGGCAGCTGGCTATCAGGGGGCTACTAGACGCCGCTCTAAAGCGCATTGACCGCGACCCCAAAGGCGTTCCCATCAGGCTCTATCCGTTTACTCGTACTGAAGTTACAGGAGTTCCCGCCACTATAGTAATTGACCCTACTTTATCTGCAGGGAGGCCAGTTATTTCAGGCAGTGGTATAGCTACTGAAATTGTGGCCGAGCGTTACAAGGCAGGAGAATCAATAAGACATTTGGCGAGGGATTATGGCCGCAAAGAAGCGGAAATCGAAGAGGCGATCCGCTGCGAACTCACAACAGCAGCCTGATCAATTTACAGTCTATATCGATCGAAATTTGGGCAACTTCACTATTGCCGAGGCCATCCGGGCTACCGGTGTTCGAGTAGAGATTCATGATGATCACCTTCCTCCCGATGCTCCCGATGAAGACTGGATTGCATTAGTGGCAAAAAACTCCTGGCTCGCTATCACTAAAGACCAAAGAATCCGGTACCGAAGCTTTGAGAAACACGCGATAATTCACTATAAAGCAAAGGTTCTGGTCCTTAGGGCCAAGGACGTGACCGGAAAAGATATGGGAGAGATACTGGCAAAGGCTATAAATAAGATTCGACACTTTGCCGAAAAGCATAAAGCCCCATTCATTGCAGGGATTGTCCGGTCAGGGAAAATTTCTTTATACCCGTTAGATGATTAACCCCAAATAAACAAAAATCATAACTCTATTTGTCGCGTCTCTTAATTCGTAACCTCTAGCCCCTTCGCAGCCAGGCGTAAGGGCGCCTTTAAGCCCGGCGCTTTTGTCGGTGGTTGGTGATAAAGGTTGTCGGCGCGGGAATTCCGGGGAAAGTTTACTTAATTCAATGTCAGAACATATCGTCGTAAAGACCAGAGAATGTTCAATATGATCGCTATCTTAATTTTCTTTAAAGCTTGTCATCATCCTTACCTCTCTGACACACAATACCAGAGCGGTTGGCAATATGACTGTCAATGCCGCAATACTCAATGTCGCTTGAGCGCCTATGTTTTCAAAAAGAAAACCTGCAACTACGATTCCCACCGGTGCCAGGGCGATTGAGCCCAGGTGGTCATAGGCACTGACACGGGAGAGCATATGCCCAGGGATTTTAGTTTGCAGCGTGGTATACCAGATGACGGCAAATAGCTGGATGGCCAGACCGGCAAAAAATGCTGTGCCAGCGACGACCATAACCGACATGGGAACCGCCAGTGCGAGTGGTATGCCGCTTAAGATAAAGACACAATAAGTGGCAAACCGCATGGGGTACTTTGTGCTGATTTTCATGGCGACGAAACCACCGACTAGGGTACCGCCACCTAAACTTGCGGCAATAAAACCCCAATCTGCAGCGCCACCCATTTGGCTCCGGGCAATGGCTGGGCCGAGTAATCCAATCACACTCTCAAAAGCGGCGACTACAAAGGCGAACTGGAGGACGATCACCCACAGCCAGGTATGGGAAGTAAACTCTTGCCAGCCGAGCCTTAAGTCGTGAACAAATGATGCTTTTTCTGGAGGTATTTGACGAGATGGTTTTAGTGACATCACCAGCAGCGCGGACAAGCCAAAAGACAAGGCATCAATCATCAAGGTAATACCGGCGCCAAATGCCGCAACCAGAAGTCCACCTAATGCTGCCCCTCCAGTAACTGCTCCATTACGGGCAATACCCAATAGCGCATTGAGGTCTTGCAATTCATCCTTTTCTACTAGCTGTGTCACCATGCCTGTTGCAGCAGGTATGTTAAGTGCTATTGCAATGCCATTAATTAGCGCCAACAACACCAGTACAGGCACGGTTGCCAAGCCCGTCAGAAATAAGAGTGCCATACCAAGCTGCGCTAGCATTGCTAACAATTCAGCAAACACCATGATCCGTTGCCGCGACGTTCTGTCAGCCAATACACCTCCTAACAGTAAGACCATAATTGATGCCAGCGTTGGTGCGGCTATGACAATACCGGAGTCGCTGGTCGATCCGGTTAGATCCAACACGCCAAATGCCATGGCAATAGGTGCCATGGCGGTGCCAGTATAGGAGATAAGGTAGGCAGAAAATAACTTGCGGACATCGGGCCTATGCAGCAAGTGCAATCCTTCCCGAATACTACGTTTCTTCATGGGCCAATATTTAGTTTATGCGTAGATAATGGAGTCGACCCCTATCCCACTAATTAGGAAAGCGCCGAGTTCCAGGTACATTATACTTAATTCCAAGCCCGCTTCTGGCCGAACGTAGAATAGACTTAAGTCCCAACTTGTTTTCGTTAGCTGAGGAGATTCAATGAAAGTTATACTAGCGGAAGCAAAGCATCAAGAAGCCTGGATTAAAGTGCGTCGATAAAAGGGGGCGTAATGAATATTTTTTGACCAACCACGCCGAAGACCAATACGCCTTGGTGATCCACTAAACGGCAAAAGCAATCCGGTCGCAGGTTAGACCTAAACGCTCTCGAAATCTGTTGATACATACAGCTTTTTAGTATTCAATTACCAATGCACCCAGGCTGCAAATCGCTATCCTTGAGTGTTGAGACCACTAAGCTACTTCTGTGCAATGCCGTTGCCGAGATGGCAATAGCCTAATTAAGGTAAAACTCCGTGACTGATCAGGACGAGAAACAGCTACCTTTATTCGAGTTTGATCCAGAGTTTCGCTCTCCGACACCAGCACAGCTCCCGGACGCAATAACAGCAGACTCGCCTTTCAGCAATTACGTTGTCTACGTGGATGAAAGTGGCGACCACAGTTTACAAAGTATCGACGAGCAATACCCGATTTTCGTTCTGGCATTCTGTATTTTTCATAAACGCCACTATAGTGAAGTCATCGTTCCCGCCCTGGAGAAATTCAAATTTAATTGGTTCGGGCATGACCAAGTGGTTTTGCACGAGAATGAAATTCGCAAGGAAACCGGCGCGTTTAATATTTTTCGAAGCCGCGAGGAAAACATCCATTTTCTTGACCAGCTCACCGCGATTATTGAACACAGTAACTTTATTCTGATCAGTTGCACCATCGATAAAGCGGCTCTTAAGAAACAGGGAGAGACCGATTCCAACCCATACCATTTGGCACTGGGCTATTGCATGGAAACGCTATTCGAATTTTTGCAGGAGAAGGGACAACACGAGAAAAGGACCCATGTCGTAGTGGAATGTCGAGGCGACAAAGAGGATAAGGCGCTGGAACTAGAATTCAGGCGAATTTGTGACGGTAATAATAACCTTGGCATCAACCTACCATTTGAAATCTTATTCTCAGACAAAAAGGTCATGTCATCGGGTTTACAGTTGGCCGATCTGGTCGCGCGACCAATCGGCTTGAAGACTTTGCGGCCTCAGCAGGAAAATCGTGCATTTGATGTTTTGAAATACAAATTTTACTGCGACGGAGGTAGAGAACGTGTGGGGCGAGGCTATGCGGGGGTTGGAATGAAGATTTACCCTACTCCAAAAAGCGAAAAGCCCCGATGAACTCACCGAGGCTAAAACGCCGACCGGGCACCCCCAATCCATTTAATGCAATTATGGTTTGATATAAGCGAAAGTCAAGTAAAAGGGGTCGTAACATTTGTTAGCCAGGGCCGATAGACATTCCAGCTTGCCGCGTGACTGATCAAAAAATATCCAACCCGACCCATTTCGACTTTTCACTTTTAGGTTGAGCTTCTCCCCTGACTAAATGTAACGCGCAATAAGATTGTTTTTATTCGCGTATTTCCAAGGAATATAACCCTTTGCAAGCATCACCGTAAGCAATACGACAACAGCCGCGAAGATATAAGTTGCGCCATAAGACAAGCCAAACCCATCAGGCAAGCCGATCAGTGTTTTTCCGTAGGTCATATCAGCGAATTGATAACCCAGCACCGGAATCAGCAGCCAGCTAATAAGGTGCAGCAGGTAGAGATGCGCGATATAGGAAAACATACTCGTCTTGCCTAATACTTGCAGAAAATTCTCCGAGAATGTGGGTTTTAAATGCTTAAAGGAGAACAACAAAATTAGCCCTGTTCCCACAGTGAGCAACATGAACTGCAAAGACAACGGATACTTGGTTGGATTGAAAAATGACATGAGTGTGAGTAACGCCGAGTCCTGAACAGTGAATTGACCTGAGTCACCATAAATATTGAAGCCCCTAAGCGCTGCGTAACACAACAGGCAAACAATGCCCACGCCTAATGCCTGCCTTACTACTTCCCTGGAAAAATTCTGTGATACGTAGTAACGCCCGGCCATATAGCCCAAGCACATTAAACCCATAATAGGCAGTACAGGATAGGTTGTTCTCACGCTAAAATCGAAAGGTAGCGCCAGCACATTTTTTTGATGCAGGACAGACCAGAGATAGTGCATCCAGGTGTTGTCTTGAAAGCGAATGTCATCGAACAGGTTGTGGCCAAAAACAATTATCAAACCGATGGTGAACACCACTCGGATATCGAGCAGACGCAACAACCCCAAAAAAATGAAACCCCATCCAATGGCCCAGATGACCTGCGCATAGAGCATGGGAAATAAAGGATTAAAACTCCACGACCATGAAATGATGGTGAACTCTAGCAATATCAGGACGAAGCCCCGTTTGATTAAATTGACCGCGAACGCTCTGCTACTGACATGCTTATTTTCGGTTAATGCGGCAGACAGGCCGGCAAGAAACACAAATAGCGGAGCGCAAAAGTGGGACATAAGGCGCGATAAGAAAATAGCCGGTTCCGTTCCTGGAATGTCCATTGGATCATTAACCCAATAGTCACGGCAATAGACCATTGCATGGTCGAGAATCATAAAAACAATGATCAAGCCTCGCAGCAAATCGATATGGTGCAGGCGAAGGGTATTTTTTTGCATAGTGACTCTTTAACTGTAAGAATGAATGGACATGAGGATTCCCCAAATTCTGAACAAAAAATTAGCTGAAAGCCCGTGCTGCCGTTTAGCGAAGGGCGCCGGAATTCAAGGTAATAAACGGGAAATTAGGCGTTCGGAGGGGGGCCGGTTTGGGGTGGCCAGACACCATGGGTGGATAATGTTGGAGCTTGGGATACTGGTATCGGGTGTAATTCTATCCCTGGGCTTAACTCAAGTCTTCCGGCAGCCCAAGACACGATGAGGTCATAATCGTCCTCAGACAATATCGCGACACATGCCGCGCCATCGTGTAAGTGAGGGTCACTTCCGAATTCTGCCGCATGCAAAACGGTAACGAACTGCCCAATTATCAGCAGTGTGGCCGCGGCAGAACGAAACCAGGGTTTTTGCATCGCAAAATTTTGTATCACGAACGTTAACAGAAAATGACGTAGCGGAACTCGAATCTACGGCTGAAAAGCTCACTAGTGCAAGCTATCTGCTACGATAGAAGGTTTGGCTGGGTTGTTCAAGTCGTTGGCAATCTCTGTCCACGGCTGATTGGTGATAGGTTGTCGGCGTGGCGCCGAACTCTCGCTTAAACGCACTGACAAAATTGGAGGGGTGGTTGTAGCCGGTATGATAGGCGACTTCGCCGATACTGGGCTTTGAACTTGCTAGGCTGGAGAACTATCGTCCCAGCAAATGATCCGAAATAATCCGCAGTTGAATCTCCGAGGTTCCCTCAAAAATCTTGGTCAGACGGGCATCGCGCCAGTAGCGTTCTACCGGAAAATGGTGGGTATAACCGGCGCCACCCAGAATTTGCAAGGCATCTGAGGTCACGCGCTCGGCCATTTCAGCGGCATAGTACTTGACCATGCCGGCTTCCTTGTCACAACGCCCGCCGGAATCAATCTTGTCGCAGACACTGTACATCAACTGACGGGCCGCTTCGATTTCGGTTGCCATGCGCGCGATTTTGAATCGAATGTCCTGAAATTTGCCGATCGGCTGTCCGAACTGAACGCGATCCTGCGCATATTGGATCGCAACATCCAAAGCGCCCTGCGCCGCGCCAATGGATCTTGCTGCAGTATGGGCGCGCGGTGTTTCCAGACCGCTGGTCATATCCTTGAACGCGGTTCCGTCTCCGCTGATCATCATATCCTCGTGGATACGGAAGCCATCGAAGGCAAGCTCATAGGTGTCCCACCCAAAATAACCGATTTTGGGGATGGGGCTTCCCGAAATCCCCTCCGGAAAACTGCCACGCTCTTTCTCGATAAAAAACGTACTCAATCCGAGATAGGGTCTCTTGGGGTCGATATCTTTCGATGTGCGAACCAATACAATCAGGGCGTCGGCCTGATCCGCGAAGGTACACCAGTATTTTGATCCGGTGATAACATAATGGTCACCATCTTTCTCACCGCGACACTTTACGCCGGACAGGTCAGACCCCACATCGGGCTCGGATAGCGCGACCGCCTGCAAAAACTCACCCATTACCATTTTGGGAACGATGCGCTCACTCATCTCCTGTGGCAATTTCAACGCCGCGCCTATTTCCGATCGCGCGATAATACTCCCCACGCTCATCCAGCCCCGCGACAGTTCCTCGGCAATCAGGCAGTATTCGAAAGCGCCCATACCGCTTCCACCGTGTTCTACCGGGGCCTTGATGCCGAAAAAGCCAAGCTCACCCATCTGCTGAATAATTTCCTGCGGAATCTTCCCCTTTTTCGGATCCAGTTCGTTGGCGATCGGCAATACGACTTCGTTGGTAAATTGAGCCGCCGTGTCCTTGATCATCTGGCGTTCTTCGGTCATGTAAGTCATAAAAATTTCCCCGGTTTTTCTAACTAACCTAAATCAGCTAAAAAACAGCTACCTTTAATCTTGATGGAATTTGTGCCTGAGCATATACCCCAGCTTCCAGTACCCCAACACCGACAACACTAACCCGATAATAGGCACACACATAGCAATCGCCAGTGACTTTCCAGGCGTGGCCCCGAGTTGCATATCGCTGAAAAACCCGACAATGACAGGGCCGGTGCCAAGCCCCAACATATTTGAAATAAAGTACATTACCGCCGCCGCGGTTGCCCTCTTATTCGGCGAAACCGATGTTTGCACTACCGCCAGGCCCGGGCCGTGAGCGATTTGGTAACCAAAAAGCGTCACCCCCAGCATAAATGCTGAAAGGGCAAGCGAACCGTTGAAGAATGCTACAAAAGCCGCGGGCATTGCCAAAACCAGCCCTAACGCCGGCACCCAGGCATCCCAGGCAGCGTTTCTACGAGCAACCAGGGCGCTCGCCACAATACCCCCGGATAACATGCCAACACCGCCGCCAGCCACGGTTATCAAACCCGCGATCGCGCCCACCTCGGCCTGACCCACCTCCCAGTTCCTGAGGAAGAAAGCCGGCAACCAAGCGGACAGTGAATAACCAAAAAATACCGCCAGGACATGCGCGCCGCAAGCATAGCGATACACCCGGTTATGCCATAAATAAACCAATGTGTCCTTAAAACTCAGTGACTCCTCATCGCCTTCTTCGTGCTCTATATCAGGGGTTTCGCTGGCGCCGCGCTCCGGCTCCCGCAAAGTAAAAAACACAAGCACGGCGAGCACCAACCCGGGAATTCCCGCGCAGTAAAAAGCCATTCGCCATCCGTAATGCTCGGCGATCCAACCGCCGCCCATAACGCCGGCTAGCCCACCAATAATGATCCCCATCGACCAGATAGATAATGCCATCGATCGGTGCTTGGCTTCATAGAGATCGGAAATAATTGAGTGCGACGGCGGGCCACCCCCGGCCTCGCCCACACCCACGCCGATGCGCGCCAACAGCAATTGCGTGTAGGTTACCGCCGCCCCGGATAGCGCTGTCATAGCGCTCCATACGGTTACCGCCACGCCGATGATCGTTACCCGGCGGAACTTATCGGCGAGCCTTGCAATCGGGATACCAAGCGTCGCGTAGAACACCGCGAACGCCAACCCGGACAGAAAGCCCAGCTGGGAATCGCTTAAATCAAACTCCGCTTTGAGATCCTCGATAAGAATCGCGGTAATTTGCCGATCCATAAAGGATGACGCATAAATCAACGCCAGAATCACCAAGACATAATGCTTGTACCAGGATTTTTGCCGCGTCGACGTGCCGGTTGCGTCAGCGCCGGAGGCAGGCGCATCTTCCACGTTGGTACTCATTGATTCGCTCTCTTTATTAATACTTATTATTTTGGATAATTATTGTCTAGCTAACCGCGGGCGCTGCAGCCAGAGAGGTACATAGTTCCACCACGGGTCGGAGCAGTATAGCAACACCTGGCAAATAGTCTACCGGCCAGTCCCGTTGATCTGGGAACCGAGACACCCGCGCAGGGCATCACAAGTAGCACCGACGTTAGCGGCCGTCTGGGGACAGTGTTTGAGACCCTCACCGGCAGGGATGCCGGTGCGGAGCTTACACGGACGTATTCACAGCGAGTC
>JANQKW010000334.1 GCA_028280905.1 Porticoccaceae bacterium
GACTCGCTGTGAATACATCCATGGCCGCAATTGCTCCCGACAATTTGCGACACTTCCTCCATCCCTGGAGGTCGTAAGCTCCGCGTCGACATCTGACCTCCAGGGATGGAGGAAATGCAGAAAATCGTCTGGAACGATTTCTGCCCTGTCGACGAGGGTCTCAAACACTGTTCCCAGACGTCCGCTCACGGCGGTGCTAACCAGCGGAATGGTGGCGCCAACCCTAAGCTCTGTCTCCCATCTCTCGGTTTTCCAAACCCCCGCCATTACATACGATAGCCAAGCGCTTCAGACAGGTGGTGGGCTTCCAATCGTTCACAATTGTCAAGGTCCGCTAGGGTTCTGGCTACCTTGAGGATGCGGTGAAAACCCCGGGCGGAAAGATTCAGCTTGGTGGTTGCGTGCTCCATAAGGGTCCTCTCCTGTTTGCCCAAAGCGCAGAAGTTTGTCACATCCGTCGAAGACATACGCGCGTTGTTGTAGCCGCAGCGTTCCAGTTGCCGAGCGCGGGCCGCGGTGACCCTGTTGCGCACAACCGAACTGCTTTCTCCGTCGGTTGCGCCGGTTAGTAGCTTGTCGGCGGCGATAGGCGGCACTTGAACCCGCAGGTCGATACGGTCCAGCAGCGGCCCGGAAATTTTTTCCCGATAGCGCTTGATCTGGTCCGGAGAACAGCGGCACCTCTCCGAATCCAGGTAGCCGCAGGGGCAGGGGTTCATCGCGGCGATTAGCTGGAAGCGGGCCGGGAAACAGACCTGCTCACGGGCTCTGGAAATCATTATGTCGCCGGTTTCCATCGGCTCCCGCAACACTTCCAGCACGCGTCGGGGGAATTCCGGCAGCTCGTCGAGGAACAGCACGCCATTGTGGGCGAGGGAAATCTCGCCCGGCCTTGGCGGGCTGCCTCCGCCCACCATCGCGACCGCCGATGCCGTATGGTGTGGGTTTCTGAACGGCGGTTGGCAAACATGCTCCCTTAAGCCGAGCCCTGCAACCGAATAAACAGCGCAGCTTTGCAGCATCTCGTCTTGGGTAAGTTCGGGTAGGATACCCGGCAGTCTGCTGGCAAGCATACTTTTTCCCGTGCCCGGCGGACCGCTAAACAACAGGTTGTGACCGCCGGCGGCGGCTATTTCCAACGCCCGTTTAGCTTGCCGTTGGCCGATCACTTCCGAGATGTCCGCAACTGAATGGTGTGCTGTTGTAACGGGCTGAGGCGTGCAGCCCTGCATCGGCAGGTTACCGTTGAGGTGGGCGCATACCTGCAGCAAATGCCGGGCGGCATAGACGGTTGTGTGGTTGGTTATCACGGCCTCTTTAGCGTTGGCCTGGGGGACAATCAGCGCGCGGTTGGCCAGTCCACTGGCCAATACGGTCGGCAGCGCGCCGTCTACCGCACGGAGTTCTCCGGAAAGCGCCAGCTCACCGATAAATTCAATATCTCCGAGTGATTCGGCCGGGATCTGCTGCGAGGCCGCGAGGATACCCAGCGCGATAGGCAGGTCGAAACGGCCGCCTCCCTTGGGTAAATCAGCGGGGGCCAGGTTAACGGTGATTCTGCGGGCCGGGAATTCAAAGTGCGAGTTCAGCAATGCGCTGCGAACCCTGTCCTTGCTCTCCTTCACCGCGGTTTCGGGTAGGCCCACAATCGCCAGGCCGGGCAACCCGTTGGACAAATGGACTTCAATGGTAACTAATGGTGCATTAACGCCACTTTTGGCGCGGCTGTAGACAATTGCAAGTGACATCTTCTCTTCCTTGAGTCGTGATTGGCGATCGGTCCCAGGCGACTTAGCGCGTCATATTATTTTCCGGAACCGATCAGTTTTTCCAATTTTTCTACCTCGATTTCCAGAGCTTCAAGCTTTTCTCTGGTTCGGGCCAGCACCGCGCGTTGCGCGTCAAACTCTTCCCGGGTTACCAGCTCAAGCTTTTCAAACGCGGCCAGCGCGGCGCTTCTGAGCTGTTGCTGCATTTCACTGTTGAAGGCAGCCGCCCCGGGGGCCATATCTTTAAGTTGCTGAGTAAACAGGGTTAAAAATTCGTCTGGCTTCATGGCTGGGAGGTCGGTTGCTTGAGCCGGCAATTCTAGCAGCTTTTATTGCCGTGTAGACCGTCATTTTATGCTGCCTACGAAATGCACAAAATTGGTGCGTAAGACGCATAATGGTGCAATGTTTTTGCCCTCTTTTGTTTCCGAATTTTTTAAGGCATTGTTTTTAAATGTTATTTTTGATCCTGGCACGGCTGATGCTTAAGTGTGAACAGGTTCAAACTGTGAACCCTATTTAAAAATTGTTAGCAATTTAAATTAGAAGGATGAGGAGATTACTATGAATTCATTAAATAAAGCGATTGCTGTTGCTACGTTGACTGCGGCTGCACCGCTTGCCCAAGCTGCCGTGGAAATCAGTGGCAATGTTGCCATGACCACTGACTACACTTTCCGCGGCGTTTCCCAGACACAAGAGAAGCCGGCAATCCAAGGCGGTTTTGATGCAGCCTGGGACAACGGCTTTTATGTGGGTACCTGGGCTTCCAACGTGGATTTTGGACCGGCTAACGGCGACGGCAGTGCCCAAGCGGAGATGGATTTTTACCTTGGTTACGGTTTTGAAGTTTCCGAGGGCATTAGCCTCGACTTCAGCTATATCTATTTCGTATATCCCGGCGAAGAATCCGGCTTTAACTACCAGGAATTTGTCGCCGCGTTAGGCATTTCTGATTTCACGTTTAGCCTGGTTTACTCAGACGAGTACTTTGGCGACGGCGGTCCCGATGCCTATGTTTTCAATGCGGATTATTCGCTCGGTGTAAGCGAAGAGGTCAGCGTGGATTTCCATATTGGTTTTTCAGATGCTGATGCGGATGATTTCTTTGGCGAAGACGACAGCTATATCGACTATTCGGTTGGTGTTAACTACGACATTGCCGGCGTAACCCTCAGCCTGGCTTGGGTTGGCACGGATCTGGATGACAACGAACTGGCCGACGATCGCGCTGTATTCACCATCAGCAAAAGCCTTTAATTGATCTTGGCGCGGCTCGCTTGCGGGCCGCTTTCTTAAGTAAGGAGAATTACTATGAAAATGATCACTGCAGTGATCAAACCCTTCAAGCTCGATGATGTTCGCGAGGCGCTGGCCGCCGTTGGCGTGCAGGGTGTCACCGTCACCGAGGTAAAAGGGTTTGGTCGCCAAAAGGGGCATACTGAGCTGTATCGCGGTGCCGAGTATGTGGTTGATTTCCTTCCTAAGGTAAAGGTTGAAGTGGCCCTGTCAGACGACGCGGTGGAAGGCGCGATTGAAGCCATTCTCAACGCGGCAAAAACCGGCAAAATCGGCGACGGAAAAATCTTTATATCCGATCTTGGCCAGGTTATCCGTATACGCACCGGTGAAAGCGGTGACGAAGCCATATGACTTTATTTGCCTATAACCTAACGACTAAGAACTGAGGTTTACTATGGAAAACCAAATTTTTGAATTGCAGTACGCCATGGACACCTTCTACTTTCTGGTGTGTGGCGCGCTGGTAATGTGGATGGCCGCGGGCTTCGCCATGTTGGAAGCCGGTTTGGTCCGTTCAAAGAATACGACAGAAATATTAACCAAAAACGTTGCTTTGTTTGCTGTTGCTTGCACCATGTACCTTGTTTGCGGCTATCAGTTTATGTACGGCGGCGGCTACTTCCTATCCGGCGTGGAAACTGTTGCCAGCCTGGATGTGGAGGCGGCGCTGGCTGCTTCCGCGGAAAACGGCTTCGACGGTGATTCCGTGTACTCGGGCGCCTCTGACTTTTTCTTCCAGGTGGTGTTCGTGGCAACGGCCATGTCAATCGTATCCGGTGCGGTTGCCGAACGCATGAAGCTCTGGGCATTCCTGCTGTTTGCCGTCGTAATGACTGGTGTTATCTATCCATTCGAAGGCGGTTGGACCTGGGGCGGCAATTCTGTATTTGGCCTCTACGAGCTGAGCTATAGCGACTATGCAGGTTCCGGTATCGTGCATATGGCCGGTGCTGCGGCAGCCCTGGCCGGTGTAATTCTGCTCGGCCCCCGTAAAGGCAAATACACCAGCAACGGTATCAATGCGATACCCGGCGCCAATCTGCCTCTCGCCACCTTGGGTACCTTTATTCTGTGGATGGGATGGTTCGGGTTTAACGGCGGTTCTACGCTGAAGTTGGGCGGCATCGCCGTGGCTAACGAGGTAGCCAACGTGTTCCTGAACACCAACGCCGCCGCTGCTGGCGGTCTGATTGCGGCAATGATTCTGGCACGTGTACTGTTCGGCAAAGCTGACCTGACCATGGCGCTCAACGGTGCGTTGGCCGGTTTGGTCGCGATCACTGCTGAACCTGCTGACCCGAGCCCGCTGCTGGCCACTATTATTGGCGCTATTGGCGGCATCATTGTTGTGTTCAGCATTGTCACCTTGGACAAGATCAAAATTGACGATCCTGTCGGCGCCATCTCGGTGCACGGTGTGGTCGGTCTGTGGGGTATCTTCGCGGTGCTGCTGTCCGATGCCGACGCGACCTTTATGGGGCAATTGATCGGCGCTTTGACCATATTTGTCTGGGTCTTCGGCGCAAGCTTCGTTGTCTGGATGATTATCAAGGCGGTAATGGGCATCCGAGTCAGCGAACAGGAAGAATACGACGGTGTGGACCTCTCCGAGTGCGGAATGGAGGCCTATCCGGAATTTGCGGGAAGCAACAAGTAATCCCGCAATGGCAAAAGAAGGCAGGGGAATTCCCCTGCCTTTTTTATTTGTGCGAACGGGCTCTAGCAGGCTGTTGAAGAAGGCTTCCTGCCTTTTTCAAAGCACGCAAAGGATAAAATGTCATTTTTCCTTTGCTCTCAAAATCAATAACTTACCGTTATCGATTTTGCCAATACATCCGTGTATTGGTCGCAGGCCGCCGAAGAACAAAGTTTTTCAACAGTCTGCTAGGGGGTGAAATTTTGTCGTGGAACCTGTATCTTTCGGTTTTTGCTGGCTATATGCCCGATGGCGAAATCTTGGTACGCGACAGAAAACAGATTGAAAATAGACAACAGGTATTTATATGAAGCTGATAACCGCTGTAATCAAACCGTTTAAGCTGGACGATGTGCGTGAGGCCCTGGCGGATGTGGGTGTTCAGGGTATTACGGTGACCGAGGTGAAGGGCTTTGGCCGGCAGAAAGGCCACACTGAGCTGTATCGGGGCGCCGAATATGTGGTGGATTTTTTACCCAAGGTGAAGCTGGAAATTGCCGTTGCCGCGGATATGGTTGATAGCGTGGTGGAAGCGGTCACCAAATCGGCCAGCACCGGTAAGATAGGCGACGGCAAGATATTTGTTACCGCGCTTGAAGAAGTTGTGCGGATTCGCACCGGTGAAACGGGGACTGATGCCATCTAATTCAAGACCGACCGTCATACTCTGTCGTCGAGCGCGGCATTATTTATCGAAAGAGGGCTGCGGCCCTCTTTTTTTAGGTTGGTGCCACATTTTCGCGGCCATCTGGGAACTATGTTTGAGACTCGCTGTGAATACGTCCGTGTAAGCTCCGCGTCGACATCCCTGTCGACGAGGGTCTCAAACATAGTTCCCAGACGCCCGCTTAGGCCGTTGCTACTTGTGACGCCGTAAGTCCCGCCAGGGGAGGTTTGTCCGGGACCAATCAGGCCGTGTTTTAAGTTTGCCAAATTGACGGGGTAGTCGCGAGGACTGTTTGAGCGCAGCGAGTTACCGCAGCGCCGGCAATTTGGCAAACTTAACGGCCGGTCCCGGACAAACCTCCCCTGGCGGGACGGGAATGCGACACCAACCACCCCCCTTAAGGGGCAGGAAAGTGGAAGCCTTAATTTATTCGTTGACAATCAAGTCGAAAATCACCTGAATCCTGTCAGTAAAAGTGATCTTGTCAGGCAAATAAACGCCCGGTTGTGCTCCGCGAGCGCTGAAAGAGGCCACTTCGGCGATAGCGTCTGCTTGTATCGCGCCGAAATGGACGGCGTTATCGTGATACTCAATGCGCAGGATGGGGCCCAACTCAGCGTTATACGCCTTGGCCAGCGCTGCCGCTTTGGCCTTGGAATCCTCAATGGCTTGCCGGTGGGCCTGCAGTCGGTACTTTTCCTCTTCGCTGGACTCGTAACTGACCGAATCGATATTGCCCACTCCCGCGTTCAGGCCGGCATCCATAACCTCTGTCAGATCATCCAGCTTCTTTAGGGTGACCTGGACGTGGCGCGACGCCTCGTAACCGACAAAGCGGTTCGAGTTGGACCGGTACTCGTAGCGGGGCTGGATGCGCAGTTGCGAGGCTACGACATCGCTTTGCGGGATTGACAGTTTTTTCAGGTTGTCGAGAAACCGGTTGACCCTGTCATCCACATCCTGTTTCGCTGCTTTACCGGTGCGATGGGTGGCTCGGGCCGTCAGGCTGACAATCGCCTGGTCGGGCGCCACCTTGACCTCGCCGTAGCCATGGGTGCTGACAAGACGTCCTTCCGGGTCCGTTTGCGCCTGGCAGGCTATCGCAAGCAAAACCAGCGGCAGTAAGTAGAATGCTTTCATGGTTTTTTCCTCTGGGCACGGGGGTGCGCTTTGTCGTATACGTTGGCCAGGTGCTGGAAATCCAGGTGCGTGTAGACTTGGGTCGTCGATATGTTGGCGTGTCCCAACAACTCCTGCACGGCGCGCAGGTCGCCGCTGGACTCCAGCATATGGCTGGCAAATGAGTGCCTCAGCATATGGGGGTGTACGTTGTTGTGCAGTCCCTGTCTCAGGCTGAGTTTTTTGAGTCGGTCCTGAATATTGCGGTGGGAGATGCGTTTACCCTGGCGGCTGATAAAGACGGCGTTACCCGCGTCTTTGTTGCACTCATCCCTGACTGCCAGCCACTTGCGCAACTGCTTATTGGCTACTGAACCAATGGGGAGGATGCGGGTTTTGTTGCCCTTCCCTGTCACTGTTACGGTGCTTTCCCGAAGGTTGATATCCTGCATATCCAAGTTGGCGAGTTCCGCCAGTCTGAGCCCTGACGAGTATAGCAGTTCGACAATCGCCAGGTCCCTGACGGAAAACCAGTCGTCCGAAGAGAGATTCAGGTATTGGTTAACCTGGTCCACGTCCATGGTTCTGGGCAGTTTGCGCGGCGATTTAGGCGACTGGATACCCGCAGCCGGGTTGCCGGCAACCCAGCCCTGTCGATAGCAGAAATCGAAGAAGGTGCGCAGCGTGGACAGCCAGCGCTGCAGACTTTTTCCCTGGAGCCCTTTGCGATGCAGCTGTCCGAGGCAATCGCGGATATATTGGCTGTCCAGGTCTGTTGTCCGGTGCAGCGAGTTGTCGCCCGCCCAGCGTTGCAGCTTGTCGAGATCGCGCCTGTAGTTGCTGACGGTATGGGGAGAGAGCTGTCTCTCTGAGCGCAGATGTTGCTCAAACGCCGCGCGGGCTTCGGAGAGGGCTACGCCTTTCATTGCGGCAGCGCCCGGGCTTTTTTAGCGGTGCATAAGCCGCGGCAGGATGCGATTGAGCACATCGGTGATATAACTCAGGAAGAGGGTACCCATACTGCTGCTGTAATATTGCGGGTCCCGGCTGCCAAGGGCCAGCACGCCCAGGGTGTTGCCGTGGCTGAGCGGTATCGCGGCGACGGATGCCACGGCATCCGCCTGCTCGGCAAATAAAAAATCCATCTCCTCCTTGCGCAGTATTCCACATATGGCGCTGTTGCCGCTGAGCAGCGGCCCGATCCTTCGCCTGGCCTCTTCAAGGGGCGCGGTTCTCGCGGAGGTCTGCAATGGCTTATCACTAATCAAAATCAATGAACTGAATTCAATTTGGTAGTCATTGCGCAGGCTGTCGTGGAGTGTTTCCGTCAGCGTATTCAAGTCGCTGGCCTCCAGCAGTCCCAACACCAGCCGCTTGGTTTTCTCAAACAGCTTGTCGTTTTTCTTTGCGGCCTCGACCATGGTGTTAATCTGCTGGCGCATCTCCAGATTGCGTTGCCTCAGCACGGTTACCTGTCGCTCCACCAAGGACACGGCGTTACCGCTTTCATGGGGCAGTGAAATATCCTCCAGCAGGTCGGCGTTATCTTCGAAAAAATTGGGATGAGCTTTCAGGTAGTCCCGGAGGCGCAGGGTCTCGTCGTCCGTCATTGCCGTTTTGGTCCGGAGGTTTTCGCTATTCATATTCTTATTCGCCCATGAAATACGTTTGTCGCGGGGCCGGTCATCATGACGACCCGATCTTTCTCCCAAGTGATTTGTAGCCTGCCGCCCGGTACATTGACGGTTACCTCGGAGTCTAACAGGTCTTGTATCCGGCCGGCTACTACCGCGGCGCAGGCGCCGGTACCGCAGGCCAGGGTTTCCCCGGCGCCGCGCTCATACACCCGCAGGCGAATCTCCGAGCGGTTGACGATTTCCATAAAGCCTGCGTTGACCCGCTCCGGAAAACGGCTGTGGCGCTCGATGGCTGGTCCCAATGTGGCTACCGGGGCGCTGTCTACGTCATCCACGCGAACTACGGCATGGGGGTTGCCCATGGAAACCGCCACTATTTCCAGTTGCTCGCCGGCCACTTCCAACGGATAGGTTGTGGCTTGCTTTTCCGCCTGAAACGGTATCCTCCGCGGTTCAAAAACCGGTGCGCCCATGTTGACGGTGACCTGGTTGTTAGTTCCCGCCTGCAGCTCAATAATGCCGTTGGCCGTCTCCACTCGTATTGTCGATTTCCCGGTCAGGTGCCGGTCGCGGACAAACTTGGCGAAACAGCGTGCGCCGTTGCCGCATTGTTCCACTTCACTGCCGTCCCGGTTAAAAATTCGGTAGCGAAAGTCCACATCGGCAACGGTTGGGGGTTCTACGATCAACACCTGGTCGCAGCCAATACCAAACCGCCGGTCGGCCAGCTTGCTGGCCCGCTCGGGCGTAATAGTCACCGCCTGGCTAATCGCGTCAATCACCACGAAGTCATTGCCGAGGCCGTGCATTTTGGTAAATTGAAGCAACATAGCCAGCGTAAACGCGTCTCTCTATTCGGGTAAAGTGGATTCGGAGCGGAACAGTTCGGTTACTGGTTCCCTGGGTCGAACCAGATACGTCTGGTCGTCATCCACGATGATTTCAGCCGCCCGACCCCTGCTGTTGTAGTTTGAGCTCATGGTAAAACCGTAAGCGCCGGAAGACTGAACGCAAAGCAGGTCGCCCTCCCGCAGACACAGCGGACGCTGTTTGCCGAGGAAATCGCCGGTTTCGCATACCGGACCGACGATATCGTAGGTGTGGGTTGCCCCTTGTCTTGGGCATACCGGGTCAATATTCAGCCACGCCTGATAGAGAGACGGGCGGATCATATCGTTCATTGCCGCGTCCACCACCGCAAAATTCCTGCTGTCGCTGGCCTTCAGGTAAATAACCTCGGTAAGTAACACGCCGGCGTTAGCCGCTATGGAACGCCCGGGCTCCAGGATTAGTGTCAGGTTGCGACCGGCCAACGCGGGGAGTATTTCGCCCAAATAGTCTCCGGGGGCTGGCGGTGATTCATCCCGGTAGCGCACGCCGAGCCCGCCGCCGATATCAATATGCTGCAGCGCGATCCCGTCGGATTCAAGCCTGTCCACCAGCGCCAGCACCCGCTGCAGCGCATCGAGGAACGGCGCCGTTTCGGTAAGCTGTGAACCTATGTGGCAGTCGACGCCCGCGATAATCAGGTTCGGCAATGCGTTGGCCCGGGCGTACACATCGGTTGCCCGGTTAATATCTATGCCGAACTTGTTTTCCCGCAACCCGGTAGAGATATAGGGGTGAGTGTTGGCGTCCACGTCAGGATTGACTCGCAGCGACACCTTGGCGCGCACCCCCCGCTCACCGGCCACACGGTTGAGTGTTTCCAACTCGGATTCGGATTCCACATTAAAGCAGTGAATGCCCACCTCAAGGGCTCGGGCCATCTCATGGGGCATTTTGCCAACCCCGGAAAACACCACCTTTTGCGGATCACCGCCGGCGGCCAGTACCCTTTCCAATTCGCCTATGGAAACAATATCGAAGCCGGCGCCCAGCCTAGCCAGCACATTGAGCACTGCCAGGTTGGAGTTGGCTTTAACCGAATAGCAAATCCTATGGGGGATATTGGCCAATGCCGTTTGATAAGCAAGAAATGCCTCCGTTAGCGCGGCTCTGCTATAGACATAGGCGGGCGTGCCATACTCCTCCGCTATTTGGGACATGGCAACGCGTTCGGCGTAGAGTTCGCCGTTTTGGTAGTAAAAATTTGTCATCCGGTTATTTAGCTTGCGGTTTAACAGGTTGCTCGACCGTCGGTTTACTGAAGCGCTTTTCAGTATCCTCCGGCAGATAAAGGTCGCCCTTGGTTCCACAGCCAAGCAGCAGTGCTGTGATGGCTGTCAGACACAGTTGAAGAAAAAGTTGTTGCATTGGTTAACCTGTCAATAAACCTGTTCAAGGTGATTGATTGTTACAATTCAATGGGTGCAGTATACCGATTGTGCAGGAGTTTACTCAATCGTTATACTCTTCGATTATTAATACCGCTTGCACCAAACTAGAGATAATGCATGAACGAAACCGAATTTAACGCCCAGGTCGACGACTTGATGTTGGCCATCGAAGACGCCATCGACGATTCGGGCGCTAATATCGACTACGAATCCTCCGGCGGCGTGATGACGCTTACCTGTGAAAACGACGGCTCAAAAATTATCATTTCCCGACAGCCGGCACTGCGGGAAATTTGGGTAGCGGCCAGGTCCGGCGGGTATCACTGCGCGCAGGTTGACGATCGCTGGGCCTGTTCCGTCACTGGTGAGACCTTTTCGACATTGCTGAACAGGGTGTGCAGCGAACAACTCCAGGAGGCGGTAGAGCTGGGGAACCTCTGATTAAGTGCAGATAGCTTCTGCGCGCGTCAAAACGCTCAGTCCGCAAGGCGTTGCTCGCCGCTAATGGCCGGAGCCCTTAGCAAGAGTCCGCAGCGTTTTAGCCGCCGCGCTGTTTAAGCTGTTGCTTCGCCTGTTGAACGGCTTTGAGCACCTGATCGGGAGCGGTGCCGCCAATATGGTTGCGCGCGGTGACCGACCCCTGCAGCGTCAATACATCAAATACATCTTCTTCAATGGCAGCAGAAAACTGTTGCAGCTCCGGCAGCGACATCTCCGACAAATCCTTGTTTTGGGCGATGCCGTAGGCAACCGACTTACCGACAATTTCGTGGGAGTCGCGAAACGGGATGCCCTTGCGAACCAGGTAGTCAGCCAGGTCCGTGGCGGTGGAAAATCCCCGGCGTGCAGCCTCCCGCATATTGTCAGGTTTCGCCTGGATGGCGGGCACCATATCGGCAAAGGCGCGCAGACAGTCGATAACGGTCTCCGCGGCGTCAAACAGCGGCTCCTTATCTTCCTGGTTATCCTTGTTGTAGGCCAGCGGTTGCGACTTCATAAGTGTTAACAGCGCGATCAGATGGCCGTTTACCCTGCCGGTTTTTCCCCGCACCAGCTCCGGTACATCCGGGTTTTTCTTTTGCGGCATAATAGACGAGCCGGTGCAGAACCTGTCTGGCAGCTCGATAAAATCGAATTGCGCTGAGGTCCAAAGCACCAGCTCTTCGGATGCCCGCGACAGGTGAGTAAGCAGCAAGCTGGCAAAGGCACAGAATTCGATGGCGAAATCCCGGTCGCTGACCGAATCCAGAGAGTTGCGGGTGGGCCCATCGAAACCCAGCAGCGAGGCCGTCTGCTCCCGGTCAACAGGGTAGCTGGTGCCGGCTAGCGCCGCGGCGCCCAGTGGGGACTGATTGAGCCGCTTGCGACAGTCCTGCAACCTGCCGTGGTCGCGCTCCAGCATCTCGTGCCAGGCCATTAAATGGTGGCCGAATGTCACCGGCTGCGCGGTTTGCAAGTGGGTAAAGCCGGGCATAATAGTGGCGCGCTCACGTTCCGCGACCGACAGTATGCCCTGTTGCAGCCGGGTGAGTTCTCCGCTGATAACATCTATGGTGTCTCGCAACCACAGGCGTATATCTGTGGCGACCTGGTCATTTCTGGATCGGCCGGTATGCAGCTTTTTCCCGGTAGTGCCTATGCGTTCGGTCAGCGCCGCTTCGATGTTCATGTGAACATCTTCCAGCGCCACCGACCAGCTGAAACTGCCCGCTTCTATCTCCGCGAGAATTTCCCGCAGGCCCGTTTCTATCGCTTGGCGCTCGTCATCGGTCAGCACGCCGATAGTGTTTAACATGGTGGCGTGGGCCACCGAACCCCGAATATCCTGAGCGGCCAGTTCCCGGTCGAAATCCACGGAAGCGGTGAACCGGGCGACGAAAGCGTCCGTCGGCTCACTGAATCTACCGCCCCAGGCGCTGTTAGTTTCTTTTTTGCTGCTCATTCGGGTTTTCTTCTTGATGCTTAATGGCTGATAATGAAAGGCGATTATAACTTAATACTTGCTCTATGGATTTAGAAGAAAAAGTAGCGGAAAACCGACTGCCGGAAGAAGACTATTTTTTGCCGGATCTGTGTCGGGGTGAAGGTTTATTCACGGTTGTCATTCTGTCAGAGCTGCTGGCCGTGCTGGTTACCACCGCATCGGGCGGGCTCTTCCCGCTGGACTGGGCGATGCTTGCCAGGGCATCGATGATTTCGCTGTGGATAGCACTGGTTAGCGCCATGGTGCTTTGCTTGAGCAGAAACATTCTGGCGCGTTTCAGCCAAGTGCAGGCAGCGGTTATCAGTTTCGTGCTGATCCTGTTGGTGGCGCTGGTTTGCGGGGCAGCGGCGGAGGTTGTCCGCCGGATGTTGTTTCCCCTCGACCAGCCGACGCCGTTCAGGGTATTGGATTTGATGACCTATCTGGTGCTGGCGGCCATTCCGGCCGGTATCCTGTTGCGTTACCTGTTTTTGCAGCAGCAACTTCGGATACGTCAAAAGGCCGAGCTGGAAGCGCGGATCCAGGCGCTGCAGTCAAGAATCCGGCCACACTTCCTGTTTAACAGTATGAACATGATCGCCAGCCTGATCGCCATTGATCCGAAAAAGGCGGAGCAAGTGGTGGAAGATATTTCCGACCTGTTTCGCAGCGCCCTGACGGATTCGCAGATACTGGTACCGCTGCGGGACGAATTGTCATTGTGCCGGCGTTACCTGGCGCTGGAGAAATTGCGGCTGGGCGACCGGCTGATTACCCGCTGGGATATCGGCGACTATGGGGACGGTGTCAAATTGCCTTCGCTGACCCTGCAGCCGCTACTGGAAAACGCAATTTATCACGGCGTACAGCTGGTTCCGGAGGGCGGTGAAGTCACTGTTGCCGTGCAGCGCGAGGGAAAGATGGTCGAGGTGGTGGTCACCAATCCGTTGAATCGGGTAAGGCAGCAAAAGAAAGGCAACAAGATAGCACTCAACAATATTCGGCAAAGATTGCTGGCCCATTTCGGCGATGACGCTCAGGTTATCACTGAATCTGCCGAAAACTGTTATATTACCAGGGTGATATTTCCGGCTTCCTGGTAGCCGAAGGGACAAAAAACAATATGAAAGTACTGATCGTCGACGATGAACCCCTGGCCAGGGAGCGATTATCGCGCATGATTGCCAATATTTCCGGCTGCCAGGTGGTTGCGGAGGCGGGCAATGGCGAACAAGCGTTGGTGGCGGCTAAGGAATACGAGCCACACGTGGTTTTGATGGACGTCCGCATGCCGGGAATGGATGGCATTGCGGCGGCGCATCACCTGGCCGAGACGCAACCTGCGCCGGCGGTGATTTTTTGTACCGCGTACGATGACTATGCTATCGAGGCCTTCGCGTCCGAGGCGACGGGTTACTTGCTAAAACCGGTTAAGCAAGGTGACCTGGAGTGGGCGGTAGCGCGGGCGCAGCGGGTTAACCTGGCGCAGCTGGAGAATGTGCAGCCTATCGTTCAGACGGATTGCCGCGCGCATATCGCCACCAAGACCCGCCGCGGCGTGGATTTGATTCCCGTGTCGGACGTGCGGCTTTTCCAGGCGGATCAAAAATATGTCACTGCCTATCATATAGAGGGCGAAGCCTTGCTGGATGAGACGCTGAAGGAGCTGGAGGAAGAGTTTGACGGCAAGTTTGTTCGCGTACATCGCAATGCATTGGTTTCCATTGCCCATATCAAGGGCCTGGAGAGAAACCTGGACGGGCAGTATTTTGTTCGCCTCGAGGGCCTGGACATCCGGCCCCAGGTGAGTCGACGGCATGTCAGTCCGTTAAGGAAGATGTTGGAAACCCTCTAGTAATTTGTAGTTGTTTGTTACTTTTCAGATATTTTAGGTTGGTGCCACTATATCCGCGGCCATCTGGGAACAGTGTTTGAGACTCGCTGTGAATACGTCCGTGTAAGCTCCGCACCGGCATCCCTGCCGGTGAGGGTCTCAAACA
>JANQKW010000361.1 GCA_028280905.1 Porticoccaceae bacterium
GACCCTCGTCGACAGGGCAGAAATCGTTCCAGACGATTTTCTGCATTTCCTCCATCCTTGGAGGTCAGATGTCGACGCGGAGCTTACGACCTCCAGGGATGGAGGAAGTGTCGCAAATTGCAGGGAGCAATTGCGACCAGGGAGGTATTCACAGCGAGTCCCAAACACTGTCCGCAGATGGCCGCGGGATGCTGGCACCAAACCAAGACCAGCAACGTCCGCTACTGGCACTACTCTGTCAGTCAACGTAGAACCTTTCCATAGTGTTGTGATTGATGGAGTTAAAAAAGGTATGCGGATTGGAGATAAGCTTCCCGTTCCAAGAACGACATGTGCACTGTGGCTCTATTCTATCGAAAAACAAAACGGCCCATATTCGTTTGAACTACAATGTGATCAACAAGTGTAAAACGCTCATTTACTTGCAACGTCAAAGTGTAATTAGGTCGTCTGCAGTAATGAAAGAACGGCAAATATGATGAATATTACAAAAGTTAAATTCTCCGTTGGGCAACTGGTGCACCACCGTCTCTTCGGCTATCGGGGAGTGATAGCGGATGTCGATCATAATTTCCAGGGGTCCGAAGAGTGGTACGAAGCTGTCGCAAAATCCCGCCCTCCAAAAGACAAGCCCTGGTACCATGTACTAGTTCATGGTAGCAATTATTCCACCTATGTCGCTGAACGAAATCTGGAACCCGATGATGCTATGGAGCCGATCGACCATCCCATGGTGGAACACTTCTTTTCCGGGTTTGATCAAGGAGGATATACGCGCGTTGACCCGGATAACTGAATAGAAATTTCTAACGGACACATGCTGTATAACAAGCCAGCCGCTGAGGGAGAATTAATGCACCACGGAAACTGTCAATGTAAATCGGTGGCATACAAATTTACCGGAGAACCCTTAACCTGTTACACCTGCCACTGCACCGATTGCCAAACCTCGACGGGCTCGGCGTTTACCATGTCGATGATTGTGAACCGCAGTGATTTAACGATTGTCAGCGGCGCCGTTGCCGAGAATGTTTTCCTTCACAACGGCACGGAAGTGAAACGGCATCACTGCAAAAACTGTGGTTCGGCACTGTGGTTTTCCTCTGATGCCGCGCCGGAAATCTGCGCATTGAAACCGGGGACCTTTAAGGATACCTCCTGGTTAAAACCCGTTGCTCACCTTTGGCTGCGCAGCGCTCAACCCTGGGTAACGCTTGACGACGATGCAGCCAGGTACCAAACGCAGCCGGAAATTGAGGAGTTGATCGAACTGTGGCGGCGTAGCAAATATGCCTGGCGCGGCGTCAACTCCGCCGGTTACTGAGCCGCCAGTTGCCAATCAGCGCGGTCGCCACAAAGAGTGTAATAGCGGGTACGTATTTCAGGGGCGAATCCAGCGACATAATGAGCATTACGGCTATCCAGAAATAGAGAAACGGCAGCAGCTCGTAGATCAAGGTTGGCACGCGTTTTTCGTTTTGCATATTTATCGTCCGGTTATTGTAAGAATTTTGGTCAATAAATAGATGTATCTGCAATCTACATGCCGATATTGTTTTATCTTTAAAAACAAGTGGTTACCGTTCTATTGGCTTGATGGGATTCCACCTTTGTAAAGCAATTCGACGTCGGGCGGCCCAGCGTTGCACTACACGCTCCAATGGAAACTCACTATGGGAAAGTTTAAAGTTAAAGAGATGTCGCCCTCAGTGGATGACTACAACCGTCTCAGGGAGTCCGTGGGGTGGCATACCGTTTCCGAGCAAAGAGCCGGGCTGGCGCTTGGTAACTCCCTTTACTGTGTGTGTGCAGTTGATGATGATCATGTATTGGGAATGGGGCGGGTAGTCGGCGATGGAGGCATTTATTTTTACCTGCAGGATGTGCTTGTCGCGCCGGAGTTTCAACGCCGGGGTTTGGGGCGCAGCATAATGAACCGGTTGATGGCGTTTATCGATGCCCAAGCCCCAATGAGATCCGGTGCATTGGTGGCATTGATGACGGCGCCGGGTATCGGTGACTTTTATAGACAATACGGTTTCAAAATTGTGCCCAGTGTAAGCCCGTTTATGTATTCATGGCGCAATGGCCATTAGCGGTAATCGGCGATGAAAGATACCAAATTGTTGCCGCCCCATATGCCCGGAGGCGAGCCGCCGGCGGGAGCGGTCCTGGCCGACCGGAACAAGTTGTCGCATATCAATACCTACGGTGATTTGCCCAGCCACTATGTCGATTATCCCTTTGTGTGCGAGGATTGTGGTGTGGCCCAAATATGGACGGCGGAGCAGCAAAAGTGGTATTACGAGGAGGCGAAAGGGCACCTCTGGGCAGTGGCGCTGCGCTGCAGGCCCTGCCGCAAGCAAACAAAAGGTGACGGGACAAATATCGGGGAACAGCCCTGAGCACAATGGAATAGCCCTGAGCAAAATGGAACAGCCCTGAGCGTGGAGGAACAGCCATGAGTGTGGATCAGGCATTTAACTTTAAGCGAATAGATAAACAGGTGGCCACGGCGGGCGTATTGAGTGAAGAGCAACTGTCGCAGTTGCGCGCAAACGGCTACCAAGCGGTAATCAACCTGCTGCCCGATGACAGCGAGTACGCCGTCAAAGATGAGCAAACTATCGTTAGGCAGCAGCGGCTGGACTACCTGTATATCCCGGTGGATTTTAATGCGCCGGCCGATCGAGATTACCGGGCATTTGTGCGGGCGTTGGAAAGTTGTGGGAACAAGTCACTGCTAATCCATTGCGCGGCCAACTACCGAGTCTCGGCATTTTACGCCATCTATGCTCACCAAAACTTGGGGTGGTCCGGCACCCGGGCGAAGCAGCATATCGCCTCGATATGGTCGTTGGCTGACTACCCGCAGTGGTATGAATTTGTATCCAACTATATTGACGGCTAAACGGCCGGGACGGGAGTACCAATGAAGCCGCTTGAACTGGCGCTGGAATATCTGAATATTTTTTTCAACACGGGTAACCCGGACACCCTGTCGCAGATTTGCCAAGACGATTTGCAGTTTGAAGGGCCGTTCTATCGCTACCGGACCGCAGAGGACTATATCGCCGCGCTAAAATCCGACCCGCCCCTACAGGCGGACTTTGAGATTATCAATCAGTTTGAAACGCAATCCGCCGCCTGCGTTGTGTATAAATTTACCAAGCCAGGGGTTGCCACAACCATGGCGCAACTGTTCGAGGTGCGCGACGGCAAAATTCAGAGAATACTGTTGGTATTTGATAGCGGAGCTTTCCAGAAATAAAGCTTTGCAAGGGTGATGCAGCGT
>JANQKW010000335.1 GCA_028280905.1 Porticoccaceae bacterium
AACTCGCTGTCGCTCAAACAGTCCTCGCGACACCCCCGACAATTTGGCAAACTTAAAGCACGGCCTGATTGGTCTCGGATAAACCTCCCCTGGCGGGACTCAGGGCGTCACAGGTAGCACTAACCCGAGACCCCAACTAAAGGCTACCTCAGGAACGCGTCTCCATCTCCCGCTTTTGCTCGCGAAGAAACAGCGTGGTGAGTTGAGAGAGCTCCACGCTGAGTAAATCCAGCAGGTCGTCAACCGCCAGCAAACCCACCAGCGCGCCCGCGTTGTCGATTACCGGCAGTCTTCGAATACCATGGGCGCTCATCCGTTTAATGGTATTCCACAGGCTTTCGTCCTCGTGAACACAGATAGGGTCAGCGGCCATAATATCGCCAGTTTGCAGCGTATCCGGGTTAATATTCTGGGCAATTACCTCAACCACTATATCGCGGTCGGTGACCAACCCTATCGGCTCATCGCCAACGTCCCCGGCCTCGACCACCACCAGGCACCCCACATGGTGTTCTCGCATCAGGCCCGCCGCCTCGTATATGGGTGTGTCGGCTCCGGTTACGATAACCTTTCGATTACAAAAAGCTCCCGCCGTCATTGCTTTTCACCTCGTTGTCAAAAGATAACCTGTAGACTACTTATAGACCCCGCCGGGCAAGGAATAAACCCATCAACCCCAAAAGCCGAGCCAGACATGACGAACGTCAATAGTTATCGCTTTTTGTATACTGCAATATAATTAGCAGGAAGGGTTTCTTTAGCTGCTTTAAGAGTCTTGCCTATGTCAACTAAACCGGCCATTTGGGATACGCTCATTGTCGACGCGCTGGTGTTCGATGGTAGCGGCGCGCCGCCCGGGGAAATCGATATTGCAATCAAACAGGGCAAAATCGTTGCCAAGGGAAAAAAACTCCCGAGAGAATGTGCGGCAAACGTTATCGACGGGGCCGGGCAGTGGCTAATGCCGGGCCTGTTGGATATCCACACCCACCTCGACCTGGAAGTGGAACTGGAGCCCGGTTTGCCAGAAGCGGTGCGGCATGGCACGACTACTGTGCTGGTGGGCAACTGCAGCCTTGGCTTGTGCTACGGCAAACAGCAAAAGGACGGCGCCGATCCGATAGTCGATTGCTTCACCCGGGTGGAGAATGTTCCCAAGTCGGTGCTGTCCAAAAGCGTGGAGGCCATTACTTGGGACAACAGCAGGGATTACTTGGATCACTTTGCCGAACTTCCCCTGGGGCCGAATATCGCAGTATTTCTACCCCATTCCATGTTGCGCATTGAAGTGATGGGTTTGCAGGACAGTATTTCCCGCGCACCCACCGAAGCGGAGCTGGCCCGGATGGAGGCGTTGGTGGAGCAGGGCATCGACCAAGGCTACCTGGGACTGAGTACCGACGGTCTGCCGCTTCACTACCTGGCGAACACACCGAATACCGACAAACGCATTCCCACCCAGTACGGCTCCTTCGACGAATACAAGCGGTTGCTCAAGGTGGTGCGGAATCGCGGCCGCGTTTGGCAAACCACCGCTATTGTGGAGAGCAAGCTGCAAATGTTCCGCTACTTCGCGCTAACCAGCGGCCGGCTTTACGGAAAGCCGTTGAAAACCTCGGCGTTGACGGCTATTGAATTCGAGTTGTTTCCACGCGCGGTGAACCTGTTTTTACGTTTTGCCAGAATGATCAACAGCCGGCTTTTTAAAGGCCGGCTGCACTTCCAAGCGCTGGGCTCGAAATTCCGTATATGGTCGGACGGCATAGTGTCACCGCTATTTGAAGAGCTGCCTTCCACCTGCAAGCTGATAGCCACTGAACAGGACGATGTGGAAGCGCGTCGCACGCTGTTAAACGACCCGGCTTTTATTCAACAATTCCGGCGCGACTGGTATTACGGGCGCAAGGGCTTTAACTTCGCCACCCTGAAAACCAAACTGGGTATGCCGGATTTAAACTGTATCCGCGAATTGCATATGATGGTGTTCGACGGCGCGCCGGTGGAGGAATGGAACGGCGAAACCCTGCAGCAGGTATTCGACCGGGTTATCCGCTACCAGCGCGGCTACGCGGGCGCCGCTCGCGGCGATGCGGAGCTGGATGCGATAAAACAGTTTCCCTCACCACTGGCCGACGATGCGGAATTTATGCTGCATTTGCTGCGCGCCTACGACAACGGCTTCCGCTTTTACAGCGACGTGGCCAACGTGCGCGACGAGGCTATCCTGCCGTTGTTGCTGGACAAAAACACCCTTCCGGGCTTTAACGACTCAGGCGCCCACCTGACCAATATGGCGTTTTTTGACGGCAACCTGATGTCGTTAAAGCACGCCCAGCGAGATTCTGTGGACGCCGTTAGTCAAGTGGTCAAACGCCTGACCCGCGAACCCGCCGAGTTCTTCCGGCTGGA
>JANQKW010000039.1 GCA_028280905.1 Porticoccaceae bacterium
TGCAGGGACGCAGGATTATCAGCGACGTCGACGGCCACTATTCGGATCAGACCGGCGATCGGCGCCTGATCAAACAACTGCCGCGGGACAACGCTGGAAAACCGACATTCAACCACCACAACTCAGACTCATTTTGGGGCGCGCAGTGGACGATCAGCACCCTGTGGCCGCTGGCCTACCCCAAGGTGGCCTCCGACTTTGCCAACAGTCTGTTGCAGTACTACAAAGATGGCGGCCTGATTCCGCGGGGCCCGTCCGGCGGCAACTACACCTATGTCATGACCGGCGCGTCTTCCACGCCCTTTCTGGTATCCAACTGGATGAAAGGCATTCGCGATTTCGATATCGACCTCGCCTATCAGGGGATGAAAAAAAACCACTCCGCGCAGGGCATTATGGCGCGCGCGGGATACGAGCATAATTCGCAGGTGGGCGGCGGCATAACGCATTACCTGGATCGGGGCTATGTTCCCTACCCCATTCCTGAAGATGCCGATCAAAGCGACGGCTATCACTTCCACTGGAAAGGCGCCGGGCAAACCCTGGAATATTCATTCCAGGACAACGCGCTGGCGCAACTGGCAAAGGCTCTGGGCAACGCCGAGGACGCCGAATACTTTGCCGAACGCGCGGGCAATTACCGCCATTTATACGATCACCGCACCGGTTTTATGCGCCCGCGGGAAATGAACGGCGAGTGGCGTCAAGACTACGACCCTTACGCGTATCAAATCGGTTTTGTTGAGTCCAATGCCGCGCAAATGACCTGGTTTCCCGCCCATGACGTAGATGGCTTAGCGGAACTGATGGGCGGCAAAGCCGCGTTGGTTGAGAAACTGGACGGGGAATTCCGCAAAGCCGCCGAACTGGGTTTTACCTCCGGCAAAGCGCACAAGGACGAAAAAGACGAGCGCTTCAGCCGTATTCCAATCAACTACGGCAACCAACCCAGTATTCAAACCGCGTTTATCTTCTCCGCCGCGGGCGCCCCCTGGAAAACTCAGTTCTGGTCGCGTGAAGTGGTAAACACGGTTTTTTCCGGGCTCGCCCCGGACACTGGCTACAATGGCGATGAGGACCAAGGGCTGATGGGATCCCTGGCGGTACTGATGAAAATCGGGTTATTCCAATTGAGCAGCGGCACCGAGCCGGACCCAATTTATTGGCTGGGCAGCCCGCTTTTCGATCGAATCACCATCCAGTTGGACAACCGTTATTACAGCGGCAAGCGCTTCACCATAGAAACGGTTGCCAACTCGGACACCAATCGCTTTATACAGTCCGTTAAGCTGAACGGCAAGCCGCTGCAAAGAACCTACCTTCGCCATAGCGAGATAGTTTCCGGCGGTGTTGTGACGCTTGAGATGGGCCCAAAGCCCAACACGTCCCTTCAATAACAATTGCTTTCGCTGAGGATTTACTATGATTAATCGTCGCCAATTCGTTACGGCAACGGGCGCCAGTGCACTGGGCCTGCAGATAGCCGCCTGCCAACCGGTGCTCAGTACCCCGGCTCGACTCATAAATTTGCAGCCAGACCCGGAGCGACCGGATCATGGCTACGCGGAATTATTGAATATCCTGGATTACGGCGCCGTCGGCGACGCCACCACACTTAACACAGACGCCATCCAACAGGCGATTGACGAGGCCTCCCGGCGTGATAAGGGCGCGAGGGTGGTAATTCCGCAAGGGACCTTTTTAACCGGCCACCTGGAGCTTAAATCCGGCGTGGAACTGCACCTCTCCGCCGATGCCACTTTGCTCGGCTCTACCGATATTCATCACTACCACAAAACGGCAAGAAACTGGTATGCATTAATCAGCGCACATCGGGCGGAGAATATCGCAATCAGCGGCAAGGGAACCATAGACGGACAGGGCCGCGAGCTGGCGCTCAAGATCAGGGACATGCATCTCACCGGCGAGCGCCCCACGCCCAAGTTCAACTATCGGAGAATGCGCGCCAATGAGGCCGAACGTCCTCAGCTTATCGAGTGTTTCCAGTGCAGCAATATCCGTATCTACGACCTGGCGATGAAAGATGCCGCCATGTGGGTGCAAACCTACGAGCAGTGCAGTCAGTTGGCTATCGACAACATCAGGGTGGACAGCGACGCCTACTGGAACAACGACGGCATTGATATTGTCGATTCACAAGATGTGCGAATTACCAACTCTTTTGTCAATGCCGCCGACGATGCTATTTGTCTTAAGTCGGAAACACCGGGGTTGGCAAACAACCGCGTGCTGATCCGCAATTGCACGGTGAGGTCCAGCGCCAGCGGCGTCAAGTTTGGCACCTCGTCTAAAGGCGGTTTTAAAAATATCAGCATTGAGGATATCACCGTCTACGACACCTACCGCTCCGCTATTGCACTGGAGTGTGTCGACGGCGGCGACCTGGAAAACGTGGCGGTTTCCAATGTGGTTGCGAGCAATACCGGCAATGCCATCTTTGTTCGACTGGGCCACAGGAATAAAGACGGTCAAGTCGGCACCCTGAAAAATGTGGTGATTAAAAACGTGAAGGCGGAAATTCCGTTCGGACGTCCGGATATTGACTACGAATTGCGCGGGCCCGCCCTGAACCAGTTTTTCAACCCGATCCCCGCCTCGATTACCGGCATCCCCGGCCACCGTGTTCATAATATTGCCCTGGAGAATATCGAGATTTCCTATCCCGGGCGGGCTTCCAAGGGTATGGCCTACATCCCGGTAAACCATTTGGACTGGGTGCCGGAAAAGGAAAGCGAATACCCGGAATACAGTATGTTCGGCGAACTTCCCGCTTGGGCGTTGTATGTTCGTCACGCTACGGGTATTAAGCTAAAAGATGTGACTTTCAAGGTACGGGAAGAGGACTTCAGGCCGGCGCTGATATTTGATGACGTTAACAACATAGCCGTATCGGGAGCGAACATTGCTGCGATTGGGGAGCATAGGCAACTGGTCTTTAATAATTCGCACCGCGCGAATTTGACCAATATTCGGGTTAACGGTCAGCCGGAAAACGATCACGAGACGCTGGGAAATTCCTCGGGTATTCGTGTCTATTAAGCCGGGCCGCTTAAGAATATTTCAGCTCCGTTAGCAAACTACTTAGGTTGGTGCCACTGTTCCGCGGCTATCTAGGAACTACTTTTGAGACTCGCTGTGAACCCATCCATGGGCGCTCCGCACCGGCTTCCCTGCCGGTGAGGGTCTCAAAAGTAGTTCCTAGACACCCGCTAACGTTGTTGCTACTTGTCGCGCCCTGAGTCCCGACAGGGGAGGTGGCACCGATGTAAGCGGACGTCTGGGAACAGTGTTTGAGACCCTCGTCGACAGGGATGTCGACGCGGAGCTTACACGGACGTATTCACAGCGAGTCTCAAATACTGTTCCCAGATGGCCGCGGGATTGTAGCACCAACCTAAAGCACACCCTTTAGTGAAAATACAAACACCCTTCGAAAAATCTTCAGTATGCGTAAGTTATCGCTCATCAACCTGCCGCACTCGATCAAACGCATATCGTTTTAGTTCCGGTG
The DNA here is from genome assembly GCA_028280905.1 of Porticoccaceae bacterium. GTDB lineage: Bacteria > Pseudomonadota > Gammaproteobacteria > Pseudomonadales > Porticoccaceae > JANQKW01. The sequence continues at coordinate 3,533 of JANQKW010000039.1, forward strand.
TAGAGGACTGTAGAAACGGGTTGTTCAGGTAGATGCCCTCCACATGCTTCGCCCACAACGCGTGGAACTCGGCGTGCTTGGCCTTGGCGTAGTCATAGCGGTGAATCCGCTCGGTGCCATTTTCAATTCGCTCATAGTGTTGCCAGGCATCGGGCACCGGCGCACCTTCCCCCGGCCAGTTGATCATTAGTTGGTCGATCGTCAGCCGCTTGGCATTTTGCGCCACCACCGCCGCGCGCGCCCCGCCCGCCTCCAGTTGGTTGCGCGGGAACTGGTTGCTGGTCGCGCCCTCCGCAAGGGGTGCCGGATCCTCGATGCGGGGATAGCTAATTACCAGATTGCGCAGAATAATATTCTCCAGGGTTCCGCCCTCGTCACAGGTCATCAGGATGCGACCGTCCGTGTGGCAAATCATATTATCGACAATAACGTTTCTGATACCACCGATATCGCCGTTTTTAGCGCGCTCCACCATTAGCTGAATCGGGCGGCTCAATACCAGTTTGGCATTGGTGTCACCGGTGATATTGGTTACGCTGATATTTTCAAGCATGCCCCCGCTTTTGGAATACAAGGCAAAAAAGCGCGACGTTCCCTTGAACGTGCAGTTGGAAATAGATACATCGCGCATGTCCTGGAAGGATTCATGGGCGCCCAGTTTTACACCGACGCAAAAGGTTTCAATCACGCAGTTGGTGATCGCCACCCGCTCGGTGGTTCGGCTGTCGGGCAAGGTTTTCAGGCATATCGCATCATCACAGGTGCGGATGTAGCAGTCGGCCATGGAGACATCCCGGCAGCCCGACAGGTCAATGCCGTCTGAATTCGGGCTGTACACTGAATTCGTCACCCTTACGCCGCGAATCTGCACCTCGTCACAGTCGAACAGATGGATATTCCAGCCGCCGCCGGTTTTAACTGTGATATCCTGAATACGCACATTGCGGGAGTTATTGATGTCGATCAGCGGACTGACTTTCTTGTCCTTGGCCTTTATCCAGCGGGGTTCGAGCATGCGCCCCTGAGCGTCGCGCTCGTAGGGTTGCCAGAAGGCCTCCGCATTGCCGTCAATTGTCCCCAGCCCGGTGATCGCCACGTCCTCCAGGTTATCGCCATACAGCAGATGCCAAGGCTGGCGATCCTTGTTGTGTCCCCAGCTCAGGGTGGCATAGTCCTCGATATCGGGCGAACCCAACAGGGTTGCGCCCAATTGCAAATCCAGGTGCACATGACTTTTGAGGAATAGCGTTCCTACCCGGAAGGTACCGGGAGGAATAACGACTCTGCCGCCTCCCGCTGAGGAGAGTTGGTCGATAATAGCTTGAATGACTTTGGTGGCCAGCCGAGTGCCGGTGGGATCGGCCCCCCGGTCCGTAATCGTTATTTCCGGCAAGAAGCCCCTGTCACCGGGAACGGGCGTTGCCGCGACCACACTCTGCCCGATCCCAAATGCCACCGCTCCGATTGCCGCCGTTTGTACACTGCCGGACAGGAAATCTCGCCGGCGGATCGGTTTGTTCTCTGCTTTGTTCATAAAGTTGCCGATACCCCTGGCATCGCCTCCTTCTAGCTAAAGTTCCAATTTGGCGTTACTGACATCTCCTTTGATTATAGGCTTATCCTGAGAGCAGTTTTCTCTGCCTATTGATACGGGATTCAGCGTGGAAGTGTCGAACATAACGGCTCCTTCTCCGGTGTTTGAGAGCGACCTGGTCGCTGCACTGCGCTCCTCAAACCGCCTGCCTACCGCAATTGGTGTAGATGCTCAAACTGCGGCCCACATACAGACCTGCAACTTCTCAACAATAAACTGGGTATATTAAAGCAGAGAAAACCGAAATTCGTCACTACAAATTGGGCAGCCCAGTGGAGCAAAGAAAGCAAAAGGATTACTCAATTTAATGCTCGACATCCATAAAAAAAGGCCGGCTGCATTTAGCGAACCGGCCCATGGAGGGACTTAGAATTTGTAGCTTAAACCGAGCAGGTAACTGCGCCCGCTGGTAGTGGTATTGTAGGGACGGTCACTTGAATCGCTATACTGCTCTTCGCGCTCGTTCGTTAGGTTGATACCTTCAAACGTGACTTTAAGTGACTCACTGATTTGGTAAAACGCGGAGAAATCCACATGGGTTGTTTCGTGGAACCCACGCTCATCCTCATCAGCTAGCCCAGCTTCAACCCTTGAAATGTACTCGCCTCGATTTGCAACGGCTACTCGACCGCCCCAAGTATCGGTTTCGTAATACAGGGTGAAGTTATAGCTTTCCTCAGATAACCCTGGGAAGGTTTTTGTCTGCGATTCGCCGGTTCCCTGCACATTTTCATACTCGGTTTCACCATCGGCCAGGGTAAAGTTGGCTACGACGCCGAACTTGTCAAAGGGTTCGGGCAGGAAATCCAAGTCGCGTTGGAAAGAAAACTCGATACCCTTAATTGTTGCATCATCACCATTTACATTGGTAGCAAATTGGTATTCGGTGCTTGCATCCTGGCCCGGGCCGAGAAGGTCTAACGGCAATCCCAGAGAACCGTAGGGCACTATGATAGTCTCGGGTACGATAAAGTTCTCGATATCCTTCCAGAACAGCCCGATGGCCACAGCGCCGATATCACCCATGTAATACTCGAATGAGGTGTCCAGGTTAACGGATTCAAAGGGCTCCAGTGCAGGGTTGCCGGAAACCACCCGCAACCCGGCGGAACCATCCGGGTCATTTTGTACAGTCGGTGCGGATACCGACAGGTCGCCTAAGCTCGGGCGCGTAAGATTTTTATTCGCGCTAAAGCGCCATACGATGTTTTCATTTACATCCCAGGCAAGATTGAACGTGGGCAACACGCCGTTGTAATCCTGGTCCACCGTAAAGGGGGTCTCGTCGCCAATTGTCACACCGCTGGACTCGATATCAGTGGAGTAGTATCTAAGTCCAATGCTTCCGCGCACGTTTGAGACGGTAAACAGGTACTGCGCATATGCGGCGGTGGTATCTTCCTTAATGCCAAAGCGGGCCTGCGGGCGGCTGTCAAACTCTTGCGGGCGGTTTGAAGAGTCGTAGAAAGCCTGTACGCTCGGATCGGTAAGGTCCCAATTCAACACACCATAGAAGGACTGAATGGCGGCAAAATTCGCCGCAACCCAATCGGCATTCGGGTGATCAAAGATAACAAACCCATCAGCCGGAATATCCGTTGGAGCATCACCTTGGTTTGGTCCAAATGCGGGCGCACCCACATCTTTTACCAGGTCATTTGCACGCGGGTTAAACCCGGTGTTCTCGAATGACTTATAGTTCAAACCGAAACGGAACTCAGAACTCTCATTGAAAGCATACTCAAAATCCAGCTTGGCGTTGCTAAATTCGCTGGTGATATAGTCTTCACGGAAGTCCAGTTCGCGAACACTCCAGTTTGAGATGTCGGCGGGGTCAAAGTCGTAGCTATTAACGCCGTAAAAACGATCCTGGGTAAAATCCGTGGTGATACCACCAGTTGTTTGGAAATAGATCTTGTCGCTTTGCGGCTGTTCGAAATCGGACTTTTCATAACCGATCAAACCCTTAACGGTAAGCTTGTCCGTGGCGTACCATTCACCTTGCAGAGCATACTGCTCGAACGTGGTATCGGCTTGATCCTGTCGGGTTTCCGTGCGAATCGTAACATCACTAAACGTGCCCGCAACCGCTTCGAGATCGCCATTGTTATCAACAACGGTCAAATCCTCGATAAAACCCAGGGCGGTACTGCTGGAACCCGCTGTATCCAGGTGATACTCAACACGTGAGTTGTTCAGTTCGCCATAGAGGGCATCGAAAGTCAGTGACAAGCTGTCAGACGGGCTGAATTGCAGCGCTGTAGTAATACCTAAACGCTCTTGATCATTTGTCCATGAAGAGTAGCGGTTGCCGCGCGCAAACCATATGTTTCCTGCTTCGAGGTTATCTTGGATATCCTGGGGCAGGGTATCGCTGAACTGATCGGGCGTGCGCGTCCGTTGCCGCCAGCGAAAAGTATCGTAACCTTCTTCCGCAGATTCTCTTTCGCTGTAGGCGAGTGACACAAGGGCACCGAAATCGCCCCAGGTGTTTGAGATCATACCAGCGAAACGCGGGTCGGTTGAGTCGGTATTGGTATTGGTACCGGCGTTAAGAGAAATCGCACCCTGCAAACCGTCGAAATCAAATGGCTTGGCGGTGCGAAGGTTGACAGTACCGCCGATTCCACCTTCGTCCTGGTCCGCTGAAAAGGACTTTTTAACGTCTATCTGATTGAATAGCTCAGAGGCAAATACATTAAAATCAAAAGCCCTATTTCGCTGCACCGCGCCGCGGCTGTCCATGGGGGACGATGAATTAGAAAGGACTTCCATTCCGTTAAGTTGAACACGCGTAAAGTCGGGTCCTAGGCCGCGCAAGGAAATCTGACGACCTTCGCCTCCCTCCCGAGTAATTGAAACACCGGGAACCCGCTGCAGTGAATCGGCGAGATTCAGGTCGGGAAAATCCGCGATATCTTCCGCCACGATAGAATCTTGTGATCCTAACGCGTTGCGCTTGAGTTCCCGCGCCTTCATCAAAGAACCGCGAAACCCTTCGATCACAACCTCTTCAATATACTGGTCGTCCTCCACCGCGTAAACGTTTCCACCGGATAACCCCATTGCCGCCACTATGCAGGCGCCGAGTAGTCCGGTTTTGCTGTATGGAAATGGTATAGTCTTATTCATGGTTTGGTGCCTCTCCTCGTTAACTTAACGTCGAACTTATTAATGCCTACCTCATTCGCACCCCTACGAACATCGAGATGGCCTCAACGCCTGTAATGGATGCTCAAGCTCTTTCTCACACATCGCTGGTAACGCTAAAATTTGCACGCCGATCAGAACCGGTTATATGTAAAATTCAATTGTTAGCGGATCAAAAGACACCGGTGTCAATTCCGATGATAAAATAGGGAATTCACTCCGCCCTTCCCGCTAACAGATAAATTTAGCAGACACAGGAAAACGGCGCCTTGCCGAAAACCCGCGATAAACGCTTAACCTGCTCTCCTGGTATGCAATATTTCACCCCCGTGATATGCGGAAACTCCCGCCGAGAATCAGGCCGGGCTTTAGTAACCGGAAGAACGGGCTCACCGTACTTCTACAGACGCCAGCAAACTGGCTTGACCAAATTCTCAGTACAATCACATTAACCCAAATTGATACCGGTGTCAATGCCTAATAAAGAACCGATTTAAAAAGCCAGTTTTCAATTTAAGCGCTTAAAAAACAATCGGTTATAACATTATAGTTAACTTTAATGTCTTTAATATTACAGAGCCCGAAAAATTTTCGCCCAATCTTTAACTATGGCAAACCAAACGGCTCAGCAACAACTGGTCGTAAGTTGAATACGCTTCAGGCTTGACCAATTTAAACCTTATCACTTGCGCGGCCCTATTCAGTTATCCGCGGCTCTCCCGGGATTAGAACCTATGCCTGAATACGCGCTCCGTGCGCCCATCCGCCTCTGTCACAAACGACTCGACGATTATGTCGTCATTTTCCAGCGAAACTCTGCAAAAGCCCCACACCATACCAATCGCATGCAGCATTTTTCTTTGCGGATAATGATTATCTTGCTGCTGCATGTACGGGCTGTGCACACCGCGCTGTTTGCCCGCTGCACCCGAAACCACCTGGACCAGGTCTTTTTCCCTGGCCGCACCGAGATCGGAACAAGTATCGGCGTAGACCTCCAAGGTGTGCTCATGCCCCGCCAGGTAGGCGTCCGCGTATTCGCAAAGCATAGGTCGAATCAGGCGCCGCAACGCTCGGGCCTGCTCAAACTTGCCGCCGCCGGCCGACCATATGGGGTGGTGACCAACCACTATTTTCCACTTGGCAGTCGACTCTGCCAATGCTTTGCCAAGCCAAGCCACCATGTTTTCTTCCTCTGGCGTCTGCGGCAGCGCGGAAGCTCGAGGAGCCTTGTATTCGCTATGCTCTTTTTCCGAGCCGTCCTCGTTCAGCAGAGCTCTTTTCACCGGCGTGGTGGTCAATATCATCTCGGTATCCACCACAAACAGCTCCAGTTGACCACCCGCCGCCGGCGGCTTAACCGAGTAGAACAAGCCATCCATATAGAAGTTGTTATCTCGCCCCATAAAGGCTACCTGGACCATTGCGCCGGCCCGGGATGTATGCCAGTCATGGTTTCCTAGCGTAGTATAAATTTTAAAATCCGGGGAGCCCTTTCCAAGCGCTCCGAAGGGTATTGAAAACATATCCCTGAATCTCGCTTCGTCATCTTTGCCGTCGGCACCCAGGGTAGCGCCATCGGGATAGATGTTATCCCCCAACATCACGGCAAAATCACAGCGGCGCTGCTCACAGTTTTTAGTCATCGCCCGGGCCACGGCGTCAAGGCCGCTTTTAGGGACAAAGCTTCCGGAAGGCGCATGGAATTCGACTTCCGGCAAGGTAAACTCCGCCAGGGGTTTGCCTTTCTTGCGCCAGTCCTGCCGGGAGTATTCGCTAAATGCCTGAACCGAGGTGTAGGGTTCCCTGTAGTATTTTTTATTCAGGTAATCATAATGGTAGCCACTGTCTCCGAATGCGAGTATCTCTATCGACCTGTTTTCGACCGCTTGATCGCGGTGAGCATCGGATTCGATTACCGCATGACAGGATACTAAGAACGCCGCCGTGAACAGCAGCACTGCACGGAAAAAAGTCATCTTGTTACCTACTTTATTGCCATTGAACAGCATAATCGCGACGCTCCGCATTGGGCGAACCCGGATAATAGTCGCTGCTAATAATTTGCGCCCCGCTTGCAACCGCTGCGGCAAATTGGCTGCGCATCTGCTCCACGGATTGGTAGCCCGAATCACTTCTGGTACGCACAATAAACCCCCTATCGACCAACCGCCTGATTCGCTGCTGTTCGCCAATAGGATCATTAACGACCATTATGGCCGCTTCCGGCTCGGTTTCGGGAACCGCCGCGAACATCACGCGCCCGCTTAACGACCTGTGGCCTTCACGGTATAGATTAGCCTGCCGGATATTGCCGTCAAAAATAAACAGTATCTTTCCCCTGGCTGCCGACAGTGGCGGCCAGCCATTTGTCGTGACCGCTTGCTGCAGCGAACTTGCGCTGCCTTTCACGTCATCCGGGACAATCAGTTTTTCCGCCGGCAGCGCACTGCGAATCACTTTATCCAATCTATCAAACAACCGCGGGTCAAATTGAACCGGCTGAACACCATCTAAAATTCCAGCGCCTTTCTCCTTAATGTTAATCAGAATGAAAAGCGGCAGGTGATTGGGATTTTGGTCTGACCAATCATTGACCTGCTGCAAACATAGCGCAAAAGCAGCGCAGTGGGTAAAGATATCGATATCAGGTATATGCAGCACCTTAAAACCGGGTGCGGCCAACCTTTCCGGGTCAAAACCGTCTCTCGGGCCCACGACCCTGCCCAGATCGTCGAGCATGCTCACGCCAACCGGGGTCGCGTAAAGGCCGCCGTCCTCATCCGCCAACACATCGATTTCCAGCTGCCGAAGCCCGCCGTCCAGCTGGTTCTGCAGTGAATGGTGGTAGTAATCGATCGAACGCGCCAGTTGCGGATTTCTCTGCTCGACAATCGCAAGCAACGCTGCGGGGATTTCCCGCTTATAACTATTGTGGGAACCCAGAATCACTATCTGATTCAAGTTTGTAACACTATTTCCCAGATCGCCCGTGGGGGCGCAGCCGTACAACAGACCGACGATTGTAAACAACACTATTCTGACTGATTGTTCCAATGTCGCTGAGACCTCCAGTTACGGGATCGCTGGGTTAGGGCCTGCTAACAACTGTCTAGATGACAGTTTATGCGAATCCTATCAAGCGCCAACTCGGGACGCATGGGATACGGTATTGTTGCCCCAAGTCTGCTCGTGTTTCCATCCGGTCAGGCTCTCGATGATAGACTTGGCCTCCGAATGCGCATCGGCCAGATCACCGCCGGCTTTTAACCGCTCCACTTCTTCCACGAGCGCCGCGTGATTCTGTCTGTCCAGGCCAAATCGGAAAGAGCTGACGAAGCCGAATACCAAAAACAGCGCCGTGCCGCCGAGCAGGGCAACCTGCAAACCGGCAATCGCGCTGGCGCTCTGCGTATCCGCGCCTGAAACAAAGCCGCTGTATTCGAGCACCACGCCAACCAGCAGGATGGAGAATGCCTGGGTGACCTTCCTGGTGAGGGTCATAACACCGGCGTAAATGCCCTCCCGCCGCTCACGGGTCAAGGCTTCATCCACGTCCGGGATAAAATTGTAAATATTCCATGGCACCAGGTAGATACCGCCGCGCGACGCCCCCAACACAAACGCCGCGACAAATGCCAGCGCCAACGGAACACTGAAGAAGGAGCAAGCGGTCCACAACACCACCCCGAGCATGGCGACGGTAACAGCTATGCGGTAAGTTCGGGAATTGCCGAACTTCATGCACAGGTAGGCGTATACGGGTGTACCGGCGAACTGCATAACGGCCAGCAGCGTAATAATATAGCCCGCCAGTTGCTTATCAAATTCCAATACAAAAGTGAGATAGTGTACGAAGGAGGCATTGAAGACATCCAGGGCAACAAAGGCGCCGACATACATACAGAGATGGATGCGAAATATTTTCAGGCGAAAGGTGGAAAACATCTCGGAAAATAATTTGCTCATCTCCTTGAGAAACGGGGTGGGATTGCGCTCCGGAAGGTCCTGCTTTTCCCAGGTCCCGAAATAGACAAACAGCCAGGGCAGTGTGCACAGTATCGCCAAGGTAGCCCCGACCACCACAAACGCCGCCGCTTCACTCTCATATTGCTGCAGGATAAACGCCGGAAGCCAGGAGGCGATCAATGCGCCGCTCTGCGCAAAAATCATCCGCACGCCGGTCATCTTGCAGCGCACCTGGAAATTATTGGTCATTTCCGCGGCGAGGGTCTCATAGGGAACCTGCACCAGGGTAAAGACGGTATTGAAAGCCAGGTAAGTGACCAGGTAGTAGGCATAGCCAAACCCGTCGATCCAGATTAAACCGAAGCTCAATGTCAGTGGAATACCAATCAGGAAATAGATTCTGCGGCGCCCGAACCGGCTGCGGGTGTTATCGGTGATGTAGCCCATGGTCGGGTCGGTGATCCCGTCCCAAAAGCGCGCGACGGCGAGAATGGAACCCGCTTCAATGGGGCTCAGCCCCACCACGGTTGTATAAAAATAGAATACCCAAATCCCCAGGGTTGTGCCGGTAATGCCGGCGAACAGGTCGCCGCAGCCGTATGCGGCCATGTTTACCGGCTTGACTTCTCTGGCCTTAGCTTGCATAGATCCCCACCTGTTTTCGCGAGTGTTCTTAGTAGCCGGTTTCCCCACCGCCGTCCCTCGAGGTGATTGCACCCTGCTGGTTGTTATATGCTCTGAAGGGTTATATTATGCAAAATGACACCGGTGTCAATAGATAAATGGATTATCCTGTTATTTGTTGCATACTGATCTAGTGGGAGCAGCGCACCGGCTGGCCAGACTAACCCATACAAATCTTGATGGTGGTAAACAACCGTGAAACTAAAACTCGCTATTATCGGCTGTGGAATTAAGGCGCGTCAGTACCTAGGAACCTGGATCCAACGGGAAGACCTGGAAGTGGTGGCCGTCGCCGACCTGAGTGACGATTCCCTGAGGGAAGTCGAGGCTATCACTCAGGCTGCCGGCGTAAACTGCCCGGCACTGTTTAGTGGATGGCAAAACCTCCTAGAAGATAAATCCCCCGCTCTCGATGCGGTATATATATCCTCACCTCACGCCTTTCACGCGGAACAGGCGATAACCGCGTTGCAGGCGGATGTGGATGTGCTTTTGGAAAAGCCGATGGTAATGACAGTCGCCGAAGCCGAACAAATCATCGACGCTCAGAGCGCCAGCGGCAAGGCCCTGGTTGTGGCCTACCAGGGTGGCTTATCGCCATTGGCTCAGCAACTCAGGGAAGACGTGGCCGCCAAAACCTACGGCGAGCTGATCAGCATCAATGCGGCGATTTGGGAAGATTGGGCGCCCAAGTACAGGGGCCACTGGAAGCAGGCGACTGAGATTTCCGGCGGTGGATTTATGTTTGATAGCGGTGCCCATATGATGAACACTGTTTCGCTGGTATGCGACGCGGAACTGGAAAGAATCTCGGCTTTTATGGACCGGCGTTGTTATCCGGTGGATGCGGTTACCGCAGCGGTGGGCCGTTTAACTGACGGCACTATTTTTACGCTGCACGCGTCCGGGGAGACCATTCCGGTATGCGAATCGCGCCTGGAACTGTTCTTCACCGACGCCATTGTGCGCCTCTGTGCCTGGGGCCGCTGGATTGAAATTGAACGCCCGGGCAAGGCCGTTGAGCGCAAACAACAGGAGGCGGCCAATAACCTGATGGATGTTTTCCAGCAGGTGCGTGCCGGGGAAATCACCAACCCCTCCCCCGCTACTCAGGGCCTGAAAATGGCGAAACTCTGGGACGCTATAAAATCTTCTGCCGCAGCAGACGGGCAGCCTGTTAGGTGTCTTTAAGTTATAACGAGCGCCGCCAATAACCGGCGCTCAAGTTCGGCGCCACATTCCCTTCCCGCCAGGGGAGGTTTGTCCGGGACCGACCGTTAAGTTTGCCAAATTGCCGGCGCTGCGGTAACTCGCTAGCGCTCAAACAGTCCTCGCGACACCCCCGTCAATTTGGCAAACTTAAAGCACGGCCTGATTGGTCCCGGGCAAACCTCCCCTGTCGGGACTCACGGCGTTACAGGTAGCGCCGGCCTAAGCGGGCGTCTGGGGACAGTGTTTGGGAC
>JANQKW010000040.1 GCA_028280905.1 Porticoccaceae bacterium
TGCCAAGAGGCGCAACGCCGTCCATGGGCGCTGACACGCCAACCCGAAGGGCGTTGCTGTGGTGTCCCGCCACCGCGTTGCAGCCCTGGCAAAGGGAACAACCCTTCGCGGCGGGCTGCGCCTTGTGGCGAAACACCACAACAACGCTGCATCCGTCATTATCACCTTGAAGGAGTACTAGCCAGCGTCAGGGCGCCTGGATCAACCCCAGCGCCTGCATGTCCCCAAGGAATTTGTGGATGTATGCCTCGTCCAGGCTGGGTATCTCCGGCCCTATGCTGAGTCCGGCAACCAGCTGCCTGAAGCGGTCGCAGGGAATCTTGTGCTCCCGGTCCCGCGCTTGCGCATAGGCCCCCAGCACTTCAATGGCCGACTGCTGTTTTTGCTCTTCGGGCAAGGTGTTTAACTTATCCCTGAAACGCGCCAGCCACTGATCGTATTCCTGAATACGCGTCACCGAATAGCCGGCTGATTCTATCCAGTCCACAAAGGTATCTAGCGAGCAGCCGTCGTCTTCATGGTAGTTGTGGATGTTGTAGGTGCGGTACTCACTATGCTGGATATCCGATACGCCGACCACGGAGGCCGCCACCACATCCACTGGCGCAGCGTCGTAGTGCGCCTTTATTTTGCTGCCGTCCGCGTTAAGCTTGTAGAAAGAGTAGGGGGCAATTCCGGTGGTCACAATGCTGAATAGCAACCGGGTAAACAGATCGGAAACGTTAATCATGCCTTTAATGGTTGAGTGGGCCAGCATCATGTCGCCGCGCAGGGTGTTAACCGGCACGCCAAACTTGCTGTTGGCCTGCTGCATCAGGTATTCACCGGCCCATTTACTGGCGGAATAACCGTTGCCGTAATGATCCGAAAGCTCAACGGAATCGATCAAGGCCGCATCTTCTCCCATACCTGATTGCATATCGGTATGCCGCAGCACCGCCTCGGTGGAAACAAAGTCCACGGCCTTAATGCGCGTGGTAAGCGCCAATCGAATAATCTCGGCGCTACCGGCGACATTGGGTCCGAACAGGTGGGTGTAGTGCAGCCGGTGATTTACCAGCGCGCCGACATGGGAGATGCGATCTACCTCCGACGCCAAACGGTTGAAGGTAGCTTCGGATAATCCCAATAAGGGTTCGCCCACATCGCCCGCCAACACCTCCAGGTGGTTTTCCGCCAGGCTTTTGTAATGGCCTTCCAGCTGCGGGTCCACGCCTTTAAATACCTCATCCAGCCGGGCCCTTGCCGCCGCGTCGTCCAGCGCGCGAATCAGGCAGATTAGCTTGCCGTTAACCGGCGCCAGCTTCTCCAGGTATTGCAAACAGACGGCCCGCCCCAAAAAGCCGTTGGCGCCGGTAAGCAGCACTGTGCGGGTTTCCTCTACCGGCTTTGCGGCGCCCGGGGCATTGGCGACAGTGTCCTCGTCCAGGAATTTTTCCAAGTCGAGATCAGCTTGTTGGATTAGGGTTGCGTCTTTGCCGTGGATGCTGCTAAAAGTGGGCCGTGCGTCGTCCCCCTGCAGCAAGGTTTTTTCGATTTGCTCCGCCCACTGTTGGGGGCTGCCCGTCGGGCTCAGAATACTATCCGCGGGAATAGTCACGCCAAAGATATCCTCGATGGACATGGAGAACAGCACCGCGCCCAGCGAATCCCCACCCAATTCCGAAAAGGTCTTCGGCTGGGAGAGGTCGATATTCTGCCTGCGCAAATTGGATTCCAGTAACTTGCCCAGTTTCTCCAGCGTTGTCAGCGGCGAGTCGGGGTCTTTTAGCGCCTTTAATTCCTCCTCCTGCCGGCGATCCTGCTGTTCATAGAGGGCTTCCAGGCGCTCGCCGTATTTTCGCTGAAGCGCCGGGCGCAGACGCTTCTTAACACTGGACAGCAAACCGTTTTCCTGGCTAAAGGGCTGGTGCTCAATAATGAAATCCCGCGGCACCTCAAAGCTCTTCAATTGTTGATCCTGGGCGATGCTCTGCAATTGGTCGCGAATGGCGCTGCGCAGTTGATCTTCCGTATAGCCTTCGCCCAGCATAGTGGTGGCGGCTTCGACATCCGGCACTATCACCGCCAGCAGATAGGACTGCATGGAGTTGCCGTAGATATAGGTTTGCTTGATAAGAGGGCTGCCGCTTTCGAATACCGTGCCGAGAGGACCCACGGCAACATATTCACCCTGCGAAAGCTTCAATACGTCCTTGCGTCTATCGATAATCACCACATGGTCCGTGCCGCGCTCTTCGACAATATCGCCGGTTCGGGTAAAGCCCTCTTCATCAAACAGCTGCGCCGTGGCCTCGGGCTGTTTGTAATAACCTCTGATGGCGAACTCGGTTTTATAGCAGAGTTCGCCCCGCGGGTAGGGTTTGTCGGTGGTGTAATAGCCCAGTTCGGGCACGTCCGCCAATTTGTACTCGATCACCGGGGGCCGTTGGATACGCCCGTTGATGGTAACCGCGCCGGCGCCGGCTTCGGTGTTAGAGTAGCCTTCCGCCAGCAGAATATCGAAACAATCGACGATGAAATCTTTAACGGTTTGCGAGGTGGGCGCGGAACCCACGGTGCCGGCGCGCAGCCGATCGCCCAGGAAGGTGTGGCGCATCTGCTGCATGACTTGTTGGCCGATGCTCTGTTCATCGCCCGCACCTTCGCTAACACGCCGGGTGACTTCATTTTGGTAATACTGATAAATGAGTTCGAATACCCTGGGGAAGAAAGACATATAAGTGGGCCTGGCCAACCGAATATCCTCGAACAAGGTGGACATGTCTGATTTTAGGGTAATGTAAACCGACCCCCCCTTGCCTAGAATGCTGTGCAGCAGCGCGCGCCCCATGCCGTGGTTCAGCGGCGCAAACAACACAGAAACGGTGGGGAAGGTCTCCTTGCTGCGGCTCAACCAGCCCTGTTGATTGGCGGCGTCCTTGAATATTGCGCCCTTGGGCTTCCCGGTGCTTCCCGAGGAATGGATAATCGCGCCCATATGCTCTTCAGCTTCCGGGTGTGCGGGCAGAAACTCAAAGGTAAAGTCCCTGCCGAAAGCGAGCAGCTCATTGAGCGACACCAGTTGGGTGTTAACCCCGGCATTATCCAGTTCAGACTGGGCCGCCTGCCACTGTGCGCGATCATGGTCGTCGCGTTGGTCGTAATCAAATGCGATCAGCGTGCGGATACCCCCGTGGGTGCAGGCGTGTTGCGCGGCTATCACCAAATCCTCAATGGTGGCGGCCACCGCGGCTGGGTTGATATTGGCAAATATCTCATCGATATCGGCGCCGGATGTGGCGCTTTGCATCGGAACCGTAACCGCTTGGGCGTAGGCGCAAGCAGTGTCGATCACCGCGTAATCGACACTGGCAAACCCGATAATGCAGACAAATTCATCGGGGGCAACGCCATACTTATCGTGGTGTCGCCAGGTATTCGCCAGTGCGTGAATGCGCGATTGCAGCTCTCGATAGCTGACCATATGATATTCCGGCAGGTAATTTCGAACACTACTGCCGGTTTCTTCGTCCAGCTCGATTTGGTACTTCCTTTCGCCTAACGCCGGGCGTTCGGCATAACCTTCCAGCAGGGTGTCGATTGCTCGGTCAACGGACAATTCCGGTGTTCTCGCCCGCTCGCCAACAGTACTGTCGGGCATCAGTTGTTTGATTTCCGGGTCGGTTTCAGCCAGTTCCAGCACGCGCAACACATAGCGCTTTCCGGGGCTGATGTTATCGCTCTTATTCATAATCGTTTCCTATAAAATTAGTCGCGCTGTTGTCGCGATCGCAATCTGACGATTACCAGGAAAATGTCGTTCCCACCAGGTTTTCGGAAATTTCCCACAAGCGGTCCGCTTTGTCAGTATCCAGCGCGTAGGATCTCACGCCGCCGCGCTGTTCCGGGTTATCAGTCAGCTCCGCGATATGGCAATCTTCCAGGTAGATAGCGCCGCGATCCGCCAGGTCCGGCGAAGTTGCCGCCCAAACGCTGGTAGCGGCGCCTTGCGGAACAGACTTATAAAAAACATCGGGCCTGCTGAATAGCACCTTGTCATCTTCTGACATATGGCGCGCCAGGTCGGTTTGGATAATGCCGGGGTGCACTGCGTAGGATCTCACACCCTTTGATTTAAGCCGGTTGTCCAGCCCCACGGCGAACAGTGCATTGGCTGTTTTGGAGGCGCCATAGGCACGCCATTTCTCATACTCGCTGTTTTCAAAATTGGGGTCGTCAAAATTTATCTCGGCAATACGGTGGCCGGCGGAACTCAAGTTCACAACCCGAGCCGGCGCAGCGGCGATCAGCGCCGGGGCCAACAGGCAGGTAAACAGAAAGTGGCCCAGGTGATTGGTGCCGAACTGCGTCTCAAACCCCTGTTTGGTGCGGCCCAGCGGGCAGACCATAACGCCGGCGTTGTTCACCAGGATATCCAGTTGGGGATATCTCGCCAACAGGCTTTCGGCCGCGCTTCGGACGCTGTCCAGGTCGGTTAAGTCCATTAATTCCGTATCGACGCCGCCTTTAAAGTCCATACTGCGCAGCTGGTCGGCGGCTGCCTGCAATTTTTTCTCGTCGCGCCCCACCATGACGACCTTGGCGCCCGCGCCGGCCAGCGCCCGGGAGGTTTCTATGCCCAAACCCGCGGTCGCGCCTGTTATTACGGCAGTTTTGCCGGTTAATGATATACCGTCTATAACGTCGTTGGTGGTTGATTGTTGTCCGAAATTACCCATTGATTTTCTCCTGTTTTATAACAGTTAGTCGCTGACGCCAAATATTGTAATCAGCGCTTGGTGTATTCCTGATAAGGCTAGGACGATGATAGTGCTTGGCTGTGCAGCGGTGAGGTGCGCTGCCAGACATTATATTGTATGTGTCACCTTGGGTGACAAAATGAACTATAGGTTATGTCAATAAAATTGTCAAGTGGGTTTTGCAGGTCGGTGGCGGCTGTGGTTGGCTAAGGGTTTCGGAACACGCTGTGAATACGTCCGTGTAAGCTCGACGCCGGCTTCCCTGCCGGCGACGGTTCCGAAACCCTTAGCCAACCACAGCCTTCAAACGAACCGCTGTACTGCTTTTGTGGCAAAAACCCCTCGTTAAGCAGCAAAGCGGTAGGCTTGAAGAATTGGCTGGGGAAGTGCCTTTGCAGACCGTCACCCGCAGGGAAGCGGGTGCCGAGCGTACGACCTCCAGGGATGGAGGAAGTGTCACCAAATTGCCGGGAGCAATTGTGACCAGGGACGTATTCACCGCGTGTCTGCAAAGGCACTTCCCCAGTCAATTCGCCACCGGCTGTGAAAGAAAACATAAAACCTGACACGCCACTAAACGGCTGTTAGTGGCATTCTTGAAAGCGAGCGCTGCTGACGGATCCGGGGACTTTATTGGGCTTCCCGGGCAAGACTCATCACCGCCATAATATCGTCTTTCGTGGTGATTGGGCGGAGGTTGTTCTTGGTGACAAAGGGATGATTCATCGCGTGGCCCGCCATTTCCTCAACCAGTTCCCGGCCGATGCCAAGGTCGTCAAGCGTCAAGGGCATGTCGAGTTTTGTCAGTAGGTCCAGAAGAATGTCGTGCAGGCTTTCGTCGGGTCGATTAATAGCCTGCTTGATCGCGCCATGGGATTCGTCGGCATAACCCTCGAGCCATTTTGCCTGGGCAAGCATTAACACGCAGGCGGCGTCGCTGTGGGCGACATGGGCATATGGGCCCACAATATGGACCATCCATTTACTAAAGCCGTCCGGAACATTTTGTTTGCACATGGCGGTGCACCAGGTTGCCAATTGGCAATTGGTGAGCACTTCCAGGTTGGTTTGATCTTCATTCAGTAACGGGAGATTTTCAATATACAGGCTGATGGCCCTTTCCGTGAGGACATTGGCTACCGGATGGGGCTCGGTGGAGCAGCGCGTGTTAATGGCGTGGTCCAGGCCGCGAATAGCGGTGGATAGCAGCAGGTGCTTGGGGGTGCGGCTGAGAATTGTCGGGTCGTAAAACAACACCTGCGAGCCGCCCAGCGGCACCGCAAACCTTGCTTTTAATCCGGTTTGCTCGTCTACCGGCGTGGTGCCCAGGGTCCACTCCGCGGTTGCCAGCGTGGTGGGAATAATAAATTGACGAATGCTGGGTGTTGCCGTCGAGCCAAACGCGATGCCGTCGTTGGTTATTTTCATTTGGTAGGTGAGCAGCGCTTCTTTGGTGTAGGCCCCCTCGGAATGGCAAAGTTGCAGCATCTTGCAGAAATCGATAACCGAACCGCCGCCAACGCCGACAATCACATCGGCGCCGGAATCGCGCAGCTTTATGGCCGCCGCCAATACATTGGAAATTGGTGCGTGTTCACCGACTTCGTCGGTTGTGGCCACCCAATTTTCGCCGAGACTGGCTTCCAGGTCGCGGATAATTTCCGTCTTGGTGTTCAGCGTCTTCGAGCATACTATAAACGCCTTTTCGTATCCGGACCTCGCCATTTCTCTCGGCAGCGCTTGTATCGCATCCGCGTTGTGCAGTACTCGTTCGTGTCCGGCGAAAACGCAGGCGTATTCGCGCTGGTCAAAGGTTGTGCTTTGCTCTCCCACTACTGGTTCCCCCATGGTTGGTTTAGCGCTATGCGGGTGAGGTTACATCGTGATCGCATAGCGCAGCGCGGTTGCGCTCGATTTCGGCGGCGAGCAGGCGATCGCCCCCGTCTCCTCCGGCTACCGATAAGCTAGAGGTAGCGATCGTAATTAGACCATTTATCGCGTAGAACTGATAGGTTCGCCAGGCGGCTTCGGCATTATAATTGGGATTGACTTTCTTAAGGGCCTGTTACAACTTGCGCTATCCTGCAACGGCTGGGTTTTGTAATAGCCAAGCCGTTTCCATTGCGGCAACCTGTCCCTTTAAATCACCAGGTACGCGCTGGCTTTCAACCAGCGTCACATGGTAACTATCACCGTAATGGCGCCTAACTTCCTCTGTTGTAATTGAAAATGGCGGACCATCCATTTGCCGTTGGTCGTACTCGTAGCAGATCAATAACTGCGGTGCGGTGTCGGTTATTTTCATAAGGTGGGTCGTATATCGATTGCGCATATTTTCGGGAAGCGCCACCAAGGCAGCCCTGTCGTAGACGGCGTCGACCGGGCCAAGGGTCGCTGTGGACAGGTCAAAAATATCACCGACAAAGATATCGATATCCGTTGCTTGATAGTGGATTAATGCCCCAATACGGGAAACTGCGGGCTCGATGCCAATCTCCCTAAACAATTGACTAATCGCGAGTTCGCTCAACTCCGCGCCGACAACGCGATAACCGTTGGCAAGCAACCAGGCTAAGTCTTGCGTCTTCCCGCACAGCGGCAGGAATACACGGCTGCCTTTCGCCAAATTTAGGTTTTCAAAATATCTTCTCAGTAAGCTGTTTGCCTCACTTTCGTGAAAACCAATATCATTTTCTTCCCATCTTTGGTGCCAAAAACTCGCTTGCATAACAACGCCTCTTCATCTCAGTTGTAAACTACCTGTCCATTAACTTGCGTATTGAGCTGCGTTTAACTGCCGGATATCATACAAGTTCAAGTTAACTTGAGGTCAACAGGAAATGATACAAAAGGGAATTTTGGATATCGCCGAGGTCGCCAAGGCATCCGGATTGCCGGCCTCGACGCTGCGCTTTTATGAAGAAAAAGGGCTGATCGAGTCAATTGGCCGAAACGGTTTACGCAGGCTTTTTGATTCCAGCGTACTGCAGCGGTTGGCCCTGATTTCGTTGGGGCGGAGCGCCGGTTTCTCACTCGACGAGATAGCAACCATGTTTACGACCGATGGCCCCAGGATTGACAGAGCGTTGCTTTCAGCGAAAGCAGATGAGCTGGACGCGAAAATTCATAGATTGACCGCGTTGCGTAATGGGCTGCGCCACGCGGCGGCTTGCCAGGCGCCAAGCCATTTGGAGTGCCCGAAATTCCAGCGCCTGCTCCGTATGGCCGGTAAAAAGCGGCTGATACGGGCGGATAAACGGGAGAGGGGCCCGCTTAAACCGGCCGCGGCCAACGAATAACCGTTGCGCGCTTTTTGCTTCAGCATTCGCTTGGGCACTTGGTAATTACCACCGGACAACACCAGTTTGTCAGCCATCGCTCTTGTTTCTCCGCGGCTGACTGCGAGCTAAAGCTGGTTTGTATTGGTGTTTGGAACCCCATGCTATTGCGCATGCAGTTTGCATTCAGCGCTCCGTACAAATCGCCGTTAATCTCGGCGGAGACAAATACCAGCGATCCACAATTTTTGCACTCGTGAAATTGAGCAGTGTTAGAGCCCTGCCGAGTAATTTTGTGCAGCGCTTGGTTATGTATTGTCACTTCTACCTTGGTGCCTGATTTGCTGACATAGGCGGCGTTTTTTGACAGGCAATACGAACATTGGCAAGCTCTCGGAACCAGGCTTAGGTCCACTAATTGCCAATGGATTTCAATATTCTTACACCCGCAGCATCCGTACATCGCCAGACAAATACGCTCTCGATCCGGTTAGATATGCTTATTTACGAACGCATCAATGGCCTGTAGCATTTTCAGGCGTGAAGCGCCGCTGTTTAAATGATGGCCTTCGTTTTCAAGTTCAACCAGCTTAACCTGTTTACCTTCATCCTTGAGTTCATTAAACATACGTCGTGATTGCTTATACGGAACCACGGTGTCGTGTTCGCCGTGTACCAGCAACACCGGCGCCTTGATGTTTTTCGCAAAATTAATCGGCGAGATTTGCTCGAGAAGGTCGGAATTGGCGTCGCCGTCGGCAATAACATCTTCCCAGTAGGATACCACCCAGTGATTTTTGCCATAGTTGCGCTTGTCCGTTTTCAGCATTCGGGCGACATCACTTACGCCGTTAATGGAAACGGCGCACTGATACAGGTCTGGCGTGAAGGCAACGCCGGCCAGCGCGGCATAACCGCCGTAACTGTTTCCCACAATGCATACCTTGCGCGGATCAACCGCACCCAGTTCCACCATGTGTTTTAATGCATCGGTCAGGTCATCCTGCATTTTCCTGCCCCATTCGCCCCGCCCGGCGAGTATGTGCTTAGCGCCAAACCCTTCCGAGCCCCTAAATTGCGGTTGAATGACCAGATAGCCGCGGCTGGCAAAATATTGCGCCAACCAGTCAAAAGCCATGGTGTCATAGGCTTCCGGTCCGCCATGGGGCAGCATAATCGCCGGCAGGTTTTTGTGATCCTTGTGGTTGACCGGTGTGGTAATCAGCGTTGGTATTTGCAATCCATCGCGTGCCGTCACCATTATCGCCTCGACGGGATTTACCATCTCCGGCACTATTTTTTCCCGCGCGGAGGCCAACAGTTGGAAGTTCCCGTTGCTATATAAGAAAAACTT
This sequence comes from Porticoccaceae bacterium, assembly GCA_028280905.1. Taxonomy (GTDB): domain Bacteria; phylum Pseudomonadota; class Gammaproteobacteria; order Pseudomonadales; family Porticoccaceae; genus JANQKW01. The sequence goes on from JANQKW010000040.1 coordinate 9,375, forward strand.
CCCGCTTAATCCCTCGCCTTCAACATAAAACAGCATATGTTCAAAGTCGGGCGAATAATCTGAAATAATAAAAGTATTACTAGGCATGGACCCGAGAATAGCCTTTACCGTGCTGTCCAGCTTTTTATCAAAGAATGCGTAGCTTGGCTTGAAGCCGGAATACTGAACGCCGTAAACCTTGCGGTATTTATCGGTGAGTACATATTCAATATCCGCATCGTCGCGGCTGAACAGTGGGCCGGTAATTTCGCCGTTCTTCAGCGACATGGTGTAATAAGAGGAGCGCCCACTGCCGTCCCAAATCAGCGCTACCAGGGATTTGTTATCCGGTGTAACGCCGACAAAACCTTTCGACCGGTATTCGGTTTCCTCCTGGAAGATTTTTACCCACTTGCCCTCCTTAAGTGCTTCGATGGTATGAAGGTTAGTATTGTTGTTGTAGTTCTCCCTGGCGAGAACATTGTCGTTCTCATCGACAAAGTAATCGACGGTATCGGTCTTGCCGCGGCGAAATCGTTTAGGCGTTGACTTTTTGTCCAGGTCGACCCGCAGCAGGTCGTAGCGGAGGCCGGTGTTATCATCGACGAATGCCGGCATATAGGCGTATTTTTGGTCCTGCGAGATGCCGACTATCTGGCCCAATCCGGTTTGCCCTCTATAAATGCCTTTGCCTGGAATCAGCAGCTGACGGACTTCGTTGGCCGCCGGGTCAAACAGGAATGCCGTGCTGAGATCATGTCTGCCGCGAAACCCCCATAGTCTTTTGTTTTGCGAGGCAATCAGGATCACCCGCTGCTCGTCGACAAAATAGAGATCGTCAGGATCGATTTGTGAAATCTCTATCGCCCCCAAAAACTTCTTAGATTCAATGTTAACAACGGCGAGCATATCTTTGTCTTGCTGCGCCAGACGATAAGCAATCTTGTTTCCGCTGGGGGACACGCGCATCATGCTAATGTTCGGTAAGCTGCTATAAACTTCCAGCGGAAGGGGCGTGTTGGCTATGGCTGGGTTGCAAAAAAAGGTGATAGAGAACAGCAATAAAAAGTTGATTGCAAACTTCATTACGGATGGTGTCCTTGGTATTTAAAGTAATAGATTTCCCGTTATCTGCTCTTGGCTGTATTTCAATGGTGTGTTTTTAAAAGGCGCTATCTATACCTTCGGCGCGGAACCGCATAATGGCCAAGTATAAGGCGAGTAAAAAATTAAACAATCCCCGAGTAATTTGGGCTATTCATCCCGAATTACGCGTTGTAAATAGCGTGTTACTGCATCGCTTGCGTATGCCCTAATCTGTTTATCTGTGGCTCCCGCGGTCAAGCCGCGGGGTAACAAGTTGCACGTGCTGCGGCATGTCACTCCTGTTTGTGCGCCCTTTGATTTCTTGAATGCTACCGTTTGTCAGCTCCGGCACCTGTTAACCAGCGGTAATGTGACGAAAGCTGCGGAAAATATTTCGCGGATTCTTCTACAATTTGCTCGCATTGCGTTTCGCGCGGAGAAAAATAATGCCCCAGTCCCAAGCCTTGATTGTTGATGACTCCAAAACGGCGCAGTATCAGCTGAAAAAGATGCTGGATAAATACGGCCTTGAAATCAATACGGTGCTTTCCGCGGAAGAGGCGCTGGACTATCTGAAGCACCACCACCCGAATGTGATTTTCCTGGATCACCATATGGAAGGCATGGACGGCCTGTCGGCATTGAAGGTGATTAAGGACAACCCCGAAACCGCGGTTATTCCGGTTATTATGTACACCTCAGAAAAAGACCAGCTCTATGTTGGCCAGGCAAGGGCGCTGGGCGCACTGGATATATTGACTAAGGGGGAAATTCGCCCATCCACTCTGGACCGCGTGCTGAAAAGCCTGAAGATTGGCAGCCCGGATACGGATGCGGTGGCCACTGCCGCCAATGATCACCCCGTTGTTGAGCAACCCGCGCCAGCTTCTACCAGCGGGGTCGTTGAAGATTGCGCCAGCGGCGATGCTAAGCCGGAGCCGGTCAATGCGGATGTTACGGTTGTGCTGGCAAAATTCCAATCGCAGCTTGACAGGCAGTTGCAAGAGCACGCCGCCGAGATACGCAGCCAGATTGCTGACAATGAAGCGCGGATTACCAAATTTATCGATCATTCTTTTGAGGAAAAGGCCCAATATCAACAGCAACTCACCGTCGAGATGGGACATAAGTTTCTTCGCGCCAGGCAGCAGCTAAAGCGGTTGGCGTTAATCGGGCCGGGCGCGTTGCTGATCTCGCTGCTGATTGCCGGTGGTTTTTTTACCTGGCACTTCAAGCAACTACAATCCGATATCAACAGCGCGAAAATATCGCTGTTAGCCGTTATTCAAGCCGTCCGCAGCAATCCGCAAACTGACCAGCCATTATTGCAACAAATGCAAGCGAGGCAGGAAGCCAGCAATGCTTTGCCCCTGGATATTATCAACTGGGCGCTAAATAACGACCTGCGTTTTAGTTATGCCGAAACCCCGCTGAACGAACAGCAAACCGGCAAAATCAGCGAGCTGCTTGAAACCCTGCAGCTTATGGATTACCGGGGCACTGTTGAACTGGATGTGCGGTTTGGCAACGTATGTCTGAAACCGGACGGCAACAACATGCTGATTCTCGCCGATAAGCAATTCCCCTTTGGCGACTGCATTATGCTGGCCGATACCGCCCCCACGTTCGAGGTTAATGATCTTATCAGCATTCCTTATCTCGACCTGCAAGAGCGTGCCGCAAACCTCAAAGATGGTGAAATATCCCTTCAGCTCACCACCAGCGGTCTGGAAACACCCTATGTTGAGTATTTGGAAACCGCTTCAACCGCGGGTGAGTGGAATAATATCGCGCTGCAAAATAATCGTATTGTGGTGGGTTTGTCGGAATAAAGCCAAACGACGTTGGGAAATATTTCAGGCACCTTTAATCCATCAATGAACTTTTGATCAGGTACCGGGAACTCACGGCTGAAGTCAGTTACCTTCAATCAGGAGTTTCCAATGAATAGCCAACATTCACTTTTAACCGCCGTTATCATGGGCGCCTTGATCGCCGCGCCCGTGGGCGTTAATGCGGACGATGCGTCAAGACGCGAGTTCGCAGCGCAGTTTACCTGTGGCCTAAACCCCGGAACGACCGCCAGGCTGGCGGCGGGCGATTTTCGCACCAGCATTGCCGTGCGCAATGATTCCCGGCATCTGGCAAATGTATCGGCGCAGGTCGCGCTGACCTTTCCACCGGGAGGGCCGAATCCGGGAAGTGTTATCAAGCTGGAGCGTGTCAAGCTGGACCCGTATCAAGCGGTGAGCTTTGATTGCGATGCGTTGCAGGATGCTCTCGGCTTGCCCGCCCCCTATGTGCAGGGTTTTCTGACCGTTAAAAGCCGGCGCAGGTTGGATGTTTCCGCTACACAGACCGCGGTTGATTTGACCACCGGGCAGGTGACAAGCATCAATGTGCGCCAGGTAAATGCAACAACACGAAGACGAGATGACTAGTTTGTGTCGCGAAGCCTTTCCTTCAGAAATCGGGTAATGGCCTGCACTTTGGGTGTGCGGTGAATATCGCGATGGGTTACCAGCCATAAGTCGGCATCCCATTCTTTCGGCGGCTTAAACAGCGGCTGGAGTTTGTTGTCGCCTTCCGCCACCCAGCAGTTGATGGGTGTGATGCCGACATGGGATTCCGCGGCATGGGTCATCGCTTGAAAGTCCGATGCCCGGTAGTAAACCTGCTCGGCCGGTACCTGCCTGTGCAGCCAGTCAATGGCGGGCACATTACTCAGGTGCGCGATGCTGGAAACAAACCTGTGCCCGCCGAGATCTTTGAGGTTTTTCATTCCCCCGTAGCGGTTAATGTAGGTCGGCGATGCGTACAGGGTGGTGGGCATGGTGCGCAGGTGTTGAACGATATAGTCGGGATCCTTGGGTTGTGCGCCGGGCCGGATGCTGACATGGGCCTCGCCGTATTCCAATCTAAAAATACGCGGATCGGCCACATATTCGATATGGATTTCCGGGTGGCGCTGCTGGAATTGCGCCAGCAGTGGCGTGAGTTGTGCGTAAAAGCTATTTACCGTAGTAATCACCAGCGAGCCGGTTAGCTGGTCATCAATGCCGGCCAACTGGCCCATCAGCCGATCCAGTTCCTCCTGGGTGCGGGTGGCGGTGGACAGC
>JANQKW010000347.1 GCA_028280905.1 Porticoccaceae bacterium
AACGTCTTTTGAGACCCTCGTCGACAGGGATGTCGACGCGGAGCTTACAGGGACGTATTCACAGCGAGTCTCAAAAGACGTTCCTAGATAGCCGCGGGCCAGTGGCACCAACCCAAGACAATTCAGATCTGCTTTTGGCCAAGGATCTAGCCGCTCTAACTCTTCTTGGAGCGCTTTTTGGTCAACGCAACCAGTTGCTTATTCCAGCGCCCCCTGGCTCGTTGAACCGACGCTGGAACCCTGTTGCTGATCAGGTATTGATGAATCACTTCCTGCGAGCGTATCTTGGCGTTAATCTTGTATTTTCGCATCTTGTTGGACTGCTCCCGATCCAGATCTCGGGATTTAACATTATCACACCACTGGATATCCAGAATATCCTGGATGCGTTTTTTCAGTTGTGGGTCTTTTACCGGCGCGGTCACCTCAACGCGGTAGTCGAGATTGCGGGTCATCAAATCCGCGGATGAAATAAAATACTCCGGATCCCCGCCGTTGTGGAAAACAAACACCCGCGGATGTTCCAGGAAACGATCGACAATACTTATTGCCTGAATGTTTTCCGATAGCCCCTGAATTCCGGGAATCAACGAACACATGCCGCGGCAAATGATTCTTATCCTAACTCCGGCATTACTCGCCTTGTAAAGCAGTTGCACAATCTGCCCGTCAACCAGGTTGTTGCATTTGAGGGTGATGGCGGCGGGTGCGGACTCCTCGGCGTTGCTGATTTCCCGCTTGATTCTCATCACCAGCCCCTCGCGATTGGTGTGGGGCGATACCAGCAATTGCGTGTAGTTGTGGCGGCGGTAGTTGTAGGAGATAAAATCCAAAACATTTGCGGCGTCTTTGCCGATTTCCTGGTCGTAGGTGAGCAGGCTGAAATCCGTGTAGATGGCGGAGGTTTTTTCGTTGAAGTTTCCGGTGCCTATGTGGGTGTAGTATTTTAAGACATTGTTTTCCTGGCGACTGATCAGTATCAGCTTGGAGTGCACCTTCAGTCCCGGAACGCCGAAAATCACATTTACGCCGCCCTCGGTCAGTCGCCTGGCCCAGTCAATATTGGCCTCTTCATCAAACCTGGCTTGCAGTTCCACCACCGCGGTAACCTCTTTGTGGTTGCGCTTGGCGCTTAGCAAGGCGTCTACCACGCGAGATTGTTTGGCTACCCGGTATAAGCTGATATGGATACTTCTGACAGCCGGGTCAATGGCCGCTGTTTTAAGTAGCTCGATGATGATGTCAAACGAGTTGTAGGGGTAGTAGAGTAGAACATCCTGCTGACGAATGCTGTCCAGGATATTGCCCTGCACCTGCTGTAGCTCGGGCACCGGCAGCGGTGGCAGCGGCTTGAATTCCATGTAGGCCGGCCCCACCGCCGGAAAGCCCATAAAATCCTTGGCATTGTGGTAACGGCCACCCGGCATCAAGCTGTCGTATTTTCCCAGTTTCAGCCTTTTGGTCAGGTACTCCAGCAGGTCATTGGGCATCTGCTTGTCGTAAACAAAGCGCTCCGGGTCGGCGTTGCGGCGTTTTTTCAGTGACTGGGCCACCTTGTCTATCAGGCTTTGATTGATGCCTTCGCCCATCTCTAACTCGGCGTCGCGGGTAATCTTGAAGGTATAGGCGTCGGCGCTGGTGATATCGAATACGCCTCGGAACACATCCGGCAGGCAATGGCGGATGATGTTTTCCAGCACGATGAAGACCTTGCCTCGGCGACCCTTGCGCTGGGGTATTTGAAAGAAGCGTGGCAGTCGGTTGGTGGGCAGCGCGATTAGCCCATAGCGAGTCTGGCCGGCGGACTGCAATTTAACGGCCAGGTAGTTTGAGCCGTCCATAACATCGGGAAATGGCTGACTGGATTCCAGGATAGTCGGGTCGAGTTCCGGTAGTACCTTGCGGTGAAATAACTCAGTGACATAAACGTGCTGCTCTTGGCTGAGTTGTAACTCGTTCACCAGGTATATTTTCTTTTTTCGCAGCGCACCCAATACGTCCAGGTAGGTGCGGTCAAATTCCTTCTGCAGCCGCCGGGCGTTTTTCTGAATTTCGCCAAGCAGTTTTTTATAGTGTTCCTTGGTTTCGGTTGTGGATGAAAAGGCGGCCAAACGGCTGACATCCGCTACGCGAACCCGGAAAAACTCGTCGAGATTATTGGAGAAAATACCCAAATATCGCAAGCGCTGAATCGCCGGCACCTTTTGATTGGCGGCCTCCTGCAACACCCTTGCATTGAACGACAGCCAACTGAGTTCTTTCGGTATCGAATATCTGGACAGGTTTGTCTTTGTCATCGAGGTATTATCCAGTTGCCAATATTATTATGCGCTTGTTTGTTTGAGACACAAATACAACCGCATTATGGCCTGAATAATGTTACATATTGATTACGGTCAATAGCCTTGCGGGTTTTTCTGTTGCCAGTTCCAGTGGTCGGAGACCATTTCATCTAAACCGCGCGCAGCTTTCCAGTTGAGTTCCCGTTCGCTGTAACTGGGGTCGGCGTAGCATTCGGCGATGTCTCCCGGTCGTCGTCCGACTATCTTATAGGGCACTTCGCGTCCTGAAGCCTTGGCGAAAGCCTCGACAACTTCCAGCACGGAATAGCCATTACCCGTGCCCAGATTGTAGGGTTTGCAGCCGTGGCCTTCGCCCAGCTTGTGCATCGCCTTCAAATGGCCATCGGCCAGGTCGACGACATGGATGTAGTCCCTGATGCCGGTGCCGTCCGCCGTGGGGTAATCGTTGCCGAAAACCTGCAGCTCGGGCAGAGCGCCTATGGCGACCTTCGCTACGTAGGGCATCAGGTTGTTGGGTATGCCCGCCGGGTCTTCCCCTATCAGTCCGGACGGGTGAGCGCCAACCGGATTGAAGTAGCGCAGCAGTGCGATTTGCCACTGCGAATCCGACGCGTATAGGTCGCGCAGTATTTCTTCAATAAACAGCTTCGACTGGCCATAGGGATTGGTGGCCTTCAGCGCAAAGTCTTCCGTAATCGGCACGCTGGCGGGATCGCCGTACACGGTCGCGGAGGAGCTGAATACGATTTTTTTGCAGTCGTTGCGGGCCATGGTGTCAAACAGCGTCAGCGAGCCCTGCACATTGTTTTGGTAGTACCACAGGGGTTTTTCCACGGATTCGCCAACCGCTTTAAGGCCGGCGAAATGGATCACCATATCGATTTTCTTGCTGGAAAATAACCCGTTTAACAGGGCGGCGTCGCGAATATCGCCCTCGATAAACGCGGCGCGTCTTCCGGTGATTTGCTCGATCCTGTCGAGGGGTTCCGGGCTGCTGTTGCACAGGTTGTCCACCACCAGCACATTGTGTCCGGCCTCCAGCAGCATCAATACTGTGTGGCTGCCGATGTATCCGGTGCCGCCGGTCACTAAAACGTTCATGGGTTTCCCTCGGGGTCATTTTCCGGCGCTTTCTCAGGCGCTTTCAGCAAATACTCTTTAAACGCTTTGGCTTTCTGCTGCACAATACCAGTGGCCTTGGGCCCCATCCGGAGGAGTTGTTTTTGCAGCGGGGAGAGGTTTTCCAACTCCGGATCTGCATAGGTGTAATAAACGGATTCATGTTTGAGTTCCACCGGCGAATCCGTAACCGGGACCTTGAGAATCTGGTCGAGTGCTTGTATCACCTTGCTGCCAAGGGATTCCCGCTTGTAACCCAGTTCTCCATAGGCTTGTTCCAGCAGCGGCCGGTAGAGATCGAAGAGATTGGTGAGCGATTCGGGATTAATAGACTCGATAATCTTTATCAGATAGTCGTAACGTTGGTAATTTTCCTGTGCAATGTAAATGCGCCCGCCGTTTCTCTCCGCGATAAACTTCCCGCCGGGCGGTGGGATGCTGACCAGGTTAGTCAGCACTTCGCCTCTTGTCAGGCCGTCGGTAAAGGTCACGCCGCGGCGAATAAGCTCTTCGGTTTGCAACCAGGGGGCCATATCAGTGCTCAGGTTAATCAGCCGCTCCCGGAAGTCCGCGTCACTCAAATCGAGTGGCGGCAGCGAGAATTCGGGCTCGCTGACCTCCCTCACGGGTACCTGCGGAGGCGGCGGTTCCGGGGGTTGTTCGGGAACCCTAATTTCCGGGACGTCTTTCACCACCGCTTGCGGTTTTTCCGGGTTGAGAAAAAAGTGGGCGCCCGCGGCCAGCAACAGTAGTGCGACAATAGCCGCCACAGCGATCAAGGTTGAGTTGGATTTAGCGGGCGCGTTATCCAATTCCCGGCTGGCTGCCAACCGCTCTTCTTCACTTACTTGCATTGCTGCCTAGTTCTCCAACTTCTAATTTGACCCGCCGAAAAAGGGCCGGTTCTCGCTTTTGCCACAGGCGCATCGCCAATAGATCTCGCCTTTTTCCACTGCTACTTTTACAGGTTCGCCGCCGCCGATTTCAGGTGCATGGCCAAGGTTCAATTTGCCGGCTCCAGCTGCGACAGGGGTACACCTGCGAGGCTACCTTCTTTTAGGGTAATTTGATAGTCTTCGCCGTCCTCTTCTTTCTGCCAGAGCTTGACCAGCAGATAGTCCCAGTCTTTCGCGAACCAAAGAACGGTTTCCCTGCTGCTATTCTCGCGCACCCGCGCCAGTTTGACCGTCGTGATTTTACCTAGGTCAGTGTCTAGTACCTCCTCGCCGAGAATCGCGAAACGGTACTCTCTCTCCTTGCCGCGCGCCAGCGTCGGGTAGATCAACGGCTGTTTTCCGTTAATCAGGTCCCGACGCAGCTGTGTCTGGTAACTTAAGCGGCTGTGAAACGGTTGCGCCAACGACGTGGTTTTTCGCTTTTTTTTGCTTTTGTAAACAGCTTCGCCCTGAGCGTGGTCGAATGTCAGTTGTTCGGTTTTTTTACGGCCGAAAATTCGCCTTTGGTAAAGGTAGCTGTCATTGACGATTGCGTTGCTTGCATCCAATTGAAAAACGCCGGTTTCTTCGATTTTGCCCAACCAGTTCTTCGCCCTGCTGGTGATAATGTAGCGGCCGTCCTGATCCCGGTGGAGCTTGCGGGTTGCGGTAATGGGTATGCCGTTATAAATCGCTTTGTAGGTCAGTACATAGGGTTTCAGCGCGGGTTCAGGCGGACTGGCTTCAGCTAATTCGCCTACCGCGGACGACAACAGCGGCCGGCTTAGCGAAACCAGCAGCAGTGGTAAAAATTTTATCGATCTCGGCATCTCTGCTCCTTTACCGGGTGACTCCTTAGAGGTTGGTTTGCTCTAAATGTTCACCAAAAGGAAAGCCCGATGCGGGAAGCACCTGCTTGTCCAGTAACGCCCGATTGTCTTGCTGTAAAAGCCGCCCCTCGACAAACCAGCGCGCGGCTTGCGGGTATATGCGGTGTTCCAGTTTGAGTACTTTCTTGGCCAGTGTCTCCGGGTCGTCGCTGTCCGCTATCGGAACAACGGCCTGGATAATGGCCGGTCCGCCGTCCAGTTCCGAGGTCACGAAATGCACCGTGGCACCGCTCTGAGCGTCGCCGGCTTCAATGGCGCGTCTGTGGGTGTCCAGGCCGGGGTATTTGGGCAACAGCGACGGATGGATATTCATCAATTTGCCGCTGAACCGGTTGACGAACGCCGGCGATAGAATGCGCATAAAGCCGGCCAGGACGACCAGCGCCGGTCGATAGCCCGCCACCTGCTCGGCCAGGCAGCGGTCAAAGGCGTCGCGCGAGTCAAAGTCCCGGTGATTCAGCACCTCAGCCGGTATCCCGGCAGCTTTAGCCCTTGCAAGCCCTTTGACGTCGGGGTTATTGCTGATAACCGCTGCAATCGTCGCCGGGAGTTCGCCGTTGGCAACGGCGTCAATAAAGGCCTGCAGATTGGAACCGCTGCCTGATATCAAAACGACTATATCTGGTGCAGACATCGGCAAGCCCGTTATTCCGATAATTCCACGTAGGGATCCGCCTGCTGGCTGGCTTCAATTTCACCGATTAAATAGGCCTGTTCCCCCATATCCGACAGCAGCGATAGGGTTGCGTCACAGGCCGATTCGGGAACACAAATCACCATGCCGATACCGCAATTAAACGTGCGGTGCATCTCTTCAATCACAATATTGCCCTGTTGCTGCAGCCAGCCAAACACAGGTGGCTGCCGCCAGCTATTTAGGTCAATCATGGCCTTAGTGTTCTGTGGAAGCACTCTGGGGATGTTTTCCAGCAGCCCGCCGCCGGTGATATGCGCCAGCGCGTGCACCGGCATTTTTGCTATCAGTTCCAGTACCGATCTGGCGTAGATGCGGGTGGGCGCCAGTAACACATCTGCCAGTGGCTGGCCATCTAATTCGGTATGCCGCAGGTCGGCGCCGGATACGTCGAGAATTTTACGGATCAGGGAGTAGCCGTTGGAATGGGGCCCGCTGGAGGCTAAGCCGATCAGCCGGTCACCCACCGCTGCGTCGCCGCCGTCGATGATTTCCGAGCGTTCCACGATACCCACGCAAAAACCCGCCAGGTCATAATCGCCGCCGTCGTACATGCCGGGCATTTCCGCCGTCTCGCCCCCCACCAGTGCGCATCCGGATTGCTCACAGCCTTTGCCAATGCCTGAGACAACCGCGGCGGCGATATCCACATCCAGTTTGCCGGTAGCATAATAGTCCAGAAAAAACAGTGGTTCAGCGCCGCAGACGATCAAATCATTGACACACATGGCGACCAGATCAATGCCTATGCTGTCGTGTATTCCCAGGTCCATGGCCAGGCGAAGCTTGGTGCCGACGCCGTCGGTGCCCGACACCAGCACGGGTTCGCGGTAGCCTCCGGGCAGGCTGAACAAGGCGCCAAAGCCGCCGAGCCCGGCCATAACCTCGGGTCTTCGGGTTCGCGCGGCCACCTGCTTAATTCGGTCGACCAGTGCGTTGCCGGCATCTATGTCAACCCCGGCATCTTTGTAACTCAATGGCCGGCTGGCGGGGTTTTTCCGGTCTCGGGAATATTGGTCGGTCATCGCGGGCCCAGTGTTGCGGAGAGGTGCTAATTTAAAAGCGCGTATTTTATTAACCTGGGCCTAAAATAGCTATCCTTGTTTCGGTTCACTAGTACTCCTTCAAGATAATTATGACGGATGCAGCGTTGTTGTGGTGCTTCGCCACAAGGCGCAGCCCGCCGCGAAGGGTGGTTCCCTTTGCCAGGGCTGCAACGCGGTGGCGGGACACCACAGCAGCGCCCTTCGGGTTGGCGTGTCAGCGCCCATGGACGGCGTTGCGCCT
>JANQKW010000072.1 GCA_028280905.1 Porticoccaceae bacterium
GGGCGGCTAATGGACGGGAAACAGGCTTGACAGCAGATAACATACAACAAGAAGACCCGCAGCTTGATGACAACGGGCGGTTGCTGAAATCCAGCGCGGTTGTCAGTGCAATGACCCTGTTGTCGAGGGTGCTGGGGCTGCTGCGGGATGTGGTTTTCGCGATCACCATAGGTGCATCTGCGTCGGCCGATGCATTCTTCGTGGCTTTTAAAATTCCCAACTTCCTGCGCCGGCTTTTTGCCGAGGGCGCGTTTTCCCAGGCATTTGTGCCAGTGCTGTCGGAATACCGACAGCGGGGCAGCCACGCGGCGGTTAAAGCCTTGGTGGACAGAGTGGCCGGTTGTTTGGGGTCAGTGTTGTTGTTGCTTACCGGGCTGGCGGTTGTGGGTTCGCCCGTGATAGCCGCGGTTTTTGCCCCGGGGTTTTGGGATCAACCGCAAAAATTCGCGTTAACCGCCGAACTGGTTCGTATTACGTTTCCCTACCTATTGTTTATTTCCATGACGGGGCTGGCTGGGGGCATTCTTAACAGCTATGACCGTTTTGCCATTCCCGCGGTCACCCCCGTGTTATTGAATATTAGCTTGATCACCGCGGCATTGGTTGCCGCGCCCTGGTTTGAAGATCCCACCTTTGCGTTAGCCTGGGGCGTTTTCTCCGCAGGTGTTGTGCAGCTAGTGTTTCAACTGCCGTTTTTACAGCGAATTCATCTGGTGCCCAAGCCGTTAATTGACTGGCGGGACGAGGGCGTCAGGAAAATACTGACATTGATGGCGCCGGCTATATTCGGCGTTTCGGTAAGTCAAATAAACCTGATGCTGGACACGGTAATCGCTTCCCTGTTGCCCGACGGCAGCGTTTCCTGGCTTTATTATTCGGATCGGTTGTCGGAATTGCCGCTGGGGGTATTTGGCATCGCCGTGGCAACCGTGGTGCTGCCCAGTTTATCCAGGCAACACGCCGCCGATTCACCGGCGGCTTTTAACGCCACGCTGGATTGGGCGCTTCGCAGTATCTGCCTGATGGCCGTTCCGGCCGCGCTGGCGTTGATAGTGCTCGCGGAGCCGATTTTGCTGACGCTGTTTTTTTATGGCGATGTGTTGACCGAAAAAGACATGGCGATGGCTGCGTTGAGTTTGAGGGCCTATGCCGGCGGCCTGTTGGCGTTTATGTTGGTGAAGGTGCTCGCGCCCGGCTATTTCGCCCGCCAGGATATGCGCACGCCGGTTAAAATCGGCATTGTCGCCATGCTGACGAATATGGTGTTGAACCTGGCGCTGGTTATCCCGCTGCACAGCATTTTTCGCATAGGACATGTGGGCCTGGCGTTGGCCACTACCCTGGCGGCATTTTTAAATGCCGGACTGCTATACCGGGGATTGCGGCTTAGGGGCGTGTTTAAACCCGTTGCGGGTTGGTTGCGGTTTGTCGTTTCGATGCTTGCGGCAAACGCTTTAATGCTGTTGGTTATCGTCATCTTATTGGGCTATTACCAGAATTGGGTGGATTGGGTCTGGTGGCAGCGGGCAATCAATTTGGGCGTTATCTGCGGAGCGGGACTATTCAGCTACGGCATTGCGCTGTTTCTCAGCGGAATGCGGCTTGCTGACCTGCGGCGTTGAAGCTGCATGGTTTTGCGGGTTGCGTGCCGCCGCGAAAACCTTGCAATCCTTGTGAGAATCACAGGCTTAGGTATAATCCCTGGCAATTGTACTTGCGAATTTGCAGGTTTTAGTGGATAGGGGAGACAACCGTTTTATTCGCGGGCTTTATAACGTAAAGCCCGACCGTGCTGGTAGTGTAGCCACTATTGGGTCATTTGATGGTGTGCATCTTGGTCATACGGCCATCCTGTCCCGTTTAAGGGAAAAGTCCGCCGAGTATAGGTTACCCTCTGTAGCGGTAATTTTTGAGCCTCACCCGAAGGAGTTTTTCTCCGGTGAGCAGGCTCCGGCGCGACTGCTGAGAACGCGCGAAAAAGTGGAAACGCTTTTTGAGCAGGGCATCGACCAAGTCTGTTGTATACGTTTTGACCAGCAGTTTCGCAGCCTCACCGCACAGCAATTTATCAGCCGGGTTCTGACCGATGGCCTGGGTGTAAAGTTCTTGATGGTGGGTGATGACTTCAGGTTTGGCTGCAGTCGCGAGGGTGACTATGACATTTTACGTGCCGCCGGGAAAAAACATGGATTTGAAGTCGCCAACACGGTAACGGTTGAACATCTCGGCAAGCGGGTAAGTAGCACCTGGATTCGGGAGGCATTGCATCGCGGAGATTTTGATTTAGCCGCGACGCTGCTGGGCAGACCCTATCTGATTACCGGTAAAGTTGCCTATGGCCAGCAGCTCGGCAAACAGCTGGGTTTTCCCACGGCAAATATTCGGTTAAATCGTTATCGAGCGCCGCTTGAAGGTGTTTTTGTGGTCCGCATGACGATAGTTGACAACGAGGAGAAAATTGAAGTGGAGGGCGTCGCGAATGTGGGTGTGAGGCCAACACTTGGCGATTTGGTGAAACCTGTGTTGGAAGTGCATGTGTTAGATTTTAACCGCGACATTTACGGCAAAAGGGTCCAGGTTGAATTTGTCGAAAAAATTCGCGAGGAACAAAAGTTTTCTTCACTGGATAACTTAAAAGCGGCGATTGAACAGGATGTCAAAACAGCGAGGCAATTTTTTAGCAGCCAAGAGCCTTTTCGGGATGCCACGTCGCCCCATAGCAAGAGAGCGTATGACTGATTACAAATCGACACTAAACTTGCCGGCCACGGCTTTCCCCATGAAGGCAAGCTTGGCGCAGCGTGAACCGGCCATGCTGAAAAAATGGCAGGAACAGGATATCTACGGGCTGCTGCGTGAAAAACGCCGGGGGCGAAAAACCTTTATTCTTCACGATGGTCCGCCCTATGCCAATGGCGATATTCACATCGGGCACTCGGTCAACAAAATCCTCAAGGATATTATTATCAAGTCGAAAACCCTGAGCGGCTACGACACGCCTTACGTGCCCGGTTGGGACTGCCACGGCTTGCCGATCGAGCACCAGGTGGAGAAGAAGCACGGCAAGGCCGGGGTCAAGCTGGACCCCTCAAGGTTTCGGCAAAAATGCCGCGACTATGCAATGCGCCAGGTGGAGGGCCAGAAAGCCGACTTTATCCGTCTGGGCGTATTTGGTGATTGGCAAAACCCTTACCTGACCATGGCGCCGCAATTCGAGGCGGATATTGTCCGGGCGCTCGGCAAGGTCGTCGAAAACGGCCATCTGGTGAAAGGCTACAAGCCCGTTTATTGGAGTGTTGTCGGGGCTTCGGCGCTGGCCGAGGCGGAGGTCGAGTACCGGGATAAGACGTCTTACACTATCGATGTCAGTTTTCCAGTGGTCGATGAGAAGGCTTTTCTGGATGCGCTGGGCGGCGGCGCCGGAGAAGGGCCGGTATCTGTCGCTATCTGGACCACCACGCCCTGGACGCTGCCGGCAAACCAGGCCGTTAGTTTAAATCCCGACCTGGATTATGTGTTGGTTCAGGGACGGCTCGACGGAAGTGTGCAGCGGCTGTTAGTTGCGGAAGAACTGTTGGATGGGGTAGTTGAACGCATCGGGATGGACGGTTCCGAGGTGGTGGGTCGGGCTCACGGACGAGTATTTGAACACTTGCTGCTCAACCACCCCTTCTATGATAAACGGGTGCCGATTATTTTAGGTGATCACGTTACCACCGAAGCGGGTACCGGTTGCGTCCATACGGCGCCGGATCACGGTATGGATGATTTTGTAGTGGCCGGGCGCTACGGCATTGAAACGCTGAATTATATTGACGATAACGGCTTGTTTCGGGACAGTGTGCCGGATACCCTGGGTGGTCACAAGCTTGCCGGCGAACATGTTTACAAGGTGGACGACCAGATCGTCGAACTGTTGAAAGAGCGGCATATGCTGCTATCGGTGGGAAAAATCACCCACAGCTATGCGCACTGCTGGCGCACCAAAACACCGCTGATTTACCGCGCCACGCCACAGTGGTTCATCAGTATGGCGGAAAACGGTTTGCTGCAAAAAGCCAAACAAGCGGCGGAAGCGGTCGAATGGATTCCCGGTTGGGGCAAGGCGCGCATCGACGCCATGCTGCAGAACAGCCCGGACTGGTGTATATCCCGCCAGCGTACCTGGGGTGTGCCCATCGCGCTTTTTATTCACAATGAAACTGGAGAGCCGCACCCGGAGACGCCCCGGCTCTTGGAAGAAGTAGCCAAAAGAGTTGAGCAGCGCGGTATCGATGCCTGGTATGAGCTGCAGGCTGCCGAATTACTCGGCGAAGATGCGGCCGATTACAGCAAGGTGACCGATACCCTGGATGTGTGGTTCGACTCGGGAGTCACCCACTTCGCCGTGCTGGGTCGCCACGGGCAGTTGCGCTACCCCGCCGACTTGTACCTGGAAGGTTCGGATCAACACCGAGGGTGGTTTCAGTCATCGCTAAAAACCGCCATTGCGATGAATGATAGCGCCCCCTACAAGGCGGTATTGACCCACGGTTTTACCGTGGATGCCGACGGGCGCAAGATGTCAAAATCCCTCGGCAATGTTATCCCACCGCAGAAGGTGGTCAATGAGCTGGGCGCGGATGTGTTGCGGCTCTGGGTTGCGGCAACCGACTTCAGCGCTGAGATGAGTGTCTCCGATGAAATTTTGAAACGCACCGCGGACTCCTATCGCCGCATCCGCAATACGGCGCGTTTTCTGCTGTCCAATCTCAACGGGTTTGACCCGCAAGAAAACCTGGTTGCCGCCGCGGATATGCTGGCGCTGGATCGCTGGGCGGTGGACCGCGCCGCGGGTTTACAGAAGCAGATTCAGGACGCCTACGACAATTATCAGTTCCACTTGATCTACCAAAAATTACATAACTTTTGTGTTACGGATATGGGTGGGTTTTACCTGGATATTATCAAGGACCGGCAGTACACCTGCCCGGAGAACTCCCTTGCCAGGCGATCCGCGCAAACCGCGATGTTTCATATTATCGAGGCCATGAGCCGTTGGGTTGCTCCAATCTTGAGTTTTACCGCTGAAGAAATCTGGGCGAATATCCCAGGTACCAGAGAGGAGTCGGTATTTTTGGCGGAATGGTATCCTCTACAACTGCTCGATGAGGATTCGAGTATCAGCAAGGCGGATTGGAGTGAGATTTTTACAGCTAAAGAGGCGATAAATAAAGTACTGGAGGAGGAGCGTAAGTCGGGCAATATCGGCGGTGCTCTGCAAGCCGAGGTGAAAATATACGCTGTGCCGGCAATCGCCGATGTGCTTAAGAAATTGCAGGACGAATTGCGCTTTGTGACAATCACGTCAATCGCGGAAGTAGAGGAAAAATCCGCGGAAGAGCTTAAGCGGAATGGCGTTATGACACAGATGCTGGGCATGCATGTGGACGTGACGCCCTCTAAAGCGAGGAAATGTGTCCGCTGTTGGCACTACAGGGAGGATGTGGGCGCCAATCCCGAGCATCCCGATATCTGCCTGCGATGCGTGGAAAATGTTGTTGGGGCGGGCGAAACAAGGCTATTTGCCTAGTGCCTGTTAACACTAATGGAATACACCCTATGATGGATATGATTTGGGGCGCGCCCATAAGATGGTACATCCTGGCGGTGGTGGTTTTTGTATTTGACCAAAGCACCAAATGGGTGGTGGGCTACACTTTTAGTTACGGTGAAGTGGTGGCAGTGTTGCCGCACTTTAATCTCACGCTGGTTCACAATACCGGTGCGGCTTTCAGCTTTCTAAGCGATGCCGGCGGCTGGCAGCGCTGGTTCCTGAGCCTGCTGGCGGCGGTTATTTCGGGCGGTTTGATTTACTGGATTCAAACCTTGCCCAAAACTCAGGTATTGCTGCCGATGGCGTTAGCGCTGATATTGGGTGGCGCTCTCGGTAATCTGGTGGACAGGCTATTGTTTGGTTATGTCGTCGATTTTATCGACTGGTATTACGGGAGTTATCACTGGCCGGCATTTAATATTGCGGATGCCGCGATCTGTACGGGAGCCGTGTTGTTGGTTGTGGATACGTTCAGAAAATCCCCCGGGGGTGAAGAGACGGATTCCCGGAGTGTAAATAATGAGTGACCTGACGGTTGGCCCGGGAACTCGCGTAACCTTGCATTTTTCGCTGAGTCTCGAAGATGGAACCGAAGTGGATTCCAATTATGGTGGCGAACCGGCCAGTTTCGACTTCGGTGACGGCAACCTGTTGCCTGGGTTCGAAGAGGCGATCATCGGATTGAGAGAGGGTGATAAAGCGGTGGTGGAGATTCTTCCCGAGCAGGGTTTCGGCGCGCACAATCCCACCAATATACAGGTGCTTAAAAGGGGTGACTTTCCCGCCGATATTGCCATGCACGAGGGCTTGGTCATCAGTTTTCAAGATGCCGGAAGCAATGAGTTGCCAGGTGTTGTGACGGACTATGACGAGGAGTCGGTTACCGTGGATTTTAATCATCCGCTGGCCGGCAGGGTTATTTCGTTTTCCGTGCAGATTTTGCAGGTAAACCCGATTATTACGCATTAAGAGCATTCATGGAATTACAGCTTGCCAACCCGCGCGGTTTTTGCGCTGGCGTAGACCGGGCGATAGATATCGTCAACCGCGCACTGGATATCTTCGGTGCGCCTATCTATGTGCGCCACGAGGTTGTGCACAACAAGTTTGTTGTGGACTCCTTGCGGGAGCGTGGCGCTGTGTTCGTCGATGAGCTGAACGAAGTGCCCGACGACGTTATCGTAATATTCAGCGCACATGGTGTTTCACAGGCCGTGAAGGCTGAGGCCAAAGAGCGGGGCTTGCAAGTATTCGACGCAACCTGCCCGCTGGTGACTAAAGTGCATATGGAAGTCACCCGCTATAGCAAAGAGGGCCGCGAGTGCGTACTGATTGGCCATGCGGGGCATCCCGAAGTCGAAGGCACTATGGGGCAATACAGCACTGAAAAGGGTGGAGCGATATACCTGGTAGAAGATGAGCAGGATGTCGCCAACCTTGTGGTTAATAATCCCGCTAAGCTCACCTATGTCACCCAGACGACCTTGTCGATGGATGATACAGCCAGGGTTATTGATGCGTTGCGCTTGCGCTTCCCGAGCATTGCAGGCCCGAGAAAAGATGATATCTGCTATGCCACACAGAACCGCCAAGACGCCGTAAAGCAGTTAGCATTGGAGTGCGACCTGGTGCTGGTGGTGGGTTCGCAAACCAGTTCAAATTCCAACCGCTTGCGGGAGTTGGCCCAGCGTTGCGGAACCCAGGCCTACCTGATTGACAGCGAAGCGGATATTGAGACTGAGTGGTTGCAAGGTAAACGCAGAGTGGGTATTACCGCCGGGGCCTCTGCGCCGGAAATGTTGGTGCAGTCGGTGGTGAGAAGATTAGGTGAACTAGGAGTAATCGAGGTAACTGAAGCTGACGGCAGGGCGGAAAACGTGCGCTTTTCGCTGCCTCGGGAGTTGCGCTAGGTTGGACATTTCGGGAAAGCGCTTTTATTCTCTGCATTCATCAACATAACCACCAATCAAGACCTCTATTTGCTAGCCAAAATACTAACCAATAAGCGACTATCCCTTTCCCTGCTGCTGGTGGTTATCATCGCCGTCTTCTTTTGGAGTCAGTCCAGGATTCCCGCGCTTAACGAAAAAGCCCAGATGGGCTTAAGAACCAATTTTAACGCTATCGCATTTGATGTGTTGCTGCCGGTTTCCGATGACCAGCCGGTAGTTGAAAGAGTTGCCAAAACCAGTGTCAATTGGGCTTATACCAACTGGAAGGGAATGACCTTCGGACTGTTATTTGCGGCAGCGGTGCTGACCATACTGGGGAATGTTGCGAATCGCCAATTTAAACGACCCTGGATGAACACCTTCTCCGGCGTTGTGACAGGCGCACCGCTGGGCGTGTGTATAAACTGCGCAACCCCCATTGCGTATGGCATCTATTCCGCCGGTGCGCGGCTTGAAACGGCTTTAGCGGCGCTGATCAGTTCCCCGACGCTAAACGCCATAGTGCTGACAATGACGTTTACGCTGCTTCCCTGGGAAATGGCGTTTGGCAAGCTTATTGGCGTTCTGGTTCTATTGAGCGCGGTACCTCTGTTAGTAAGAAGGTTTGCCGATGCGCCAAACCTGCAAGGTGTAGCGGCGCTGGCGGAGAATTCGGCGGCCGTTAAAGCGGCGCCGTTGGGGACCGTGGTTAACAACCGGGAGAGTGAAGGTTATCCTGCGGCGCTTAGGGTAACCATCACCGACTTCGCCCGCAATTTGTTGTATATCATCAGAGTGGCGTTGCCGCTTATGTTGCTCGCAGGTGTATTGGGCGCCTTGGTGATAGAGCTGGTACCCTTTAGCTTGGTGGCGGATGCGCAACCTGGTTTCATAGTACTGATGGTAACCGCGCTGATTGCCACCATACTGCCGGTACCAATCGCTTTTGACGTGATTATCGCCATGACGTTGCTGGCGAGCGGCATTGATCCCGGTATTGTGGCGGTGTTGCTGTTCAGTCTGGGTATCTACAGTATCTATCCCGCTCTGGTTATTGCCAGAAATATCTCCGTTTCCCTGAGTGTAGCGATAGCTGCGGCGGTTATCGCCCTGGCTTGCGCAATAGGCGTTGTCACCGATAATTATTTTGTGCACAAGGCGGAAAGCGAGAAACAACTAATTGCTGAGGGATTGGCTAAAAGTAATATGGCCGCCTACAGCAAGGCGGTTGGTGTTTGTGGCAAGCTGCCAGAGAAGCTTCGCCTGCAATGCTTTGCCGAGCATATCAAGGATTTTGGCAAGCTAGTGCCGTATACCGCAATGTGCACGGAGAACCTGATCGGCGTCGATAGCGCCGGCTGCCGAAGCGCGGTGGACAATTTTCTGGTATTAAAAAAGGCGGGTGAACAGTCCTCTACAGAAATTTGTTCGGAACTGGCGTCACCCGCGCTGAAGTCCCAATGCGCCGTATCGGTGGTTTTGCAATCGGCGCGAGAAAATCACGATATAGAGATATGCCGCCGGTTGCCCGATGATAATTTGATCAGGGCCTGTCGAACGCAGTATATAAACTCAAACCTGTTGTTCAACCTGGACGATGCGGTTTGTAACAGTTTACAAGGTCGAGAGTTAACCAGTTGTCAGATCAACCTGGCGATATACAGATTTGCCGATGTCAGGGACTTTGACGGTTGTGCTGAATTACCTGATGGCGCGCAGGATCACTGCCGTTACGTAATCGCATCTTCCATGGTCGGTCGCGGCAATGATCCTAGCGGATGTGATGAAATCGCATCCGCGCCGCTGCAAAGGCGATGTGAAAGTCAGGTTACCGTGTGGCGCGCAATCCGCGAGTCGTCATTTGAGTCTTGTACTGAGCTTGCGAATTCAGAGCTGGGTTCGATCTGTTATCTCAGAGTTGCCGATCAAAAAATCCAGACGGTATTAGCCAGACATATGCTGGGGATAACCGCTGAAAATCCGCTTGCAGATAACCTGGGTTACCGGACTGATAATAAAACCCAGGAGATATTTCCGGATGCGCTGGAAAGTCGATGGAAAACCGTATTTGAGGGCAATCAGATTGAGATTGCAGCTGCGAGCTATAGGTCGAGCGAGGCGTCTCCAGAGCCGTTGAATAGATTTAAGCGCGTGGCCGCGGCGGATTTGGGTATCGTCAAAAGCTGGGACTTTAAGCTAACGGATTTCTTTGAGCCGTTTATTATGGGCAAGGGGATCGCCTCCGGCGATTTTAATGGTGATTTATGGCCTGATATCGCGCTTGCTTCGGAACAGGGGGTATTCATTTATCAGAATGTCGGCGGTCGTTTCCAGTTGATCCCGGTCGAGCAACGCGCATTGGCTAACGCCAATGTGTTTTTGGTCGCGTTTGTCGACGCCAATGGCGATGGCGCACAGGATTTGTTTGCATCCGCTTACGGTGGAAAGAACTATCTGCTTATCAATCGCGACGGCGAGTTTAAAGAGACACGACTGCTCCGGCTTGACGGCGATCATCGATTAACCATGTCGGCGGGGTTTGCCGATCTTGATCAGAACGGAGAGATAGACATGGTTCTGGGAAACTGGAGCAGCGGTACCGAAAAACTTTTCGCGCCTAGTTTTTCGGAAAACAGGATTCTGTTCCAACATGACGGGAGTTACCTGCCTAGGGCGTTGGGCGGGGCTAAAGGGGAAACGCTATCCGTGCTGCTCGCCGATATCACCGGCGACCATATAACCGATATTGTCATCGCCAACGACAGAACGGTTCCGGATATGTACTTTGTGGGCGCCGGAGAGGGCATATTCCAGCAGTCGCTCCGTGAGGGTGGAATGATTCCGGTGATGCCGATGAACACCATGAGTCTGGATGCGGCAGACTTTGACAATGACCTGGATTCCGACCTGTTTGCTGTCGATATGACCTTTGCCAGCAGCAGTCGCGATAACTACTGTGAGGCGTTGGAAGATAAGGATGCTCGAATACGATGTGAACAGATTCTCGATATCTACCAATCGTTTCAGGACGGCGATGCATTAGCCTGCGCAGATGAAGGCCAATGGCATCAAAAGCAGCAATGCTTTATGGCCTTTTCGATCAGGGCGGCCAAGGCGTTAAAGGACACAAGCTATTGCGACAACTTGCCCGGCAGAGACAGCGCGGCCTATTCGCTGTGTCTGTTTCTGGCGTCGCCCGTTCCAGCGGAACAGCCGATAGATCTGAACTTGCATGCTCCCCAGGTTCAACGGAATATTCTGCTGTTAAATGAAGGGAAGCATTTTGTCGAAACAGGGCGGGAGTTTGGCGTCGATTCCAGCTTCTGGAGTTGGAACGCCAAGGCGGCGGACCTGGATAACGACGAGTGGATGGACATGTACGTAGGCAACGGCTTTCATTTTGGTGAGAGCTTCTACGAAATACAGGATAACAGGCTGTTTAGAAACCTCGGAGGAACCGGGTTTGTAGAACTCGCAGCCGACTGGGGCCTGGATGATCCGATAAATACTCCCAGCTATACGTATCTCGATCTCGACCTGGACGGCGATCTTGATATTATCGCCACCGGGGTGCTATCACCGCCGCGGGTTTATATAAACGAATTGTCCGATAACAACTCAGTGACATTCGTATTGAATGACGTGCGGGGCAACTCCTCGGCTATTGGCGCAAAAGTTACCATCGAATATGGCGGTGGCAGATCTCAGCGCAAGGAAAACAAGTTAAGCGGTGGTTTCTTATCCTTCGATAACCCGGTTCTGCACTTTGGTTTGGGACAATATGACTCGATTGAACAATTGACGATTCACTGGCCAGATGGAACCATCAATAGCTATGACGTGACGTTAGCGGCAAACGCGTTTTACCGCATACGCAGAAAATAGTTCGATTTGAGTAAAGCTAAAGGGTGTTGCAGCCGTCCCTGCTAGTCGCAGGCGCCTCCGGTAACCAACTGGCCGCGGCTGTTCAGCGTGATATTGGTGTTGGTGTCCGCGGTAATTGCGCCGGTGCCAGCCTGAGAACCCTGGCCGGTAGCGGTCAGCTGCACACAGAATGCTATTGTTGTGCCTGCGCAGGCGGCGGCGGTCACTGCGTAGAACCCATCGGGACTATTGGTGGGGTTGGCATAGCCCAGCGTAGTCAAATCCGTGGTGTAGGTCAGGTTGTTGGTAAAAGAGCGCTCCTGGTTCTGCATCACCCGGTTGATAAAGGCGATGCCGTCGGAACAGCGGGTTCGTGTAACCTGGCTGAGATAAGAGGGCATGGCGATTGCCGCAATAATCGCCACGATCGCCACTGCAATTATCACCTCTATAAGGGAAAACCCTTTTTTGCTTTTTATCATGGGGTATTTTCTCGCCAATAGGTTTTTTCAACCGGTACGTTGCTGGGTAACGGGTTCTCATCGTCATCGTCGCCAAAACACTCTGTACCAACACAAAGCACGGGTGTTGTGCCGCCGAAACCATCATCGATGTAAAGGATAGTCGGCTGCGGAGGAATACCGGCCTGTACGAGGTCTTCATAGGCACCGGTAAAAACACTTTCTCCGGTAACAAAGTCGATTGCATAGAGTCTGGCATCGCCCAGGTTATCCGCCAGGCTGCAAGACGATGAAGCGCCGGAAGCCGGGATGTAGGAGGAGATAAAGGTAATACCGAAAAACGTTGTAGACGGTCGTAAAAACTTTTCGCCGGTGCTGGTGCCGTTAATATAATAACCGGGTTCATTGCTCGGGTCTGCCGGCGTACCCGAGGTGGTGTCGCCGGCTATCAAGCCGGTTTTGTTGCTCAGGTTGCTGGCAGTAATGGTAATATAATCCGGTTGCCCGTCAGTGTTGGCATCGGCCGGCGGTGCAAACACCCCGCTTTTTTCAAATAATACGTAGATCCTGTCCGTTATCGAGGTAGTCAGCGGCGAGGGCACTTGCCCTGAACCTATCGTGACCACAAACATCGGAGTGCCTTGGGATCTCGATATTGCAACGTTGGGGCCGTTATAAAAGTACTGTTGATCCGAGCTGGCGGAAGCAAGGTCGGTTATTTTTCCCTCGCCTTGCGAGACACCGGTATTCAGGGCGTGGTCCGAATTCAGTGAACCGCCGGTCTCATCCAGGTCAATTCGCCATACCTCACCGAGAACCGTAACCGCGAACAATGCATCGGCAACCCCGTCGCCGTTAACGTCGACGACTGAAATATCACTGGTAATGCTGCTGTTCATATTCAGGTCAACGGTGTGATCAACGCCGGTTTTCTCTTTACCGGCCGACCAGATCAGGGCGCCGGTTTCGGCATCCACCATATAGATGGCGTCTCCCACGGGGTCGGAGACAGAAGCCGAGCTATCATAGCCGCTGTCATAGCCACCGCCAAAAACCAGCACGTCCCGCTCCGTGCAACTGGTGTTGCAGTTTTCCCTAATTTTTGTCAGCTTCATGCGGGACCAGGATTGGCCCAAATCGGTAAAGTCCCCGGTTCCTCCCTGTATGGTCCACAGCAACTCGGGATTATTCCTATCGGTTACATCCAATGCATAGTAATTGTCGCCGCCCCTGCGCATGCCGATATACACATAGACGTGCTCGCCTGTTGCGTTGATGGAGAACCCCGCATCGTCACTTTCCTCCACCCAAACGGTAAAGGTGCCGTCCAGCCCGTACTCCTTGGAGTCTCCCGTGACATTGGAGAAATAGCTTAACTGGTTGGGAAGCATCTCCGGTGGTATAAAGGCAAATATTTCCTGGCCATTGTCGGCGTCTATCGCGCGGAATGTTCCATCGTTAGATGCCGAGTACAGCACATCGTCGTATACCGGGTTGGAGCCTGACGTGTTGATGTCATAGGTAACCACAACCGGCGTATTGTGCAGGGGATCCGAAAAAAAGTTGTTGATATCGGTGCTGGATTCATTATTGACATCCTGCCCCAGAATCCAACCGATTAAGTCGGTTCTGTCTTGAGCTGTGGCCGTGCCCGGCAGGCCGAGCATGGTGCTGGTCACGGCGGTATTGTCGGCTTCGGTGCCTGACGTGTAAGGGTTGTCGACCGAAAGTGTATTAGCCGTCGTATTCAGAGCAACCGGATAGGTAATGCCTGAAGGATAAGTGGAATCCGTAACGGTGTACACCGTGCGGGTGTTGTCCAACTCATCGGCGGCTCCACCGTCGCGTACTTCGCTGCCATCGGCTGAGGAACTCCAGCAACTCTGCGCGGAATCAAGGAAAAAACCGTCGGCATCGTCAATGACGTCGGTTCCTGTTCCACAATTGGTATTGTTACCGCCGAGAATATCGCCATTCGGTTGCAGGTGATATTTTTTGACGTTGCCGTACCAGCGCGGGTCGCTCTGCGGTAGATAGACGGAATAGTAGATTTCATCCCTGTGCTGCAGAGAGTTAAAAGCATTCACCGCCACGCCAGGACCGGTAAATGTAGTATTTTCAAAGCTGATGGTCTGCAAAATTTCCGTCAATGCTGAGCGCAGTTCAATCGCAGAGGTCGCTTCGAAATAAGCACCGTTACCTTTGCTGGCCGCTTCTTCAAGTACGTCCAGCGTCAAGTCGAAACCAATAGTGTATATATCCAAGCCCTGCTGACCGCTTTGAACGGAATCGTAGTCGTGCGTATTGGCCATATAGTCGGCGAGTTCATCAAAACATTGGTCGTCTGCGTCTGTAGAGTTGTCAACGTGGTCGCAACTATTGTCGCCGGTTAGCGTATGAATCGTTGAATCCGCACCGCCATCGAGTCGAGGCGCACCGTCTGATATAACCACGACATTGTGGGACTGACAGCTGCCCGTGCCATCGATGGGCGTAATATAGTTGTTGGTTGTGTTGTTGATAGATGCGCTTACGCTGCTGCTGCCGTAAACGGGCTCTTCCCCGGTGTAATAGTAATGAGCCTCTAACAGCGTTTCGGTCAGGGGTGTCCATCCGCCGTCGGTAAGGGCTTCGATGGTATTGACTATTGTGGTCTTATCTGTTTCAGCATCCGAGAAATGGTGGATTACCCTTCCGCCCGCTGAATTGTTAAAGCGCATCATGCCCAGGTTCATGTCATCGAAATCCTGGACAAGATTGCTCATGGTGTTGGTAAGAATATCTATTTTTTCCTTGTCGACCAGCGTTGGGTTTTGCAGGTAGTCATGGTAGTTGGCGGATACAAAATACCGCTGGTTGGAAATGCTGCTCCAGCTTATTTCATCGCTGCTGCTGGCGGAGTAGGGACCGACCGAGCCGGAAGCCGCGTAGACGTTTCCACTTGTACTATCCGGACCGTGGACGCCGCTGTCCTCAATACATTCGACATCAAGACCGCTACCGGCGGTAATGTTTTGCCAGACGCCGTCACCGCTGCCGGCATTCCATTCCGCAACCCGACCACCATATACCCTTTCCGATGTGTCGTTGGGAATATGATCGAGCATGGCGTCACAATTGATATTGGTTCTGGGAATACTTCCCAGATAATCACTCGCATTCAGTGATCCATGATAGACATATATCTGACCGCCAGCTGAGCTGCCGTAATCTTCATCGCTGTCATAGAATTCCGGAACCTGTTGAGATGCGTCTTCTCCCATACTTCCCGAGGTGTCAAAGATGAACAACACGTTGGGATTGTCATTGGTTGATGTTGAGGAACTGACATTGAAAAAGATATCGGTATCGTCGCTTTGAACAGCGGCGGAAAATACCAATATCGCCAGTGCGTATAAATAAGTTGCGGGTTTCATTGAATGGCCTCCTCAATAGAGTGGAGACTAATCTTTATAGCGATATTGTCAGGTGTTCGATATTTAAAGCCAGCTGAGCGGATAAATGTCTCGGCTAAAAGTTCAATTGGCTGCTCACGACCTTCTGAATCGAGCAGTTGTGTATTGCTGTCAATTGTCAGAGTCACGGGTTCGCATTCCTGGCAGTTGTATTCGGTTATTGTCACCGACTGGATAACGCTGCCATTTTTATTTAGGGTAAATGTCGCGCCTTCGGTAGCTCGTGTTCTAACCTCCTCTTGCGCGGAAAGTTGGCCTGCGAAAAGAAAGGAAACAGAAGTGGCGTAGATTAATAGTCTTATGGTTGAAGTCATTTTGATTCTCCAAGTGTTCCTTTTACCCTTTGGGTCCCGCATAGCTAACTCCCTGTGTCTGGTCGGACTCGGTGCCGGTATTGTTGATATCTGCGGTACTGTCAAAATTAAATAAGTGCCCGACATAGGCATCGGTGGTGTATCCTTCCGGCAGGTAAGTTGTTCCTTCCTGGTAGTCGATCTGAAAAGTTTGCGAATAGCCCGCAGGCGCTGTGTCATCCATCTCCATCTGTGCGGCGGTAAGTGACAGCGGCGTTGTGCTATTGATCGAGTTAACTAACAGTGTCTGGTTGGCGCCGATATTCTCAAACTGGGCATTAATTTCACTAAACGCCAGATTAAAAACATTCTGGCTCAGCTGACTGTTACGGGCCATATTGGATTGCAAGCTAAGGTCCGTTGAGGTATTCACGGCAATCACCGTCAGGATGGTTAGAATAACCAGGCTGACAACGAGTACCGCGCCACGCTGCTTGGTGGGGGTCGAACGATTACCTGTGGATAGCTGTTTCATACTTTTTATTAGCCTACAGTGAGTTGTTTATCGCGATGGTTGTGCCAAATATCTGCCGGTTAAACCTGTCGGTCAACGTCACCTGGGGGGCGTCCAGCAGGTTGAAGGTGCGCGTGTTGCTGATATCCTGGCCGGTCGCATCGCCGGAACTGACCAGTAGCGACACCCTTACCGCGCCGATGCTGCTCCAATTCGTGACTGCATCCGCCGGTTGATAGCGCGTGATGTTGGTGCCATCGGAGATGCCGTAAAGAATTTGCATATTGTCGATGCCGTCAATCAGTGGTTGGGCTCCGGCGACCCATGAACTGGTATCTATGTTGTATCCCCGGCAGTAGAGTGAATTAATGCCGTCGCCGTCGTCATCATCAATATAAAACACATTGGCAATCAGCGCGGTAGCGGCTATCGCCGTGTTGGTGCAGTCGACATCCGTACCGTCGTCCGGCGGTGGGTCGATGGTAACGGCAATATGGTCGAATTGATCGTAGCCGGGGTCCGATGTCGCATCCGTGCCGTCGTCCGTGCAATTGCCGGCAAAGCCAATGCCGGCGCAGGCGCCGTCAAAGAAAAACCCGTCCACAACCCCGTTATTGGGATTTCGATAACCGGCCATGCGAATATTCCTGGCCAGCAGGTCCAGGGCAAAACGCCCGTTCTCCTGGATTCGCGATACATCGTCGGTGTTTCTAAAGGTGGCTCTTGACGACAACAACATTTCTAGGGCGCCGTTGATCAGTATTAATCCCAATACTATGGCGACCATTAACTCAATTAACGACAGGCCCTTTTGGCGCGAAGGTATGTTAGCTATTGTGTTCATGGCCGGAATACCTGCGTAAAGGTCTGCGTTTGCAATGCGGTTTCGTCATAGCTATCGTCTGTTTGGTCATCTGTCACGGATCGCGACTGCCAGGTCAGGGTGAGCGTAAAGTTTGAACCAAGGGTGCAGGTGTCGGCATCGGTTGTGTCGCTATCCGTGCAGGCCAGCGCAAAGTTGACGTTAGACAGCGCGTTGGCCCCTTGGCATTGGGTTTCCCAGGCATCGAAAGTGGCCATTTGGGCCGGGGTGCAGGTTCCGGCTACGCAGTCATTGGGCACTGCATTGTTGCAATTAATAGCGCCGAATACATTATTGTAGTTGCCGGCGATATGCCCGGTGGGGTTAAGCCGCATGCGGTCGATAATTTCTTGCGCCGCCCAGGCCGCTTGGCTGCGCTGGCTGGAGTCGAGACTCTCTTTTACGGCTTGTAATTGAAAGGCCGCAACACCATAGATGCCGACGCTGAACACCAGCAGGGAAACCAGCACTTCGATCAGGGTGGCGCCGCTCTGGCGGTGCTTGGATATGTTTAATAGTGTCATGGCAGCGTACAGTCGTCACTTGGTTGGCTGACCGAAACGCGGCCAACAGGGTTGATATCAATATCCCAGCCCTCGGCTTCGCCGCGGCTGTCGCAGACGGCTATCACCAGGTCGCCGGCTTCGTTTAGTGTGCCGTTGGCCCGAAAGCTGATAAAAGTGTTGTTATCGTCTGTGGTGATATTGACGCCGTCGGCGCCAAAGGTCAGATCATCCTTAATATACAGGTCGCCGTCCCCGGCATTATAGGCGCTGTTGCCGCCGGCCGTGTTGTCGGTATACATGTCTATGCCGGCGCCGCTCCAGTCAACGGTTACCACATTCTGCCGGGCCACCGCTTCGCTGCGGGCCTGTTTGAGAATGCTGGAGACATTCTGCGCGGTGGTCTCCACCCGGCTATCCTGAATCCAGTTGGTAAGATTTGGGACGCCCAGGCTGACAAGTATCACTAACACAGCCGCAGTGACCAACAGCTCAATTAACGTAAATCCTCTTTGCGTGGTTTTCATTTTATTCGTTCGCGCATTTTATTCGTTGCTACCTATGATCGGCTTGCGGCAAAGCCTTTTCCCAAGATCTTTGATGACGGCAAGTGTATACCGGCCAATTGCAACTGCATACCGCTAATTGACCGGTGGTTTTATCGTGGTCACATTTGGACACTTGTTGTCAGGTCAAGGTTGTTGGTCGGGAAAAAAGTCAATTTTGTCGATCAACGATCGCTGAAAGCGACGTTTTAACCTAGGAACAGTTCACATCGTCGGTTATTCGTACTCGACCCACCCTGGAGACAACAATTCCAAAATTATGCTGATCCCGATCACTTTCCGAGCAGTATTTTAGGGTGCCGGTAAGCCCGGAAATGCCCTCGCTGGCAAACCTCAAATAGGCTTTACTGCGATTCCAACTCAGCTGGTTTCCGGCGCCGCCCAGGGAAATCGTTTTTAGTAGGATTTCGCCTTCGTCGAATGTCGCATTGCTATTGTCGTCGGTGAAAATCATCAGGGTGTCGCCCCAATCTTTAACGCAACCTGTTTCGCCCGGGCAGAGTACAACTGGGGTCCGCAAATGAACGGCCTGTTTCCTGGTGTATTGTATGCTGTGTACTAGCGCGTATTGCAGGCTTCGAGACTTCGCCTGCTGGTGCCAATCCGCAATCGCGGGAATTCCCAGGCTGAGTGACAGAGTAACGATAGAAAGGGTAACGATAAGTTCGAGCAGGGTAAATCCGTTTACCTGGCGCATAGCTGACTCCTTCAGCAGTTAAAAATCCTTTTCGGCTGATTCTAGGTCATCAAGTCAGAGTTGTCATCCCGAAGTTGACGTTGAGCTTTTTAGAGACCCTGCTAGCCTGGTCGAGATCCTAAATCCAGTTCAGCATGACTGAGGGGCTCGCCATCAAAGGGCGAGCCCCTCAGTCAATTTCCAGCTTTTTCAATTTATAGCGGAGCTGGCGAAAGCTGATCCCCAGTTTCTTTGCTGCGGCGGTGCGGTTCCAGCGGGTTTCTTCCAGCGCCTTGACCAGGATATCTTTTTCGATATCCGCAAGGTGTTCGTCAATGGAATCGAATTCCAGCGTGCTGTTCGATGCAGAAGCGCTGTTCTGGGTGCCGGCGGCATTTTCCGGCAATTCAATGTCGGTTAGGTCGATAACATCGTCGTCGCAAAGGGTGAAGGCGCGTTCCAGTATATTTTCCAACTCCCGCACGTTGCCGGGAAAGCTATAGCGCTGCAGTGACTCCAGCGCTTCCGGCGCGAGCCTCGGAACCGAACACTCGGCTTCCTCGGCAAAGCGCTTTAAAAACATGTTTGCCAGGGTTTCAACATCCTCGGTTCTCTCCCTAAGTGGCGGCACTTTTATTTCAATAACGTTTATCCGGTAGTAAAGGTCTTGGCGGAAATGGCTCTGGCGTATTTCCTCTTCCAGGTTCTTGTGGGTGGCGCTAAGGATGCGCACGTCTACCGGAATTTCCTCCTCCTCCCCGATCGGCCTGACGGTTTTTTCCTGTATGGCCCGCAGCAGTTTCACCTGCATGGCCAGCGGCAGATCGGCGACTTCATCCAGAAATAGGGTGCCGCCATTTGCGGCCTGGAAAAGCCCCTGTTTGTCCTGGATCGCCCCGGTGAAGCTGCCTTTTTTATGGCCGAAAAACTCGCTTTCCATCAGTTCGGCGGGTATCGCGCCGCAATTCACCGGAATAAAGGGCGCTTTGCCGCGTGGGCCGCTGTAGTGGATAGCGCGCGCCACCAGCTCTTTACCGCTGCCCGACTCGCCGCTAATAAAGATGGGAGCTTGGCTGCGGGAAACCTTTTTGATCTGTTTTTGCAATTTTGTGATTTGCGAGGAGCTGCCGGTGAAAGTGATTTTTGCGGTGGCGGGGGCCGCTTCCTGCTCGCTGCTTTGGGCTTGATCGCTGCTGTTGAGTTCAGCGGCATTCTGCACCATCGACCGCAGCCGGTTTAATTCCAGTGGCTTGGAAATAAAATCGAAGGCGCCTTTCTTAAGCGCTTCCACGGCGATATCCACATTGCCGTGCGCGGTGATCACCGCGACTGGTGTCTGAGGGTGGTGTTCCTGGATATAGTCAACCAGGGTTAAACCGTCGCCGTCGGGCAGTCTCATATCCGTCAGGCACAAGTCATAGTTATTGTGGGTTAGCAGGTTGTGTGCCTCATCGAGATTTTGGGCGGCGGTTACTACCAACCCCATCTGTTCAAGAGTAAGTGTCAGCAGATCCCTGATATCGGGTTCGTCGTCGATAATAAGTGCGGTCGTCCGGTTTGCCATAGCGGTTATTCGTCGTTGTATCTGGGCAGTAATCTATCCGGGTGGGAGAAACCGATGCGAAAATGCGCGCCGGGATCCTCGCTTTCCAAATAGCTCAGTGTCGCATAGTTTACTTCACACAGTTGCTTAGAAACATAGAGTCCGAGACCGCTACCCTGCGAAGAGGTGGTGAAAAAGGGGTCAAACACCTTATCCTGTTCTCTCTTGGGTATGCCGGGCCCGTTATCTATCACGTCGAGGAACGGCAACCCCGAAATAGGGTCGGTGCCTGTTTTCAGCGTGGCCTTGGCGATACCGGTGGCCTGTTTGCTATGGCGGAAGGCGTTTTCAAACAGGTTGTTCAGCACCTGCAGCAAATGTGATGGATCGAAAAATACGCGCGTTTCGTCGTGGCTCTCTTCAAAAATCTCGATAACGGCGTCGTCGTTGGTCTCTTGCTGGCGTTCGGTGCGATACTTCTTTAGCCAGGGCGTGAGTGAGATTTTTTGAAACTCGGGGTTCCTCTGCCGGGAAAGCTGCATGACGTTTTCAATAATCTGGTTAACCCGTTTGGTCTGCCGGTCGATGATTTCAATAAGGTTTTTCTGCTGCTCGTCCACGGGGAGCTCCGACAACAACTGCGAAGCGTGGCTGATGGCCCCCAACGGATTGCGGATTTCATGGGCGATGCTGCCGGTCAGCCTACCCAGCGACGACAATTTCAGTTGTTGGGCATACTGAGCGAGGGTTCGGGTATCTTCCAGAAAAATCAATATCTGGCGATTTTCTTCGCCGCCGGTGGACAACGAGGTAAAGTTGGCCTGTATTCTGGTGTAACCTCCTTCAGGGGTAAAGGTGGGTGTTCGCATCCAGGGGTAGACCCGCCAGTGTTTAAGCTGCCGGTAAAGGCTAGACAGTGTGCGAATGCTCTGGTTTATCCCAAGCGGGCGCCCGGTTTGTTGTCCGCCCAGCAGTTGAATGGCGGCGCTGTTGATCAAGCGGATGGTGTCATTACTGTCGATCACAATAATGCCGGTGTGCATATTGCGGATGATGGCCTCGTTTAATCGCTGCAGGTCAGCGGCTTCCACCTCGCGTGTAATCGCCAGTTCCTGGGCGGCCCTGGCGCGCGCGGCAAGCATTTGGAAGGTAAAAACCGTCACAAACAACAACATGCCCAATACACCCGCGGAAACACTGTCCCTGGTTGTCTGGGTCTGCTCCAGTGTGGCGATTCCGGTTTCCGTCAGCACGCTGATGGTGGCCAACGCGGCGAGGAAATAGGCGAGCTGCCCCCGCAGGGAAATACTGGCGGAGGCCACTGCGACCAGCAGCAGGTAGCCCAGTCCGCTTTGCAGACCGCCACTGGCGTGGGTGATAGTGGTGAGGGCCGTGATGTCGATTATTAGCATCAACAGCTGCGAGTAAGCGCTGACGGCATAGCGGTTCAGGTGGAAGTAAAAGTGCGTGATCGCGGACGCGGCGAGGTAAAAAGCCACCACAGTGACAAACAGCCTGGGGTGCGTTGTGCCCAATACCTCGCTCGCGACGCCCGCCAGATAGAGTGTCAGCAGCAGGGCGCTTAAAATCAGGCGGTAGAGACTGTATACCTTGAGGGTATTTTCGGGCGTAGAAACCAGGGTTAAATGGGGTTCAGCCATCTCTTGGGCCAGTGAGCCTTATAAACCGTTTCCTAACTCGTTCTCAATTACTCGAATAATCCGAAGGTTATCCAATGGTACCAGGCTCTGTCTTCGTCTGTGTCAAGGGCGCCACTTCCCTGGTAGAGGGGGTTATAGGTGCTGCGTGAGTCAAACCCCGGGGGTTCGCTGTTATCGGCAAGACCGAATGTGACCCTATTAATAAGGCTGCGACTTTCACCGCTGACATCTTCCTTAAAGCTGAAACTACCGCTTTCATCGAGCGCGGGGTGATTCGGATAGTTTGCCGCCAGCAGTTCGACGGCGTCGTCAGCCAAATCCTTTAGGTCAAGCAGATAGTAGGCTTGCGCCATAACTGCCAATCCATCCGGTACCGCGGGCGTCATCTGGTAGTTCTCAACCACGTAGCGGCCCCGGTTGGCGGCAGCCAGATAGGCGCCGCGGCGGAAATAATAATTGGCCACGTGGATTTCCTGGCGGGCGAGAATGTTCCTCAGGTGAACCAGGCGCTTGCGGGCATCCGCTGCGTAGGGGCTCTGCGGGTAGCGAGTCAACAGTTCGTTAAAACTGGTAAAGGAGTCCCTGGCTAACCCCAGGTCGCGCTTGGTTTGATCGGTAGCCAGAAAATTGCTGAAAAAACTTCTTCCCTGCGAGTAGGAAGACAGCCCCTTCATATAATAGGCGTAGTCAACGTTAGGGTGTTGCGGGTGCAGGCGGATAAAGCGGTCCGCGGCTGCGATGGCGGCCTCGTGATCGGACGACTTGTAGTGCGCGTATATTAACTCCAGTTGCGCCTGTTCGGCGTAGTCGCCAAAGGGGAATTGGGCTTCCAGCGCCTCCAGGTTCTGAATGGCATTGGACCAGTTTCTGGCGTTGAGGCTTCTCTGGATAGCGTCAAAAAACTCCTTTTCGGTGTAGCCTTGGGTGTCCGGACCCTCTTCGTCATCATCGCCGAAACCGAGCCACGAACAGCCGGTGGCCAGTAGAGAAATCATCAGTATTAATGCAATATGCCGCATAGGAGTGAATTGCCTTGGTTAATATTATCTGCAAGCGGATAGCGTAGACTTGTACAAGACCCTATATTTAACCACAGCCGAATAGCTAACCCAAGTTAATGACCGTTAAGACGACTAAAGCATGAGTTTAGCTGATGCAAAAATCAATATTTCCCTGGTGGTCCCGGAAAATATGGCGGGAAAGCGCCTCGACCAGGTTGCCAGTGAACTCATCTCAGACTACTCGCGTTCCCGGCTCCAGAGTTGGATAAAAGACGGTGCACTGACCCTGGACGGCCGGGTTTGCCGGGCGAGAGACAAACTGGTCGGCGGTGAACGGCTGGTCTTGGAGGCGGATCCCGAGCCCGAGCCGCAATCCGCATGGCTGGCTGAAGATATGCCGCTGGAAATTGTCTATGAGGATCAGAGCCTGCTGGCGATTAATAAACCGGCCGGTTTGGTGGTGCACCCGGCTGCGGGAAATAGGGGCGGGACCCTGTTAAACGGCCTGCTCAGCTACCTGCCACAATTGGAGACGGTTCCCAGGGCCGGCATCGTTCACAGGTTGGACAAGGACACCACCGGGCTGATGGTTGTGGCCAAAACACTGCAAGCGCACACCAGTCTGGTGAGGCAACTGCAGGCCCGGGCGGTAAGCAGGGAATACCAGGCCCTGGTGAGGGGGGTGATGACCGGTGGCGGAACCGTGTCTGGCGATATCGGCCGTCACCCGAGAACCCGGACCAAAATGGCGGTAGTGGAACACGGCGGTAAAGAAGCTATAACCCATTACAGGGTTGCCAAAAGATTTGACGAACACACATATATCCGGGTTAGCCTAGAAACCGGCAGAACCCATCAAATTCGCGTACATATGGCGTATATCGGCTACCCGCTGGTGGGCGATGCTGTATATGGCGGTAGATTGAAGCTGCCCAAGGGCGCCGGTGAGCAGTTAACAGAGGTGTTGCGCGATTTCAAACGCCAGGCGCTGCACGCCGCTTCGCTGGCGCTGGTGCACCCCGATACGGGAGAAAGGGTTTCCTGGCGCGCCGCCGCGCCGCCGGATATGCAGACCCTGTTAGCCGCGTTGGACCATGCCCAGCATGCCTGAGGTTATACGCCCGATGTGGCCAGCCCCCGAAAATGTTCGGTCGCTGATTACGACGCGCCGGGTAGCGGAGCAAAACCCCTCGCAAGAAGCGTGTTACAACAGCTTTAATCTGGGTTTTCATGTCGGCGATGACCCTCAAATCGTGCGAAATAACTGGCAAGTCCTGGTGTCATGGGCGAGGTTGCCGGAAACGCCGCGCTTGGTTCGCCAGGTGCACGGCGTACAGGTGGTCGATTCTTCTGAATTGCAATCCGGGTTACAGGCGGATGGCGTCTATACCCAGCAACCCGGCCACTGTTGCACCATTCTGACGGCAGACTGCTTGCCTATCCTGCTGTGCAATGCCGGCGGCACTGAAGTGGCGACCCTGCACGCCGGGTGGCGCGGGCTGGCGAGTGGTGTTGTTGCATCCGGTGTGGGGCGATTTTCTTCGCCACCTGAACAACTGCTGGCTTTCCTCGGCCCCGCGATCAGTCAATTGCATTTTGAGGTTGGGTCTGATGTCAGGGACGCTTTTCTTGCCAATGCAATTGCATGGGGCAATGCCGGCCTAATCGCGGGCTGTTTTAGGGCCGCGGCAAATAACCGTTGGTATGCTGATCTGTATCAACTGGCCAGGATGGCGCTCAACGCAGTCGGGGTTACGTCAGTGTTCGGCGGCGGGGAGTGCACCTTCAGCGACAAGGCGCGTTTTTTCTCCTATCGCCGCGATGGCGTGACAGGGCGTATGGCGTCGATAATCTGGATTGACTGAATCCGCGGAGGTGCTAGTCGTTACAGTACTTGCGCACATGCTCGCGGCTTTTAACAATCATATCGGCATGTTCTTCGTAGGCTAGCACCCGTCGCTCGCCGGTTTCTTTGTCGTCGATTAGCACCTGGGGGCGAGTTTCCAACGCCGCCAGGTTTTTACGGGCTCTCTCGCAATTGTCGCGCCGTTGCGCCAGGGTGAGAGTGGAGGGTTCTTCAGTGGGAACCGTTACCGGTTCTTCATCCGCCGGTTGCTTATCCTGGTTGGTTTGAGTCGCGGCGGTCGGGGCTGCTTCAGGCTGGTCTCTCAGCCGCGAGGTTTTCAGTTTGATCGCCTTGGCCTTACCGGATTCCGGGGGTTTGTCTGAATAATGAACAATGCCGTCGGCATCGGTCCAGGTGTAAGCATTATCCGCCTCGGTTGCGGGCGCGCCCAATAAGGTCAATATCAACACAAGGCAGGCGGATTGAACAAATGCAGTCTTCATGACGGGTAAACCTGTTCTTTGATCTGGCGATAGCGATGATAATAACGCATTTGTTACCTGGCTGTCCCTTCGGCTGCTGGGTTTGTGCGCTAGTACTCCTTCAAGGTAATTATGACGGAGTACTAGAGCTCCCTTGACTTGCCGGGGAATAGTGGTAGAGTTCGCACTCTCGACGCCTTAGGGCTTCGAGGTTCGCTTTTTGACAGATGGGCGTAAACAGCGCTTGTTGTCATCCGGAGCAGCATCCGTTTACCAGCGGAGCTGACGCACCGAAAACCGTAGTTCGCGAATAGTCGGCGCTACAGCATTGCCATCCTGTGATGTCACAGCAACAGTTGTTTCGTTCTCTCACCGTGTCACTACCGGCCTTAAGCTTGGGCTCGGGATGCGGCATTTGGCTGTTAAAAAGGAAACGATCCATTTTGAATTGAGGGCTTTTTGTTGTGGAGTTACTTTCTGGCGGTGAAATAACCATCCGGGCATTGGCTGATGCTGGCGTCAAGCACATTTGGGGTTATCCCGGCGGTGCGGCGCTGCATATTTACGATGCGCTGTTTCAGCAGTCGGATGTAAAGCATATTCTGGTTCGGCACGAGCAGGCCGCAACCCACGCGGCGGACGCCTATGCCCGCGCTACCGGAGAAGTCGGCGCGGTGCTGGTAACCTCGGGTCCTGGCGCGACCAATGCGGTAACCGGCATCGCAACCGCCTATATGGATTCTATTCCGATGGTGGTGATTTCCGGCCAGGTTCCGCTGGAAAAAATTGGCGGTGATGCTTTTCAGGAAACCGATATGGTGGGTGTGTCTCGCCCGGTGGTTAAGCACAGCTTTATGGTGAAGCGGGCCGAGGATATCGCGGAGACCATCGCCAAGGCATTTCACATCGCCAGCACCGGCAGGCCGGGGCCGGTTGTGGTGGATATTCCCAAGGATGTGGTTACGCCCAATTACAAGGTTCCGTATCAATTTCCCGAAAACGTACGAATCCGCTCCTATCAGCCCACCAGCAAGGGGCACGCGGGACAAATCAAGCGAGCGGTTAAGGAACTGCTGAAAGCCAAACGGCCGGTTATCTACAGCGGTGGCGGCGTGATACTGGCCAATGCTTCCAAGCAGCTCACGGAATTGGCGCGGCTGCTCAACGCGCCGGTGACCAATACGCTGATGGGCTTGGGCGCCTATCCGGGTACTGATCAACAGTTTATCGGTATGTTGGGCATGCACGGCACCTTCGAGGCCAATACGGCGATGCACCACGCCGACCTTATTTTAGCGGTGGGCGTGCGGTTTGATGACCGGGTTACCAACACCCCGGATAAGTTCTGCCCCCACGCCAAGATTGTCCATATCGACATTGACCCCACTTCGATCTCGAAAACAGTGCGCGTGGATATTCCCATTGTCGGGCCCTGTGACGTGATACTCCAGGATATGCTCGACCAGTTGACTGCCGGCGGCGAACGGCCCGACGGCGAGGCGCTGGCGGAATGGTGGCAACAGATTAACGGGTGGCGCGAGAGGCACGGCTTGTACACGGCGCCGCGCCATGAGCCCAGCGAGGGTAGCCTGATTAAACCCCAGGACGTCATTAAGACACTGTACAAGGTTACCGGGGGTGACGCCTACATTACCTCGGATGTCGGGCAGCACCAGATGTTCGCGGCGCAATATTACCTGTTTGATCAGCCCAGGCGGTGGATTAATTCCGGTGGGCTGGGCACCATGGGTTTTGGGCTGCCGGCGGCCATGGGCGTACAAATGGCATACCGCGACGCCACGGTGGCCTGCGTGACCGGCGAGGGCAGCATCCAGATGTGTATCCAGGAGTTGTCCACCTGCACCCAGTACAACCTGCCGGTGAAAATCATTAACCTGAACAACCAGGCGCTGGGCATGGTCCGCCAGTGGCAGGATATGCAATACAACAGCCGCTACTCGGAAACCCTGTATGAGGATTCGCTGCCGGATTTTGCCAAGCTGATGGGCGCCTATGGGCACGTGGGTATGGAAGTGACTCGCTATGAAGACCTGGAGCAAAAAATGGAAGAGTGTTTCAGTCTCAGGGACAGGGTGGTATTTATGGATATCTACGTGGACCGGTCCGAGCATGTGTACCCGATGCACGTGGCCCCCAACGGATCGATGCGCGATATGTGGCTAAGCAAGACGGAGAGGACCTGATGAAAAGGATAATTTCTGTTTTGATGGAAAACGAACCCGGTGCGCTTTCGCGGGTGGTCGGGCTGTTTGCACAGCGCGGTTACAATATCGATACGCTAACGGTGGCGCCCACCGAAGACAACACGCTCTCCAGGCTGACCCTGACGACCCAGGGCAATGACCAGGTGATTGAACAGATCACCAAACAGCTGCACAAGCTGATTGATGTGGTTAAGGTTAACGACCTGACCAATGGCTCCCACCTCGAGCGGGAGCTGATGTTGATAAAAGTCCGGGCCAAGGGTGAAGAGCGTGCCGAGATTCAGCGGTGCGCCGATATCTTTCGCGGCCAGATAGTCGATGTCGGCGCCGGTGTCTACACCATACAATTGGTGGGGGACAGCACCAAACTCGATGCTTTTATCGACGCGCTGGGTGATACCAGGATTTTGGAAGTCGTCCGCTCCGGCATCTCAGGCATCGCCAGGGGCGAAAAATCCATGCGGCTTTAAAACGTAGAATTTTTATTCCGAAACACATTAGCGAAAATAGGTGAAATGAATGCAAGTTTATTACGACAAAGATTGTGACCTTTCCGTCATTCGCGGCAGGAAGGTCGCCGTGATCGGCTACGGTTCCCAAGGCCACGCCCACGCCTGCAACCTGAATGATTCGGGGGTGGATGTCAGGGTCGGCCTGCGTGCCGGGTCGTCTTCGGCCGCCAAGGCCGAGGCCCACGGGTTAACGGTAAAGCCGGTTGCCGAGGCCGTCGCCGAAGCGGATGTGATTATGGTGCTTACCCCGGACGAATTCCAGGGTCAGTTGTACCGCGAGGAACTGGAACCGAATCTAAAGCAGGGTGCCACCCTGGCGTTTGCCCACGGCTTTGCCATTCACTACAACCAGGTGGTGCCCCGCGCCGATCTCGACGTGATTATGATTGCGCCCAAAGCGCCCGGGCACACGGTTCGCAATGAATTTGTCAACGGCGGCGGCATTCCCGACCTGGTCGCGATATTCCAGGATGCTTCCGGCAACGCCAAGGACGTGGCCCTCTCCTACGCATCCGGTATTGGCGGCGGGCGCACCGGAATCATCGAGACAACCTTTAAGGACGAAACGGAAACCGATTTGTTCGGCGAGCAGGCCGTGCTTTGCGGCGGTTGCGTGGAACTGGTCAAAGCCGGCTTTGAAACCCTTGTTGACGCGGGCTACGCACCGGAAATGGCGTATTTCGAATGCCTGCATGAACTGAAGCTGATTGTCGACCTGATGTATGAGGGCGGCATCGCTAATATGAATTACTCGATTTCAAATAACGCTGAATTTGGCGAATATGTCACCGGCCCGAAGGTGATAAACGACGAGTCCCGCCGCGCCATGCAAGCGGCCCTCAAGCGCATCCAGGATGGCGACTACGCCAAGATGTTTATTTCCGAGGGGGCTACCAATTACCCCGCGATGACGGCCCATCGTCGCAATAACGCCGCCCACCCGATCGAAGAGGTTGGCGAGCGGCTGCGTGGCATGATGCCTTGGATTACCGCCAACAGAATCGTCGACAAAGAGAAAAACTAAAGGATTAGCTCGTTGTCTCTCATTCCTTAATCAAAAACCGCGCCTGGGACAGGTGCGGTTTTTTCACGCACTGCGAGGCGCTTCTTATTGAGAACTGCTCCTTATGAGAGGTTCTTCTCAGCAGCATTGGCGCCAAGTTGTTAAAGTCATCGCAATGTAATATTGGGCGTCCACAATTGATGATTGTATGCGAGGTTTTCCCGCCTTTTGTAAATCCTGCAGTTATTAAAACTGGACCGTGTATTGCTTACAGGTTATATGAGCGGCCTATGAGTGAGGCTTGTCTGTGAAAAGAGACAAAAATTTGACTTTTTTTTTAAGGTTTATGTCTGAATTTGGCGTGGCTCTTTGTTATAGTGCGGTGTGAAATTGCCTACTCTAATAAAAAGGTCCAGCTGTTAGTACTATCTCATTGTATTTTCAGGAAACTTAACGATGACAGAGTGCCAATAAATTGACTTTTTGCGGTGTGCAGCTGGGCTTTCTGCGGTTAAGGATTAGTAAAAGCAAATGAATACGGCATTGAATCGATTGCAGGAACTGTATAGCGACAGGGAGTTTCCCCCGTTTGCAGAGTCCTTTAATTGGCTAAGCCGTTTCCCGCTTAGCTACTGGCAAACGGCGGTGATATTGCTGTTAACGGTTGTATTGTCCTTGACGCTTGCCAGGTTGTTTTGGCTGGTTTTTGCCCCGGGGCCGCAAGCCGCGCCCGCTTCCCAAACCGTGTTGATGCGCCCGGCAATGCAGATGTCCGGCGGTGATGCGGCAGTGGACATAGCCGCGCTGAAAGCGCTCTACTTGTTTGGCAACATTGATGCGCAGCCTGCAGAACAGGCGTCGCAGCAGGCTGTTGAGCAACCCATAGTGTTGGCCGCCGAGGAGACCAAACTGGACCTGGTGCTGAGGGGTGTTGTCGACAGCAGTGAGCCGGATGCGGCGCGGGCCATTATTGCCAGGAACAATCAGCAGGACATTTACGCACCGGGAGACACATTGCCAGTGGGCAACCGGGTAACCCTGGACAGGGTGCTTGCCGACAGGGTGATATTGAACAACAGCGGGCGCTACGAGTCGCTGCTGTTATACGAAGAGGGCGCGGCCTTCGAAAGCGATACAGCCAGGCAGTCCCCGCAAACATTGCGTCAGAGGCCACGGCGAGCGATACAGGTTCCCGAAAGCGTCAAGCAGGCGCTGGAATCCGGCAATGTTCCCGGTTCAATAAACGATGTAATAAAATTGACCGTCGCGCGCGAGGGTAACCAGGTAATCGGTTACCGGGTGCGCCCGGGGCGCTACCGCCAGCTCTTTGATCAATTGGGTTTCAAGGCGGGTGATGTGGTCACCCATGTGAATGGCCTGGCCGTGGACGACCCAAGTAAGGCCATGTCAGTTTACCGAGAGGTGCGCACCGCAGATGCGGCGAGATTCGATCTGTTGCGCGAAGATCAGGTGATTACCCTCGAAGTCGATCTTGCCGACATCGAAGCCGACGACGGCGATAGTTAAGGAGCTTAAGTGAAGAAACTTACTCAACTGGTATTGATGGTTGCTCTGCTGTTGCCCGGGGCCGGCTATTCCGCGGAGGGCGAAAAAACCTGGACGGTTAACTTCAAGGATTCCGATATTCACGAGGTTATCAAGTTTGTCGCCGACGCCACCGGTAAAACGGTTGTTATCGACCCCCGCGTCAAGGGCAAAGTCAAGGTGATTTCCGTTGACCCGTTAAACAGCGATGAGCTCTATAACCTGTTTTTATCAGTGTTGGAAATCCAGGGCTTTACCGCGGTGGAGTCGGGTAACATAGTTCGCGTAATTCCGAAAAAGGAAGCGCGCTCCTCGCCGGCGCCTGTTTCCGGGTTACGAAAACAGGCAAACGACGAATACGCCACCCAGGTGATTTCCCTGAAAAACGTGTCCGCGTCAAAGGTGCTGCCGGTGTTGAGGCCGCTGGTTCCCCAGCAGTCGCACCTGGCGGCTTATGAACCCGGCAACGCGATCATCATTGCCGATACCACCGCCAATATCGAACGGATTCGCGCGCTAATTCAAAAAATTGACCGCGCGGCGGTCGAGGGAACCGACGTGGTCGAGCTGAAGTACGCCCAGGCGGATGAAATGGTGCGGATGATCAGCGAACTCTACCCCCAAAAAAGCGCCGCCGGTGCAACACAGCAGTCCTGGTTGCTGGTTGGCGACGAACGCACCAATTCGGTATTGGTCAAGGGGCCGGATATCGACCGGGACAGAATCAAGGAACTGATCGGCCGAATGGACAGACCCGGGCCGCAGGCCGGCAACGTCAGGGTTGTTTACCTGGAGTACGCCAAGGCCGAATCCCTGGCCCAGATTCTCAACAACATCGTGCAGAATACCCAAAAAGCGGATAAAAAGCAGAGTGCAACCGCCGTGGAAGCCAGTGTGGAAGCGGATGAAGACACCAACGCATTACTGATTACCGCAGAGGGCGATACCTTGAAAACACTGTTGTCCGTGGTGGAGCGGCTGGATATTCGCCGCGCCCAGGTGTTGGTGGAAGCGATTATCGTTGAGGTTAACGACCGGGCCGGCCGCGACCTGGGCATACAGTGGTTATTTCAGGACAGGTTCGCTCTGACCTGGCCATGACCGGGGAGATTACCCTTAGGGGAAAGGTGCTGCCCATTGGAGGACTAAAGGAA
>JANQKW010000160.1 GCA_028280905.1 Porticoccaceae bacterium
AGCGCCGGCAATTTGGCAAACTTAACGGCCGGTCACGGACAAACCTCCCCTGGCGGGACGGGAACCTGGCTCCGACCTAAAAACGTCCGCTACTGGCACAAAACCGTCGGTAAGCTCTTATAGGAACAGGTTGCTGAAGATGTCAGATCAAGTCAGGATAAACAGAATTAAGGGAATGTCACAAATTTCTGCTAAATTTTAACCAGTGGCAACTTTTTTGGTCTGAAACCACCGCACCAATAGCATATCTTAATCTATGGACGAGGTATTACTATGAATACAGATATTGAAACAGCACTCGGTGATGAGGCGGAGTTTTTGCTGGGGCACCAGTGCACGGGCATAACAAGCGACAGCTTGCATCTTCCCGGGCCGGATTACATCGACCGGGTGGTGGCGCTAGGTGACCGCAGCCCGCAGGTGCAACGGAATTTTCAGGAACTGTTTAACCACG
Source organism: Porticoccaceae bacterium (assembly GCA_028280905.1). Taxonomy (GTDB): domain Bacteria; phylum Pseudomonadota; class Gammaproteobacteria; order Pseudomonadales; family Porticoccaceae; genus JANQKW01. The sequence goes on from JANQKW010000160.1 coordinate 455, forward strand.
GGCGGCTGGGCGGCACCGGCTATTTGTCACTGTTGCCTGTCGATCAGGGTATTGAACACACCGCGGGCGCGTCCTTTGCCCCCAACCCCCTATATTTCGATCCCTCCAACATCGTGGAGCTGGCAATAGAGGGCGGCTGCAACGGCGTTGCGTCGACGCTCGGTGTGCTGGGCAGTGTGGCGCGCCGCTATGCCCATAAAATTCCCTTTATCGTCAAGCTTAATCACAATGAACTGTTATCGCTGCCCAATCACTACGATCAAACACTGTTTGCCGGCGTGCAGCAGGCTTTTGAAATGGGAGCGGTGGCGGTTGGCGCTACAATTTACTTTGGCTCGGCCGAGTCGCGCCGCCAGATTCAGGAGATCAGCGAGGCGTTTGCCCATGCCCACCAACTGGGCATGGTCACTATCCTGTGGTGCTACCTGCGCAACAGCGGCTTTAAAACGGCAGACCAGGATTTCCACTCGGCCGCCGACCTGACCGGGCAAGCCAATCACCTGGGCGCCACCATAGAGGCGGATATTGTCAAGCAAAAACAGGCTGAGGGTAACGGTGGCTTCACTGCACTCAATTTCGCCAAACACCACCCCGCTATGTACGACCAATTGTGCTCTGACCACCCCATCGATCAGGTGCGCTACCAGGTCGCCAACTGCTACATGGGTAGAGTCGGAATGATCAACTCCGGCGGCGCCTCCGGTGAAGATGACCTGCACCAGGCGATCCGCACCTCGGTGATCAACAAGCGCGCCGGTGGCATGGGGCTGATTTCCGGCCGCAAGGCATTTCAAAAACCCCTAGCCGAGGGTATTGCGCTATTGCATGGTATTCAGGACGTCTATCTGTCGGATTCAGTGGGTATCGCTTGAGTTGGTAATTCCGACGCAACACAAGGCCGGCAATGGAATTTAAAGACTATTATTCAGCATTGGGCGTCAGCGAGACCGCCACCGAGGAGGATATCAAAAAAGCCTATCGCAAGCTGGCCAGGAAATACCATCCCGATGTCAGCAGCGAGGCGGGTGCGGAGGCAAAGTTCAAGGAGACCAATGAAGCCTACGAGGTACTGAAAGACCCTGAGAAAAGGGCCGAATACGACCAGTTAAGGCAATTGGGCGCCAGGCAGGCCGACGGTCGGTTCCGCCCGCCGCCCGGCTGGGAATCGGCGGAGCACTTCTCCAGCGGGGATATGGAACAGGGGCAATTCAGCGATTTCTTCGAGTCGATCTTCGGCCGTGCCGGAACAGCCCATCGCAGCTATAGGGAAGGGCGCCAGCAACATTTCCGGATGCGCGGCGAAGACATTCACGTGACCCTGCCGCTGTTGCTGGAAGAGGCCTATCGCGGTGGCGAAAGGCAGCTCGAATTTAGCGTGCCTGAAGTTGACGAGTACGGGCTGGTGTCGCACGGCAAAAAAACCTTGAAGGTAAAAATACCACCCGGCGCCAGTCCCGACCGGCCGTTGCGGCTGCGCGGACAGGGCGCGCCCGGCATCGGTGGCGGCGAGTCCGGCGACCTGTTGCTGGAAATACAGATTGCACCCCATCCGGTATTTGCCCTGAAGGGCAGGGATTTATACCGGGTCCTGAAAATTAGCCCTTGGGAGGCAGCGCTGGGAACAACCGTCGAGGTGGCCGGGTTGCAGGGCAAGGTAAAACTCAAGGTGCCGGAAAACAGCCAGACGGCGCAGCAATTGCGGGTAAAGGGCAAGGGCTTTCCGGAGGGCGACATGTATGTGGAACTGCGGGTGGTGATGCCGCCCGGCCATTCGGAAAAAGCCAGGGAAATGTACCGGCAACTGGCAAACGAGTCGTCGTTCAACCCGCGTTCAGATCAAGGCACTACCCATGACTAATATCATCATAGATGACGATGGTTCACTGTTGAGCGTTGAGGATATCTGCCTGCGTTGTGATGTCAGTGTTACCCTTATCACGGAACTGGTGGATTTGGGCGTGGTGGAACCCCAGGGCAGGGAGGCCGCGGAATGGCAGTTTTCGGTGGCGGATTACTTGCGCATTCGCCGGGCGGTGAGATTACAATCGGACTTGGGCATCAATGAACCCGGCGTCGCCCTGGCGCTGGATTTGCTCGATGAACTCGAGCGCATGAAGACCGAGATAGATCACCTGCAACACCATATTTTTGGTGACTCGTAATGACTTTATATCTGTTCCGAGCCTGAATCGTTGGTGAAAATATCGTACCGCATGGAATCGCTA
>JANQKW010000189.1 GCA_028280905.1 Porticoccaceae bacterium
ATGCCTGGGGTAATGATGTGGGCGACATGGTTCAGCCGCTTGACGTGCTCAAGTATAAACAAGGCCAATAGGGAGAAGTTAAGTTATGGCACATGGTCCCGCGAAAGGTATTGGCCGCTGGCTCTTTACCACTAATCACAAAGACATTGGCACACTCTACCTGTGGTTCAGTTTCGCCATGTTTCTGTTGGGTGGCTTTTTTGCAATGGTAATCCGCGCCGAGCTGTTTGAGCCCGGCATGCAAATTGTCAACCCCGAATTTTTCAACCAGATGACCACAATGCACGGGCTGGTGATGGTGTTTGGCGCCATTATGCCGGCGTTTGTCGGCCTGGCGAACTGGATGATCCCGATGATGATCGGCGCGCCCGATATGGCGCTGCCCAGAATGAACAACCTAAGTTTCTGGATCCTCCCGTTTGCCTTTGCGATACTTGCGGCAACACTGTTTATGGAAGGCGGGGCGCCCAACTTCGGTTGGACATTCTACGCGCCTCTGTCGACCACCTATGCGCCTGATACGGTGAACTACTTTATTTTTGGCGTCCACATCATGGGGATCTCCTCCATTATGGGCTCCATCAATATTATTGCCACGGTGCTGAATATGCGGGCGCCCGGCATGACCTTTATGAAAATGCCGCTGTTTGTCTGGACCTGGTTGATTACCGCGTTCCTGCTTATTGCCGTTATGCCGGTGTTGGCCGGCGCCGTGACCATGATGTTGATGGACATCAACTTCGGCACCAGCTTCTTCAACGCCGCCGGCGGGGGTGACCCGGTGTTGTTCCAGCATATATTCTGGTTCTTCGGGCACCCGGAGGTATACATCATTATTCTGCCGGCGTTTGGCGTAATCTCTCAGATTATTCCCACGTTCAGCCGCAAACCCCTGTTTGGCTACAGCTCAATGGTGTACGCCACCTCGTCTATCGCCTTCCTGTCATTTATTGTGTGGGCGCACCATATGTTCACGGTCGGCATGCCGATTGGCGGCCAATTGTACTTTATGTACGCCACCATGCTGATTGCGGTGCCAACCGCGGCCAAGGTGTTCAACTGGATTTCCACCATGTTTCGGGGTTCCATCACCTACGAGACGCCCATGCTGTTTTCCATAGCCTTTGTCATTTTGTTCACCATCGGTGGCTTTACCGGATTGATGCTGTCAATCGCGCCGTCCGACGTTCAATACCACGACAGTTACTTCGTTGTGGCCCACTTCCACTATGTGATGGTGGCGGGCGCGGTGTTCTCCGGCACCGCGGCGGTCTACTACTGGCTGCCTAAGTGGTGCGGCAAAATGTATGACGAAACCATGGGTAAGGTGCATTTTTGGGTATCGTTCATCGGCTTCAACATCACCTTTTTCCCGCAGCACTTTTTAGGCTTGGCGGGCATGCCGCGCCGCTACGCGGACTATGCCCTGCAGTTTTCCGACTGGAATATGATCTCCAGTGTTGGCGCGTTTATCTATGGCGCATCGCAGTTGTTGTTCCTGTTCAATGTCATCAGGACAATAAAGGCCGGCAAGCCGGTGGACGACCCCAAAGTCTGGGAGGGCGCGGAAGGGTTAGAGTGGGAGGTGCCCACACCCGCTCCCTACCATACCTTTTCAACGCCACCTGACGTGAAGTGACCTCGTTACCATGCCGACCAACCCGACAAAATCGCTCGTGGTGAAGCTCCTCACAGGAGCGGTCGGCATGTTTTTGTTCGCTGTTTTTGTGCTGCCTCCGTTGTACGATGTTTTCTGTGAAGTCACGGGGCTGGGCGGCAAAACTGGTGGACCTTACGTGGCGGAACAAGCGGGCGTCGATGAGACGCGAAAAGTAAGGGTGCAGTTTTTGGTGACCAATAATGCTGAAATGCCGTGGGCATTTGCGCCGACCATTCACCAAGTGGAAGTTCATCCGGGGCAGCCGACCGAGATCAGGTATTATGCGAAGAATGCTACCGACCGGGATATGGTGGCCCAGGCCATTCCCAGTGTTTCGCCACTCAATGCAGCCGAATACTTTCACAAGACCGAGTGTTTCTGTTTTAACCAGCAGCCGCTTAAAGCGGGTGCGGAAGCCGAGTTGCCGCTGGTCTTCATCGTAGATAGGGATTTGCCTGGTGCAGTGAACACCATAACCTTATCCTACACGTTATTCGATATTACCGAGCGTGCGGAGGATTCGCTGGCGGTACTGGACTAAATAGTGTTGAATTAAAGCAAGGTCAGCCGACAAAAGTCTGACAACTGGAGAAATAAAAATGGCTACTGAAGGCAATTACTACGTCCCGGAACAGAGCAAGTTACCCCTTTTTGCCGCGACGGGCATGGGGCTTGCCGCGCTGGGTGCAGGGCAGTGGGTGCAGGGTCAGAGCCCAATGGTATTTGTGGCCGGCGCGCTGGTGTTGGCGTTCACCCTCTATACCTGGTTCGGACTGGTTATCAAGGAAAACCGCGCGGGCTTGGCCAGCGATCAGTTAAAGCGCTCCTATGTGTGGGGTATGACCTGGTTTATTTTTTCCGAGGTGATGTTTTTTGCGGCGTTTTTCGGCGCGCTTTTCTACGTGCGGGTTTTGGTGCTGCCGTGGCTTGCCGGCGAATCGCCCAATGAAATGACCAACCAGTTGTTGTGGCAGGGATTTGAGACGAATTGGCCATTGTTCAACACACCGGATATGGCCATTAACGGCGATGCGGCTCAGTTCAAGGGACCCGATGACATCATCGATCCCTGGCATCTGCCGTTGATCAATACCATTATCCTGCTGGCGTCCAGCGTTACCGTGCACTTTGCCCACACCGCCATCAAGAATGAAAATCGCCAGAAGTTTACGACATGGTTGGGCATCACCGTGGCATTGGGCGTGATCTTTCTGTTCTTCCAGGCCGAGGAATATATCGAGGCCTATCAGGAGCTGGGTTTAACCCTGGAGTCCGGCATTTTTGGAACCACTTTTTTTATGCTGACCGGCTTCCACGGCGCCCATGTGTTTATGGGTACTTTTATGCTGGCGGTCCAGCTGGTGCGGGGCTTTAAAGGGCATTTTTCCGCAGACGACCAGTTCGGCTTCGAAGCGGCATCCTGGTACTGGCACTTTGTCGATGTGGTCTGGGTGGGCCTGTTTATTTTTGTTTACGTACTAGGCTCCTGACGGGTTTTGATGTGAAAGCGGCCGGGTTTGCGCCCGGCCGTTTTTGTCTCGGCGGCAATTTTCGCCTATTTTTCCGGCGTCACAGGCGCTACTCGTTCAGGGTGCAGCGTTCTGTCCCAGGGGGCTGTACTGCGCAGCTTGCCGGAAACGTAACCATAGGCAATAGTCCCCACCAGCAGTGTTGCAAGCGCAATTCGGATGCCCAGCGCATAGAGCGTCCTTTTGCGGTTGTCGCCAATGTCTTTCATCAAAAAGTATAAGCCGCTGGACAGGCTTAGCAGTACAGCGATAAACAGTATGACAATAATTGCCTTTAGCAGCATTTCCATACCCGCCGTGTTATTGAGAGAGGCCATTTAACCACATGCGGCGCTTCAAATGGCACTGGAATGTCAAAGTCTTGCTTTTTACCGCGGCATTTCTTCCACTACTGGTGGGTTTGGGGTTTTGGCAACTGGAGCGTGCCGAGGAGAAGCAGCAAATTCTTGACCTTCACCAGCAAAGAAGGTCGGCTTCTCCGATACCCGTTTCTCAGATCACTGAGACCGACCGGCAATACTTAAGGGTAGAGGTAGAAGGTAACAGGGTTAGCGGCGCGCCAACACTTTTACTTGATAACCGGGTAAAGCGAGGCCGGCCGGGTTACGAAGTGTTAAACATTGTGCGAACCGCAAGCGGAGAAATGCTGTTGGTAAACCGGGGTTGGCTGGAAGGTTACCCGGACAGACGCAGGCTGCCGGAAGTGCCGGCGTTGGCGCCCGGTGTAAGGCTAACCGGCCACCTGTACCGCTCGCCGGGCGAGCAATTGATGTTGGGCGAGGATGATTGGGAGGCCAGCGGCGTGTTGGAAGTGATACAAAATGCGGCGCCGGAGAAGATCGCGGAGCGATTGAATCTCCAGCTGTATGACTATAGCCTGCGCCTCGATGCCGATTCCAACGGCGCACTGGATGCGGAGTGGATAATGGTTAACGTACAGCCGGAAAAGCATATCGGTTACGCTGTGCAATGGTTCACCATGGCGGCGGTATTGCTGATAATGGCGGTATACACCAATTCCAACCTGGGAAAACTATGGAAAAAGCCCGGCGAGCAAGGAGTCGATTGATTGATGAAAGTGCAAAACAAAGGCATTGAGTTACAGTTGCTGATAATGATTGGCATGGTTATCGGTGTTATGGTGGCCGGCTACTTTGTGATGCCGAACAACGAGCAAGAGCGGCAGGCGCTGTTAAGCCGATTGGGCACCACTAACCACGGCGATCTAATTAGCCCGTTGCTACCCTTGAGGCAGCTCACGCTGCGGGACGGACGCGGAGAATCCTGGCGGCACGCCCAACAGAAAGTAAAGTGGCGCATGCTGATTCCGGGCGATGCCGCGTGCCTGGATGCTTGCCGGGAAATGATCCACACCACCAGGCAGGTGCATCTGCGGTTGGGCAGGGATGCGCAGCGGTTTGAACGAATTTATATTGCCACCGAGGGTCGGTTGTCGGAAGAATTCAGTGATCACTTGAAGGAGCACCCCTATCTCAAAGTGCTGTATACCTCGGCGGGCGACTGGCGTGCATGGCTGAGCCGCTCGACCATTGATAACACGGAACGCGGCATTGCCCTGCTGGTGGATCAGAGCGGCAATGCGATGATGCACTACGCTGCCGACAGTGACGGCGGCGGTATGTTGGAAGACCTCAACCACCTGTTAAAATACTCGTCCGGCAAATGAGAGCTGCTCTTGATCATGCCTCTGTTTAACGAACACAAGCGACGTAAACAAGGATTCAGCCTGGCATTGGCGGCGACCTGCCTGGCGCTGGTAGTTGTGGTGCTAGGTGCATTCACCCGGCTGGTGGACGCGGGTCTGGGCTGTCCTGACTGGCCCGGTTGTTACGGGCAGCTGCTGTGGCCCAACGACGCCGAAGAAATTGCCCGGGCGGACGCATTGTTTCCCGAGGCGCCAGTAGAAACCGATAAGACCTGGCCGGAAATGGTGCATCGCTATTTCGCCGGCGGTCTGGCGCTGGTCATTGCCGGGTTGGCGTGGATCGGTTGGAAGAACGTTGAGCGGCCGGGTCATCCTTTCCGCCTGCCGATACTGCTGCTATTTTTGGTTATCTGGCAAGCGATGTTCGGTATGTGGACGGTAACCTTAAAGCTCTGGCCGCAAATAGTGACTTTGCATTTGTTGGGTGGCATGTCTATCTTTTCCCTGTTGTGGGTGTTGACTTTACGGCTTGATAACCGCTGCTGGAGATTGAAGGAGTCGGTTTGGCAGCGTCTGCAGGGCTTCAAGCACTGGGTAATTGTCGGTATTGTCGTGGTTGCCACGCAAATAGTGCTGGGCGGTTGGCTCAGTTCTAACTATGCAGCGTTCGCCTGCTACGATTTCCCCACCTGCCACAATAGCTGGTGGCCGGACAATATGGATTTCAAGGCAGGGTTCAACCTGTTCCAAACCATTGGCCCTAACTACCTGGGCGGTTTGTTGGAGAGCGACGCCAGGACGGCGATTCACGTGGCACATCGCGTTGGCGCCCTGGCCACGACGATTTATCTGGTGGTGCTGGCGGCCTGCTTGATGAATCTGGCGGATGCTCGGCTAAAGCGAATGGCGGGCATCCTGTTGTTGGCGCTGGCTGTACAGATTACCCTGGGAATTAGTAATATCCTGTTTATGGTTCCCTTGAGTGTTGCGGTGTTGCATAACGCGGGAGGTGCGTTGTTGCTGGCGGTATTGGTAACGCTGGCCACCCGCATCTGGATGTCTTATTCCGAGGTGACAGTAGAATGACTGTGGAGTTAAAAGCCAGCAAGGCCAGTTGGCGTGATTACCTGGAGTTAACCAAGCCCAATGTCGTGGCGCTAATGATACTGACTTCCGTAATCGGCATGCTGCTGTCTGTCCCGGGTGCCGTGCCGTTGGATGTGCTGCTGCTTGGCAATTTGGGAATCGCGCTCTGCGCCGGCTCGGCGGCAACTGTCAACCACCTGGTGGATCGACGTATCGATCTGCTCATGGCGCGCACCCATAACAGGCCAGTCGCAAAAGGGCGTGTCGAGCCTTTACAGGCGATGGTTTTCGCTACCCTGGTGGGTACCGCCGGGATGGCGGTTTTGCTTGTCTATATCAACGCCTTGACCGCCTGGCTTACGCTGGCTTCGCTGCTGGGCTATGCGGTGGTCTACACGCTGTTTTTAAAACGCGCTACGCCTCAGAATATCGTGATTGGCGGGCTTGCCGGCGCGGCGCCTCCGCTGCTCGGTTGGACCGCGGTAACCGGCGAGATTCACGGGCATGCACTGCTGCTGGTATTAATTATTTTTGCCTGGACACCGCCCCATTTTTGGGCCTTGGCGGTGCATCGCCGGGACGAATACGCCAAGGCGGGCGTGCCGATGCTGCCGGTAACTCACGGCATCAGGTACACGCGACTGCATATTCTGCTCTATACGGTTATTTTGTTAATCGTCAGTGTACTGCCTTTCGTAACCCGCATGAGCGGCTGGCTCTATCTATTGGGCGCTGTGGCGCTCGGCTTGGGATTTCTCTACTGGGCGGTTGTGCTGTGGCGCGGCAAGTCGAAAAGCGCCGGAATGGACACCTTTAAGTATTCCATTATCTACCTGATGGCATTGTTTATGGTAATGCTGTTGGACCATTATTTGATTGTTTCATGACGAGGTTGGGATAAAGCATGCCGGAGCTTCAAGGGATGTCTGCCAAACTGGGCGTGCGGTTGACGGTCGTCGCTGTTTTGATTGCTGTCACCGTTATCTTAAGTGGGTTTGTTTACAAAATGACCCAACCCAGGGTGCTCAACCAATACGAACTGCGCGATAACGGCGCTTATTTACTGGGAACGCCGCGTCGCTTCAGCGATTTCGAGCTTGTTGATCACCACGGAAACAGGGTGACGAAGGAGGCGTTTCAAGACAAGTGGACGTTGATATTCTTTGGTTTTACCCACTGTCCCGATATCTGTCCCACAACCATGGCGACCGCTTCGAAGATGTATCGCGCATTACAGCCGGAAGAACAACAGGATTTGCAGATAGTTTTGTTAAGCGTGGATCCGGAACGGGATACCCCGGAAAAACTGGCGACCTATGTGCCTTACTTTCATGAGGACTTTACCGGCATAACCGGCAACCCCTTTGTGATTCTAAAACTGGCAACCGAGTTGAATATCGCCTACGTCAAGGTGCCCTTGGAAGACGGTAGCTATACTGTCGACCACAGCGGCAACTTGGTTATTATCAATCCCCGAGGAGACTACCACGGGTTTTTCAGGCAGCCGGTCGAGTACGGCAATATGCAGGTTGCCTGGCGATCCATCAGGCAGATGTTTGAGGATTCCTAGTTAGTCTCCATCCGGAAACAGTTGCCCGGCAGGCTTCAAGCCTGCTGCGTTTTTACCAGCGACAGCAGAAACAGTCCGGCGGCTGCGATGACGACCGATGGCCCGACGGGCGTATCCCACTGCCAGGCGATCCACAATCCTGCGCACAGCGATAAAACCGCCGTCAAACTGGCCGCTATCGCCATCTGCTCCGGTGTGCTCGACAGACGCCTTGCCGTGGCGGCCGGAATAACCATCAGTGCGGTAATCAGCAATACGCCGACCACCTTGATGGCAATGGCAATTACCAGCGCGAGCGCCAGCATAAGCAACGCCCGTATGCCGGCGACGGGAATGCCCTCGGCTTGCGCCAGATCCTCATGGACGGTTATCGCGAGCAACCTGTTCCAGAACACCGACAGCAGCGTTGCGACAATCAGGGAGGTTACCCAAATAGTAAGTACTTCCTTACTTGTCACGGCTAGCAGGTTGCCAAATAGTAATCCTTCGAGGTTGATCCGGGCGCCGGGTATAATGCTGATGGCGATCATGCCTGTCGCCAATGTGCTGTGGGCCAGGATGCCGAGCAGCGTGTCGGTTGCCAATAACCGCTGCTGCTGCAGCGCGACCAATAGCATGGCCAGCGCCAGTGAAACGGCAAATACGGCGACTCCCGGCGTGACGGATAACCATAGGGCCAGGGCGATTCCCAGCAGTGAAGCGTGCGCCAGCGTGTCACCGAAATAGGCCATTCGGCGCCATACCACAAACGAACCCAACGGCCCGGCCACCAGGGCTACGCCTACTCCGGCCAGCAGCGCGCTGATAACAAAATCAGGCATGGTCGCCCTGCCCCCTGCCAGGCGCTTCAACGACTTCGTCATCGAGCCCGTGACTGTGGTCGTGTTGATGGCTGTATAACGCCGTGCGGACGCCGAACAATGCCGTGTATTCAGAGCTGGCGGAAACTGACGCCGGCGAACCCTGACAACATATATGATGGTTCAGGCAGATGACTTCATCGGTTGCCGCCATCACCAGATGTAAATCGTGGGATACCATAAGCACGCCGCAGCCAAGTGAATCACGGAGTTGTCCGATAAGCCTGTAGAGGGATTCCTGGCCGGCGATATCGACGCCCTGCACGGGTTCGTCGAGAACCAGTAAATTGGGTTGGCGAAGCAGTGCCCTCGCCAACAGCATTCGCTGGGTTTCGCCGCCGGAGAGCTTTTGCACGGGCCGCTTTCGCAAATGGAGTATGTCAACCTGCTCAAGCGCATCGAGGCAAAGCGCTCGCCTGGGCTCCGCAAGCTGCAGGAACCGCAGTACGGTCAGTGGCAGCGTATCGTCTATGGACAGCCTCTGGGGCATGTAGCCGATGCGCAGCCCCGGGGCTTTGATCACCGCGCCGCTGTCGGGCTGCGACAAGCCGATAAGACAGCGCACCAGGGTGGTTTTGCCTGCGCCATTGGGGCCAATCAATGTGAGGATCTGCCCTTTGTTAATGGAAAAACTGACCTTGTCTAACAGCGTTCTTTTGGCAATGCGCTTTGAAATGCCGTCAATCTTAACCAATGGTTGGGCGGTTTCAACTGCCGGCATTGGTTGACTCCAGGCAAGCGGGACAAAGCCCGATTATTTCCAGCGATTGAGATTCGATCTGAAAACCGGTTTTTAGCGTGGTTCGGGAAATGGCATCGTTTACTGAGGGCGCGCTGCATTCCGCCGCCGTACCGCACACTTTGCAGATCAGGAACATATCACTGTGGCTGCTACCCGGAAAAGGACAGCCGATATAGGCATTGAGCGAGGCTATTCGATGAATAAGGTGCATTTCCAGCAGGAAGTCGATTGCCCGGTAGACGGTTGGCGCCAGCACGCGTTTGCCCAGCACGGCTGGGAGTTGGTCGACAATGGTGTAGGCGCCGAGTGGTTTGTGGCTCTGCCAAATCAGGGATAGCACCGCCTCCCTGATGGGGGTGAGCCGGGTATTGCTGGCGGCGCAAAGTGACTTGCCGTGTTTAATCGCGGCGCTTATGCATCGCTGATGGTCGTGTTTATAATGGGCGGCCTTTGAGTTGCTTAGCACGGCTTATACCGTCGGAATAACGATATACTGTACTATTCATGGAAAAATTATCATTGTCAATTGTAGACGTGAGACGTTTGGTTTTCGGCGATATGTTATATTGTAACGCACTAAATAAATGCTTATGGCTGATATTGTTTGGCGTAGCGGCGCTCGGCTCGCAACCCCTGGCTTCGGAACCTGGGTTGTCACCGCAAGCCAAACCCCTGGTAGTGACCTCAATCAAGCCGCTTACTCTGATTGCCAATGAAATTGCCGGTGATTTGATTGAGATTCGGCAGTTACTTCCCGATGGTGAAATTCCGCACCACTTTGCCATCCGACTGTCCCAGCACCGCTTGATAACCAACGCAGATTTGCTGCTCTGGGTCGGCGAGGGTATGGAGGCGCCTCTGGCGGCGACGATTGAACGCGCCAGAAACAGCGATACCATAACGGCATCCGGTTTGGCGGGAATTAGTACGCCAGCTATGTCCATAGCGGATCAGCACATTTGGCTGAATCCGGAAAACGGGTTGGTTATCGCACGCGCACTGGTGACTGCGCTGGGAGAAAAATACCCGGTATACGCAAATCGCCTGACCGGGAACCTGGCAATTTTTGCAGAGCGCGTGCAAGACCTCGAAACCGAACTGGACACACTGTTCGCTCAATCGACTATCAACTGCATTGCGGAACACGACGCCTACCGGCATTTCGCTGCTAATTTCCCATCGCTGAGAATTCTGGGGTCACTTTACGACCAATCCGGCATTCTCGTCGGTCCGCGAGAATTGGCTCGCGTATACGGGCACAAGCAGGTAGATTGCCTGGTATCGGAAACGCCGCGCCCTTCAGCACAGGTTATAAATCTGGCGAGCAAGCTGGGCGTAAATGTGGTGACCGTTGATCCGTTGGGTGCGAGCGGCGAGTCAAGGGTATACACGGACTTGATTCGGGAGGTCGCGGCGGGTTTTTCCGCTTGCAACAGCAGTGAGTGATATGATGGCCCTTGTATATCTTTCCGTTCACCAGGGAGCCAATCGCTGATATGACAGAAACTCCTCCACTGGTGCTGGTCGACGGTTCATCCTACCTCTACCGCGCCTTTCACGCGTTGCCGCAACTCACCAATTCCAAAGGCCAACCCACCGGCGCCGTAAAGGGCGTTATCTCCATGTTGCGACGCCTGGAGAAGGACTTTCCCGATAGTCAAATGGCGATAGTGTTCGATGCAAAGGGCAAGACCTTCCGGGATGAGCTGTACGCCGAGTATAAGGCTAACCGGCCGCCGATGCCGGATGAATTGAGGCAGCAAATTCAACCTATTCACGACATAGTGATGGCGATGGGTTGGCCGATGCTGGTGGAGGAGGGTGTCGAGGCGGATGATGTGATAGGCACGCTGGCATGCCAGGCTGCCGACCGAGGCATGGGGGTGGTAATTTCCACTGGCGACAAAGATATGGCGCAGTTGGTAAACAAGCAGATCACTATAGTTAACACCATGAATGACACGCGCTGGTCACATCAGGGGGTGGTCGACAAATTCGGTGTGCCCCCCGAGCGCATTATCGATTACCTGGCGTTACTGGGAGACAAGTCCGACAATATTCCCGGTGTTCCGGGGGTAGGGGAGAAAACTGCCGTTGCACTGCTTCAAGCTATGGGCAGCCTGGAGCAGATTTACGCAGACCCGGAAAAAGTCGCTGAGCTGCCCGTGCGCGGCGCTAAAAAGTTATCGGAAAAGCTGTTGGAGTACCGCGATCAGGCCTTCCTGTCGCAGTTGTTGGCCACTATCAAATGCGACCTGGCTTTGTCGGAAACCGCGGATACGTTGGCCAAAGCGGCGCCTGACAACGAGCGCCTGTTGGCCCTGTTTCGGGAACTGGAGTTCAAGGCATGGCTGGAAGAATTACTTGATGAGCAAGACACGGAAACCGCCGAGCGTGCCGGAAAGGACTACCAGACTATCCTGGACGAAGCGCAGCTTGACGCCTGGCTGGAAGAGATTATGGCGGCCGAGGTGGTTGCTTTTGATACCGAAACCACCAGCCTGGATTATATGCAGGCGGAGCTGGTGGGTATCTCCGTGGCTGTCTCGCCCGATAGAGCCGCCTATATTCCGGTGGCTCACGATTATCTGGGCGCCCCCCAGCAGTTGACCAGGGAAATGGTTTTGCGGAAGTTCAAGCCTTTCCTGGAGGATCCCAAGCGAACTAAGGTCGGCCAAAATCTGAAATATGATATGAGCGTGCTGGCGCGTTGCGGCGTCGCCATGCGCGGTGTGGCGTTTGACACCATGCTGGAATCCTACGTGCTGGATGCTACCGGATCGCGACACGATATGGACACCCTGGCGTTGAAATACTTGGGGGAAAAAACAATCCACTTTGAGGATATCGCGGGGAAAGGGTCTGGACAGCTGACGTTTAATCAAATTGAGTTAGAAAAGGCTTCTCCCTATGCGGCGGAAGATGCTGACATCACCCTCAGGCTGCATCGGACGCTGTGGCCAAAACTTGCAGCGGAAACATCGTTAAAAGGGGTTTTTGAAACCATAGAGATGCCGTTGGTGCCCGTGTTGTCGAAAATCGAGCGCAGCGGTGCACTGGTGGATGCGCAGCGGCTCAACGAGCAGAGCCATCGGCTGGGGTTGCGTATCGTTGAATTGGAAAGCCAGGCCCACGAACTGGCCGGGGGGCCGTTTAATCTGTCTTCCCCCAAACAACTGGGCGAGGTGCTGTTCGAGAAGCTCAAGCTGCCGATAATAAAAAAAACCGCCAAGGGTGCGCCCTCCACACGAGAAGAAGTGCTCCAGGAGCTGGCGCTGGATTACCCGTTGCCGAAACTCCTGTTGGAGCACCGCAGTTTGTCAAAATTGAAATCTACCTACACGGACAAGCTGCCTGCGATGGTGAACCCTGTTACCGGGCGAATCCACACCTCGTACCACCAGGCGGTGGCTGCAACCGGGCGGTTGTCGTCGACGGACCCGAATTTGCAGAATATTCCGGTGAGGACTGAAGAGGGGCGCAGGATCAGGCAGGCGTTTGTGGCGGCCGACGGCTGCAAGCTGGTTGCCGCGGACTATTCGCAGATAGAACTGCGGATTATGGCGCACTTGTCTGGCGACGGTGGGCTGTTAGATGCCTTTTCCAGGGGATTGGATGTTCACCGTGCTACGGCAGCGGAAGTTTTCGGCGTGGCGTTGGAAGCGGTTAGCAGCGAGCAGCGCCGCAATGCCAAGGCGATCAACTTCGGGCTGATCTATGGTATGTCCGCGTTTGGGCTGGCCAGGCAGCTGAATATAGGCCGCCAGCAGGCACAGGCTTACATCGATTTGTATTTTGACCGCTATCCGGGTGTACACAGGTATATGGAGAAGATTCGCAAGACCGCGGCGGACAGGGGGTATGTAGAAACGCTTTACGGCCGGCGGCTGTACCTGCCGGATATCAATGCCGGCAACGCGATGCGCCGGCAAGCCGCCGAGCGCACGGCAATCAACGCGCCCATGCAGGGCACGGCGGCCGATATTATCAAGCGGGCGATGGTGGCGGTGGATAACTGGTTGGAGGCGGATGAATTGGATGCGAGGATTATTATGCAGGTCCACGATGAGTTGGTGCTCGAAGTTCCGCAACAGGAACTGGATGCGGTGCTGGATCGCCTGCCCCAGTTGATGTCCCAGGCCGCGACGCTGGATATACCGCTAATTGTGGATACTGGGGTCGGGGATAACTGGGATGAGGCGCATTGATTCAGTAGCAGGTGCCTCCACTGTTGGTTTGGTGCCAGCATCCCGCGGTTATCTAGGAATGACTTTTGAGACTCGCTGTGAATACGTCCGTGTAAGCTCCGCGTCGACATCCCTGTCGACGAGGGTCTCAAAAGTCATTCCTAGATACCCGCTCAGGGCGTCACAAGTAGCACCGCTGTAAGCGGGCGTCTGGGGACAGTGTTTGAGACCCTCACCGGCAGGGAAGCCGGTGCGGAGCGCCCAGGGATGGGTTCACAGCGAGTCTCAAACACTGTCCCCAGATGGCCGCGGGCATGTGGCACCAACCCAACACGAGAATCGTCCAGATCTGGTCGTGAATTCAATCGGCGGGTTAACGTCAAATCTTTTCACGAAATTCGCCATAAGGTCGACTCAATACGTTTTACTACCGCAAGGAAGCGTAAAAAAGTTGAACTTTTTCGGGACGTTGTTATCAAAGATACCGCAAGCACTCGTTGCTGCTTTCTCCCCCAATATTTAGTGCAAAGCTTGATTTCCCAAGCAACAGCAAAGCAAGCCCTGGCCGATCTTGGTCAGGGTTTTTTTTATCCATCGGTCGGCAAGTCGGCGTACCAGTCGTTAAGCAGCGCCGTTAACTCCTCAAGCCCAGATTGCTTAAGCGCTGAGAATAGCTGCACCGAGACCTCGTGCCTGAGGCCTTCCCGTTGCAGCTGCTCAACTACCTTGAGCAGCACGGCCTTGGCCGGCCCATATTTTAGTTTGTCAGCCTTGGTGAGCAATATATGCACCGGCAGCAGGGATTCAGCCGCCCAGCGGATCATCTGTCGGTCATAGTCCTGCAACGGGTGGCGGATATCCATCAACAACACCAGTCCCTTGAGCGATTTGCGGCGCTGCAGGTACTCCGCCAGGTTGTGGTCCCAGGTTTGCTTCATTGCCCTGGGCACTTTGGCAAAGCCATATCCCGGTAGGTCCACCAGTCGCTTGTTGTCTCCGAGGGAGAAGAAGTTAATCAACTGGGTTCTGCCGGGGGTTTTACTGGTGCGCGCCAACTTGCCGTTTTGAGCCAACGTGTTGATGGCGCTGGATTTTCCGGCGTTTGAGCGACCCGCAAAAGCCACCTCTATGCCTTCATCCGCCGGGCATTGGCGGAGGCTTGGCGCGCTCTTTTCAAAACGGGCGCGGTTAAATGCAATTGACTCGGTCATCGCGCGGCAGTTTGGTGGAATAATCGGCGGATGGCAAGACTATTAAGCTAACGGGGCGAATGGTATATAATGCCGGCCTTTTGCGGGGAAAATACGCCATATTGGCTGCTGCCAATACCTTGTAGCAAATTCGATTTGGCCATAAGACGGATAAACAAATGAAAAAAATTGCTTATGTTTTGCTGGGATTGAGCGCATGGGTATCCCTGGCGCATGGGGCCGGCGATGCGGCTGCCGGCAAGAACAAAACGGCGATGTGTACCGCTTGCCATGGGACGGATGGCAACAGCCCTGCGCCGAATTTCCCGAAGTTGGCGGGCCTGGGAGAAAAGTACCTGGCCAAGCAACTTATTGATATCAAAAAGGGCACTCGCAAGATCCTTGAGATGACGGGGATGCTGGACGCACTGTCCGACCAGGACCTTGCCGACATAGCCGCCTATTATGCGGCGCAACCGATCCAGTTGTCCGGCGCCAAGGAGGCAAATCTGGATGTTGGCGAGAGGGTGTACCGCGGCGGCAACATGAAAACGGGTGTTCCCGCTTGCACCGGCTGTCATTCGCCCTCCGGCCTAGGCAATCATCCGGCCGGATATCCGGCGCTGGGTGGCCAACATGCGCAATATATTGCCAAACAGTTGCGTGCCTTTCGCACCGGCGCCCATGATCCGGACAACCCGTCGGCCAGGACCAATGATGGCGATACCCGGGTAATGCGGGGCGTGGCGGCGAATATGAACGATGTCGAGATCGACGCTGTTGCGAACTATATTGCCGGATTACACCAGTAACGGGCGTTGACTCAGGAAAAGCGGCTTGATGGAGTCGCTTTTTTTATGTGCGCTTTTCGGTGGTTTGTGAACTGATATGCGCAATAATAGTCGTTATTATCCCGGCCGTGGTTATTGTCGGGAAATACATAGTTGTTAGAACAGGGCTAATCAAGGGAGTATTACATGCAACGCTTCACTCAAATTGTCTGTTTCGGCCTGCTGTTACTGCCGATGATGGCTTGTCAGGCCACTGACAATGAGCCTTTTCAGGCGGGTGTTCACTACGAAGTGCTGCCGCAGGCAGTTCCGACCGTGGATCCCGGCCGCGTGGAAGTGGCGGAGGTTTTCTGGTACGGCTGCAGCCACTGTTATGATTTCGAGCCGAAAATTGAGGGCTGGCTTGAAAGTCTGCCGGCGTACGCTGTGTTTACCAGGGTGCCGGCAATTTGGCACAAGGACATGACATTGCATGCTAGGGCTTATTATACGGCCCGGGCAATGGATGTTCTGGATAAGGTCCACATCAAGATTTTTGAGGCCATGAACCTGAAAAAGCAACGTCTGGCGACGGAAACTGAAATCGCGGAATTATTTGCCGGTGAAGGCGTTGACAAGGCGTCATTCAGCAAGACGTTCAACTCCTTTGGCGTGAACCAATCTGTCAGGGTTGGGGAGTCTAGGCAGCGCGGCTATCGCACCAAGGGCACCCCGGAACTGGTCGTCAACGGCAAGTTCCGTATTTCCACAAAGCATGTCGGCAGTCAGGAAAAGATGCTGGAAGTTGCGACATACCTTGTTGAAAAGGAAGGCAAAGGCTTGCAATAGACCAGCCATTACATCGCCTGGCTCCCCCACAGATAACTTATTGTAATAAAAACAGGCGAACCCCTTTGCTCGTCAGGCAAAGGGGATTAAAATTGCGCCCCTTTTAAACGAACGCGAACCAGTATCGGGTTCCTCAGCTTATCCTAGCGTTTTGGGCGCCACAGACATGAAACCATCGCAAAAACCCGCTAATCCCAATTTTTCTTCAGGCCCGTGCAGCAAGCACGCCGGTTATGAGGTTGCCGCACTGGATGTATCTACATTGGGGAGGTCGCACCGCTCAGCCCTGGGCAAGGAAGCACTTGGCAAGGTCTGTGCGGACACCGCCGAGCTGCTTGGGTTGCCCGAAGGCTATCGAGTTGGGGTGGTTCCTGCATCTGATACCGGAGCCGTTGAAATGGCGCTATGGTCCTTGCTGGGTCCGAAGCCGGTTGATGTCTTCGCCTGGGAGTCATTTGGGTTGGGCTGGGTGACCGATGTGGTGAAGCAGCTAAAGCTGGAGAAGGTTCACACATACACGGCGGATTACGGACAGTTGCCGGACCTGTCGCTGGCCAACCCACAGCACGACCTGGTGTTTACCTGGAACGGCACCACTTCGGGTGTTCGGGTTCCGGATGGTGACTGGATAGCAGCGGACCGTCAGGGCTTGGCTATCTGCGACGCCACCTCGGCGGTTTTTGCCATGGAGTTGCCCTGGGAAAAGCTGGACGTGGCGACCTTCAGTTGGCAAAAAGTGTTGGGCGGCGAAGGCGCGCACGGCATGCTGATTCTCAGCCCGCGCGCTGTGGAACGGCTGGAATCCTATACGCCGCCCTGGCCGTTGCCAAAAATTTTCCGCCTGACCAAAGGGGGCAAGTTAATCGAGGGTGTTTTCCGCGGGGAGACCATTAACACGCCTTCGATGCTCTGCGTTGCCGACTATCTGGATGCCCTGCGTTGGATAAAGACCCAGGGTGGGCAAGCGGGTGTTATCGCAAAATCCCGTGAAAACCTGGCGGTAATAGAGGCATTTGTCGCGGATAACAGCTGGATAAGCTTCTTGGCGCAAAAACCCTCGCAAAGATCAAATACCAGCGTTTGCCTCAGCCTCGACCTGAGTCCCGAGCAGGTTAAACAAATGGTTAAGCTGCTTGAATCCGAGCATGTTGCCTACGATATAGGGGCCTATCGGGATGCGCCGGCGGGTCTCAGAATCTGGTGTGGCGCGACGGTGGAGAGGGCCGACCTGGAATTGCTGATGCCTTGGCTGGACTGGGCTCGCCGGCAAGTGTCCTAGGCGAGGGTTAACAGGCCCTGTTGAATAACGTTATTTTTCCGGAGTAAACATGTACAAAATCCGTACCTACAACCAGATCTCCTGCAAGGGGCTTGACCGGTTTCCCCGTGAAACCTACGAGCTGGCAAGCGAATTCAATGAGCCCGACGCGATATTGTTGCGCAGTCACAAACTGCACAACGAGTTGCTTCCCGGCAGTGTCACCGCCGTGGCCAGGGCCGGCGCCGGTGTCAACAACATTCCGGTACCCGAATACACCAGGCGGGGTATCGTGGTTTTCAACACCCCCGGTGCGAATGCCAACGCGGTCAAAGAGTTGTTGGCGGCGGGATTGCTGATCGGTTCGAGGGACATATTTGGCGGCATGAACTATGTCCAGAGTCTGACCGAGATAACCGACAGCGCGGAATTGGCGGCGCTGCTGGAAAAGCAAAAAAAACAGTTTGCGGGTTCTGAAATAGCCGGTAAGACGATAGGTATTGTGGGTCTGGGGGCAATCGGTTCGATGGTGGCCAACATGGCTCTTGAACTGGGTATGCACGTGCTCGGCTACGACCCGGCAATATCGGTTGAGGCCGCCTGGCAATTGTCCAGTCAGGTGGAGAAAATGGAGAACCTGCAGAGTTTGCTGGCGAGAGCGGATTTCGTGAGCCTGCATGTGCCGGCCATAGAGGCGACCCGGCATATGATCAATACGGAAACTCTGAAGAGTTTTAAACTGGGCGCCAAGTTACTCAATTTCGCTCGCGAGGAGATTGTCGATACGGAAGCGTTGATTGCCGCGTTGGAAGCTGACATCCTGAGCAGTTATATTACCGACTTCCCGACCCCGGAGTTGCTGGGTAGAAAAAATGTCATCCTGATGCCGCATATTGGCGCCAGCACCGGCGAAGCCGAGGAGAACTGCGCAATTATGGCTGCTGACCAATTAATGGACTATTTGGAAAACGGCAATATCAAAAACTCGGTTAATTTCCCGCAGATCTCTATGGGACGCAACGGCGGTTACCGCATTACTTTTTGCAATGATAATGTGCCGCGTGTGTTGGGAAGCGTTTTGTCGCTGCTGGCGGATCGCAATATCAACGTGATTGATATGGTGAACAAAAGCCGCGAGGATATTGCCTATAACATCATTGACGTTGAGGAGGAACCCGGTGACGAGTTGATGGAGGCTATCGGGGAGGTGGATGGCGTTGTTGCTGTGAGAAAGCTTTAGCGTCGTATTGAACCAGGTGGCCGCGGAATAGATGCGGTTAGTTGCTATCACCGAACGCCAACAGTGCGTCCTTCATCCCCGCCACCGCTTTCTCAATATCATCAGTATTTTCTGACTTGATGGTTTGATGCAGCGTGATTATCCGATCTTCCAAGGAGTCAAAATTGAAAACCCCGGCAATACCAATCATTTGATGGGTCTGCTCACGTGCCTCGGTGATATTGCCGGCGTCGAGGGCGGTCCGTGCCTCACCCAACAGACGGGTCAGTTCCTCAATGTAGAGGTTCTCAGGAATACTTTCCCTACAGGAAATATTCGTGCTGGGGGTCGACAGTGAGAAACCCACCGCATGCCTGATGCGCTCAAGCAGGTAGCTTTCGTCAAAGGGTTTTAGCAGTAACTGGCATGTCGGAATATCGTTTAACGCCCGCTCTTCCTGAAGCAGTATGTCGGCCGTCAGTGCGATTATAGGAGTGGCCTGATTGAGGGTGTTGCCGTTCCGAATTTCCATAATAGTGTCCACGCCGTTTTTCTCCGGCATGTGTACATCTATCAGTAGAATATCGAAGGGTTCCTTCTCGGTGATTTTAATGGCTTCATTGCCGTTGGTAACAGTTATGAACTGAGCCCCCGCCTTGTCCATGAGGGTTTCCAGCAGCAAACTGGTAAATTGGTTATCTTCGGCGATCAGCACGTTCAACCCTTGAAGCGGTTTCCTCTGGGTGCTCTCCGTGGTGGCGGCAGCAGGTTTTTTGGCGTTGGTGATTGCCTTGTTCAGCGACGCAAGGCTGGGCGGGTTGGGGATGAACACTGCCGGCTGAATTTTCCTGAGCTCCTGTTCGCTGAATAGATTGTGCAAGTTCGTAACCGGCGGCAGCACGATAAAACCACAGTCTGTCAACTGTCGTGCTCGAATAATTTGCTCGGGAAACTCCTCCCGCTGCTGGCAATCTGAACCCAGGTAAAAAATCACCAGGTCAGCTCCGTCGATATTCCCCATATCCGCTTGCAACTCCTCCGTGGTCACTGCATAGCGTGCCAAAGCATGCGACACTGCGGTATAGGCATAGCTGTTGCTGTGGCCCACCAACGCATGCAGTTTGTGTGCTGTCCATTGGTGTTCGGACAAGTCTTCCGAAACCGGCAGGGTCACTGAAAATTCCGTCCCGGCTCCCCACACGCTTTTAATGTCTATAGCGCCCTCCATCAAGTCCACCAGGTTTTTTACGATAGATAGCCCCAGCCCGGTGCCGCCGTATTGCCGCGAAATGGAAGTGTCGGCTTGCGAGAAGGCCTGGAAAAGGCTCTCGCGATTTGACTGCTTGATGCCTATGCCGGTGTCGCGGACGACGAGCACTACCGAGAATGGGTTTGTGGGGCTTCTTTGCACAAAAACGTAGACCCCGCCCTTAGATGTGAACTTAATGGCGTTGGAGAGCAGGTTGTTGACGATTTGCCGGATGCGGTTTTTGTCACCGATTCGGGCAAGATTTAAGTCGGGGTCAATATCCAGTATCAGTTCGAGGCCTTTTTCCTGGGCAGTTTGCGAGAACAGTGAGACCACTTGCTCGACGCAATCAGCAAGGTCAAATGGCTTTCTCGCTATCGAAACCGTGTTTGACTGGAGTTTGCTGAAATCGAGAATGTCGTTGATCAGCGTCAGCAATTGCTCCGCCGCCTGGTCGATAACCGTACAGTATTGCCTATCGTCCAGGTCGGTAGACGAGGAGTTGAGCAGCCTGGCAAATCCCTGTATCGAGGTGATTGGTGTTCTCAACTCATGGCTCATGCGGGCTAGAAATTCGCTTTTGGCCTGGTTGGCCATTTCGGACTGTTGCCTCGCCTCCTCTATCTCTTGGTTTTTTTGCTGCAGGTGTTCCAGCGTCTGGTGAAGTTGCTCGGTGGCCATTTTGACGCGCTGCTCAAGGTTATCGCGGCCCTCGACTATTGTCGCGGTGAGGCGGTTAATGCCGTTGGCAAGAATTGCCAGCTCATCATTACTGTCTACCGAAGCAACGGCCTCCAGATTCCCTTCTTCAAGCGTTCTCACCGTTCGGGTTAGCTGCCGAATGGGAGAAGTGATCGTTTGGCTAACTAAAAATGTGGCGAAGATTGCGGTGAGAAACCCTATTATTGCAATCGCAATAGCCGACAGATAGATCTCTTGGCGCTCCTGGTTGAAATCCGTGAGGTCCAGTGTGAAGGTGGCCCAGCCGACCAGCTCTTCTTCAGCGGATTCGCGCTCTTCTTGGTAATCATCAAAGTCGATGCCGGACAATAGTATTGGCGTGCGATAATAAAGCTCGCCTTCGATGTAGGGTACATCGGGGCTGATATCGCTGAGGCTGACGGCTGGCAGTTTGAAATGTTGCGAGGCAGTCAACAGGTTCCCCTGTTTGTCCTGGTAGGCAATAGCTGTGTTTTCTGAGTATCTGAAAAGATCTTCGGCGATGTTGTTTAGTGCTTCCAGATTTCCCGAATACAGCGCAATATCGGCAGTGGAGGTAATATAAACCCGGATATTTTCTATACGGATTTTCAACTGTGTTTCCAGATCATTGTGGCGAGCCTGGATAGTGTAGACCGCCATCAAAACGGTCATTAACAGGATCGGTGCGAGAATCGCCAGCAGCAGACGGCTTTGGATAGACAGGCGGATGGTTGGCAATTTCATCGTTGACTCTCCGCCTGTTTAATTCGCCGTTTCAGCGTTTCGGCAGGGGCCAGTTTCAGATACAAAGATCGGCTGACGATGATATTCGTCTTGAGTGTAAAACCGTCCGGGAATTGCGGCGACCAGATAGATGGATCGTCGTTATACAGCCAATTTGATATCAATTGGCCTGCGTGGTCGCCGACATCCGTTGGTGACGAATAGACTGAGGCGACCGCGCCTGCCTCCGTGTAGGCCCTGGAAAACCCTATTACCGGTGTTTTGTTCTGGAAACTGAGATTTAGAATCCATTTGGCGACGGCTCGGTTAATGGCGCCTTCGTCGGGCAGCGGCAAGACCAGGTCGCTTTGCGCTACCAGCGGGCGAAGTACCGCAATCGGATTGTCGCGGCTGGAAATAACGGCGGAATTTACCGTGAGACCACGCTGTTCGGCAAGTCGCTGAATCGTGGGCAGACGGTCCTTAGAAACCGGCCCCAGCACTATCCCTAGGGTTTCGGCATTGGGTTTTATTTGCTGCGCGAGATCGAGGAACCTCGACGGCGGCTGGTCCAGGTAGATAGCGGAAATACGTTGTTTGAGATCGCAGGCGTTGCGAGATTTAATAATATTCTCGAAAGTGGTCTTGGGAATAAAGATGCTCAAAACCGGTTTGCTGCTACAGGTTTTAAGGGCCTTCTTTGTGGCGCGTGTGCCGATAGCGACGGTCAGGCCGGCGCTGTTGTTGTGGTTTTGCGGGGCGAAATCGGCAGCGGCGATCAGTCGGTGGGAGACATCAATCTTGTCGTCGATGTTCTCCAGCAGTGCATCGGCGGTCTGCCGGTAGTAGGGCTGATCGCTGGAGAGTAATATCACAAGCTGCGGTGGCTCCGCATGCGCATTGCATATGCCCCAAAGCCAGGCAAGGAGCAGCAACTGAAGCGGTTTTAACGTCCGATGTCGTTTTGCCATTTATGCTCCCTGGCCGTAATTAGAAGGCTGACAACCGTAGTCTAACCCAAATTCTCCACACGGCGTCTTACAATCTAGTTCACCGGCCACCATTGTGCGGGACAATCGCTTGCTAAAAGACTTATGGTTTGTAATCTACCGCTTCGATTTGATCGAGATGGCTCAAGGCAACTCCACGTTGAGATTTAGGAAATACCGAGTATCAAAAACATTGTTGCTATTAAACTCGGGATAGTCATCGCCGATGTTCTGGGCAATCAGTTGTAAAACCGCGCTGTTCTGTTTCCCTAATGAAAAGCGATAACTCAGCTGCATATCGACTCGCGTAAAGCCGTCCACCAGGTGACCGTCATCCCATTCCACGTCGCTCATGTAATATATGTGCGAGCCCAAGGAAAGTCTCTCCACCAGATCGAGGTTTAGGTAAAGAGTGGCAGTGTGTTTTGCTATCGGGTCCAAGGGATCCCTTCCCTCTCGCGTATCGGGAAAGCGCCCATCGTAGTTCGTATAGGTATAGGCAAACCTGGTTTTCAGCCGGTCCAGTGGTAAGTAATCCAATTGAATTTCAACGCCCTCATTGTCCAGGTTAAACTCGTTGTTTCTCAATTTGACGACAGGGTCGAGGCTGGGGTCTGAAATAAGCGAAGACGTAGGGACCCTGTTACCTCGTATTGCGTCTTGCAGTTCCTCCTTAAAAATTCGAATGTCCAATAACAGGTTTTGTTTGGGCCAGCGGGCTATGTAGCCCAAGTCATAACTTGTCAACTCCTCTTCTCTCAATTGTGGATCGCTGATACGAATGGCCTCAACGATCAGCGGGCCAACCCGGTCGACTTGAAATTCGTACGCTTCTACCAACGAGGGGGAGCGCTCGGCTTTGGCCACTGACACGCGAAGGGTTTGATTCGGCTTGATATGAAAATTACCCCCCAGCCGTAAGGATGCAATAGTATCGACTATATTGTTGTTTTCCAGCATAAATCCGGCGTTAAAAGCCATGCTTGAGAGCGGTCGCCATTCACTGTGGGCAAAAAAGCGTCGACTATTGGTTTTGCGTCTCTCGCTGGTACCCAGCAACACATCGCTTTCAATATTCTCGTGTCGAAAGCCCATGCCCCAGGTAACCCTCAACTCATCTGATAGCGCTTTCTGATTTTCAAATTCCAGGTCATAGCGATTGGAGCGAATGCTTCCAAAGCCAAGTTGCAATGGCTGGTCTTCAACGCCGGAGACGCCAAACACCATCTCCGCAAGTATGGGCAGATCCGATGAGGATACCGGGAAACCCAACTCTTCGCTCAGCAGCTCGGAAGCGAGCGGGGCAAAATCATTCTTGCCGTGGTAAAAATTGTGATAGGCGTGCAACTTTAAACTGTCGCCGGTAGCTATGTCGCGAGACCATTTAACCGAGCTGTAACCGGCGTTGTAATCGGCGGCAATAAACTCGTCGGGGTGGTCGGGGTCGCCCCAGCCAGTGTTGTGATGACTAAACGCGATAGAGGCGTCCAGTGTATCTCTGAGGCTGGGGGTATAAATTCCCCTCAGGTTTACAACACTCAAATCACGGGAGTCGTCGAGCGAGCCATTCCGCTCAGGATTCGCCCTTCCAGAGACAGATGGAAAACCGTCATTGTGATTAAAGCTCAAACCTACTCTGTAGTTGAGCGCGCCCAAACTATTGCTATGTGACACGCTTATCGCCTGGGTGTCCGCCGAACCCGCAGCCAGCTCGATGGTCGTGCCGCTTGTTTGCGCGGGACTCAGCGTAATAATGTTAACAGCGCCCAAGAACGCATTGGAGCCATAAGCGGCGGCATTGGAACCGCGGACAATTTCTATGCGTTCGACATCGTGCAGGCTGATGCCCAGCATGTTCCAGTCAACCGTCGAGAAAATGGGTTCGTAAACAGACCTGCCGTCAACCATAACTTCGAGGTGATTGGGGAACTCGGCACCGATATCGTGGGACGAAATGGCCATTCTGTTGCCGCTGACAATATAGCTTTGAAAGCCGGGGACCATTCGAAACAAATCAACCCAGGTTTGGGCGCCGGACTTCTGGATCATTTCCCGGTCGATAATGGTGATGCTGGACGGAGCATTATTGAGTGGCTGCGCCATTCGTGAAGCGCTGGTCACTATAGGAAGGTCCGAAAGTAAATCCACTTCTGTGATGACACTATCCGAGGGTTCTGCAATGGTGCTGATTGGAAGCGCGAGCGCTACTAAGGCTAAGACAATGCTTGATTGGATTTGAGGAAGCTGATAATTGCTCATAGTTATTATCCTGTTGTTATTAACCCGGCAAGCCGGCTTGAGCTCAATAAAATCAAGTACTTCCGCGCAAGTGCGCCCGATTTTGTCGAGTGACAATGAAATAAACGGGAAATTTATTTCATTGCCAGGTTAATAGTAAGAATAACCGTCCTTAAAGTGTGCCGAAACTGGCAGACGAATTAACGTTTTAACGGTTGTCCCGAAACAGCAAGGCTTATTCTAATCCTTGCGTGTGCTTATGCCTATAAGCACAGACACCGCTGAATCGCCCGCAAGTGGTTGAGATGTTAAAATGTGCCACATTTGATGGCGGATGGTTGGTTTATTTCTCAGATGAAACTTGAAGATCAGCGCCGGGAATATGGCGCGGGACGTCTAACTAGGGATAGCCTTTCGGCATGCCCCTACGAGCAGTTAGATCGTTGGCTTAAGGATGCGCTGGCCTCAGATGTTCCGGACCCTACGGCCATGTCAATTAGCACAGTAAGCAGTGATGGCAAGCCCTGGCAACGCATCGTGCTGCTCAAGCAATTTGACGATCGCGGCCTGGTTTTTTACACCAATTTTGGCAGTCGCAAGGCGGCGGAAATTGCCGGGAATCCCAATGTTTGCCTGCTGTTTCCCTGGACGCTGTTGGACCGCCAGGTGATTATCGGCGGCGTTGCAGAGAAGCTGCCCGCCCGCGAGGCGCTCAAGTACTTTCTCAGCAGGCCGAGGGAGAGCCAATTGGCGGTATGGGCATCACGCCAAAGCAGTCGATTGGATTCTCGCAGTTTGCTGGAAGCGCAGTATGCCAGGATAAAGGAAAAATTCTCCCGTGGCGATGTGCCTTTACCGGATTTTTGGGGCGGATTCAGGGTTGTCGCTTCTGAATTCGAATTTTGGCAGGGTGGAGAGAAAAGGCTGCACGACCGGTTCCATTACCGGCAAGGCGACAACGGGGACTGGCAGATTCAGCGCCTTGCGCCCTAGGGCTATTTCCTTTTCATTGACTGAAAGAACTCCTCGTTGGTCTTGGTATCTTTCAGTTTGTCGATCAAAAACTCGATGGCGTCGATATCCTCCATGCCGTGCAGCAGCTTTCTCAGAATCCATACTCGCTGCAGCTCGTCTTCCGCCATTAGCAGGTCTTCGCGGCGTGTGCCTGAACGCCGAATATTAATGGCGGGATAAACCCGTTTTTCCGCCACTTTGCGGTCGAGATGCAACTCCATGTTGCCGGTACCTTTAAACTCTTCGTAAATAACCTCATCCATTTTTGAGCCGGTATCTATCAGCGAGGTGGCTATGATTGTCAAGCTGCCGCCCTGCTCGATATTGCGCGCGGCGCCAAAGAACCGCTTCGGGCGTTCCAGCGCGTGAGCGTCCACGCCGCCTGTCAGCACCTTGCCCGACGAGGGAACCGTGGTGTTATAGGCGCGCGCCAGCCGGGTTATCGAGTCCAGCAGAATGATCACATCCTTCTTGTGTTCCACCAGTCGTTTGGCTTTTTCAATGACCATCTCGGCCACTTGTACGTGACGGGCGGGCGGTTCGTCAAACGTCGAAGCCACGACTTCGCCGCGAACGGACCTTTGCATCTCCGTAACTTCTTCAGGACGCTCGTCGATCAACAGCACAATGATGTAGCACTCCGGGTTGTCGCGGATAATGGACTGCGCTATGTGCTGCATCATTATGGTTTTACCGGCCTTGGGCGGCGCAACGATCAGTCCGCGCTGCCCTTTGCCGATAGGGGCTACCAAATCGATAATGCGGCCGGTGAGGTCTTCGGTAGAGCCATTGCCCGCTTCCAGTACCAGGCGCTCGTCCGGGAACAGCGGCGTGAGATTCTCAAACAGAATCTTGCTGCGCGCATTCTCGGGTTTGTCGAAGTTGATCTCGTCAACTTTTAGCAGCGCGAAATACCTCTCCCCATCTTTTGGCGGGCGGATTTTTCCGGCGATGCTATCTCCGGTGCGCAGATTAAAGCGCCGAATCTGGCTGGGCGATACATAGATGTCGTCCGGGCCGGCCAGGTAAGAGCTGTCCGCTGACCTCAGGAACCCGAACCCGTCAGGCAAGATTTCCAGCACGCCGTCGCCATAAATATCTTCTCCGCTTTTGGCGTGGCGTTTCAGAATAGAAAAAATAATGTCCTGTTTGCGTGAGCGGGCTAGATTATCCAGGCCCACTTGCTCGGCAATCGTTAACAGTTCATCTACAGGTTTGGTTTTGAGGTCGGTAAGGTTCATAAAAGAATGTTGATTTAATTGAAAAAATGAAGGCGCGAGCCGTTGAGGAAATCAAGTTTGGTTGTTTCGGCGCCCGGACAATCAGACTGGGGTCTGCAGGCAGGCCACTATGTCGGAGGACATTAAGTGTTTAAACTATTTTTCGGGCAAGTATAACGCTTACCCGAAAAATCGCAACAACTTGTTACGCAGAATGGGGCGGTCGGGGCCATTGTGGGGTTGTTTATATGGATGTGCTGATGAAATCCGACAGCTGTGTCTTGGAGAGTGCGCCGACTTTGGTGGCTTCTACCGCGCCGTCTTTGAATACAATTAATGTGGGAATGCCGCGAACATTGAACTTAGCCGGTGTCTCGGGATTTTCGTCCACGTCCATTTTGCAGATTTTGACCTTGCCGTCGTATTCGCCGGACAGCTCCTCGAGGATCGGCGCAATCATCTTACAAGGGCCGCACCAGGGGGCCCAAAAGTCCAGTAATACGGGTGTGCCAGATTTCAGTACTTCTTCGTCAAAGGTCGCATCAGTTACGTGAACGATGTTATCGCTCATAATATGTCTCCGGTAAGGCTGTGATTCAAGGTATTCAAGGATAGAATGGCGTAATCATAACATCAGCCCATCGCGGTAAACAAACAACAGGTTAGCAGATTGTCGATGAGGGGAGACAAGTGGGAAATACTGTAGAGCAACATTCGGTTTTAGCCGCTATCGATCTGGGCTCAAACAGTTTTCACATGATTGTGGCGCGGATCGATCACGGCGAACTCCGCCCTATCGAGCGATTGGGAGAGAAAGTCCAACTGGCGGCGGGACTGCAAAACGGGCGTCTTGACGAGCAGGCCATCAGCCGCGGACTGGCGTGTCTTACCCAGTTCAGGCAGGTTTTGGACCGGGTTTCCCCACAAGCTGTGCGTGTGGTGGGAACAAACGCGCTGCGCGCCGCGAAAAACTACAGCGATTTTACGCTGCCTGCAAGAGCAATAGTCGGTAGCCCGGTGGAGGTTATCTCCGGTCGAGAGGAGGCGCGTCTGGTATACCTAGGGGTAGCCCATACGCTGGCCGACGATGAAAAATCCCGACTGGTTGTGGATATCGGTGGTGGCAGTACCGAATTTGTGGTTGGCGAAAGGTTCGAGGCCCGATTATTGGAGAGCCTGCATATGGGTTGTGTGTCCTACCGGGACCAATTTTTTGTCAATGGCAAACTATCTGCGAAGCGATTCGAGGCCGCCTACCAAGCGGCCTATCTCGAAGTGCTGAAAATTCGCAAACTGTTTAAAAAGCGGGGCTGGGAAGACGTTGTGGGGTCTTCCGGCACCATGCGCGCCATAGAGCAGGTGCTGGTTAGCCAGGGCTGGTCTGAGAGCGGCATTTCGCGAAAGGGCCTGGAAAAACTGAAGAAATTGCTAATGAATTACGAACGAGTCGAGGACCTAGCCGCTATCGCGGGGTTAAAGGAGGCTCGCCAAACGGTTTTTACATCCGGCGTGGCCATCACGCTTGCCATCTTCGACGCGTTAAAACTGGATATCGTGCAGACATCCCCAGGCGCACTGCGCGAAGGCGTTATCTACGACATGCTGGGCCGTTACTCCCACGAAGATGTGCGCGAGAGAACGGTTTCGGCGATGATGCAGCGCTACCAGGTAGATCAGCAAAATGCCACAGATGTCGAGAAGATGGCGTTGCAGCTGTTTGATCAGGCCGCAGCAGACTGGGAACTTGGCCGGGAAGATCGGGAGTTGCTGTCTCGGGCGGCCAGATTGCATGAAATCGGCTTGGCGATCTCCCACAGTCAGTTCCATAAACACGGGCAGTACCTGGTCCAACACGCGGATATGCCGGGTTTTTCACGTTCCGAGCAAGCCGATCTCGCCCTATTGGTTAGAGCACACCGGCAAAAATTTCCGGGTAGCCTGATGATCGAGATGGATGGCAATCAACGCAATCGCATCGAGCGCCTTTGCATTTTGTTGAGGCTGGCTAATCTGTTCAAGTACATCTCCGAGGAAGATGGTATACCGGAACTTGGATGCAGTGTCGGCGATGACTTGCTGCAACTGGATTTTCCCGGAGGTTGGTTGGAAAGACATCCGCTCACTCGCGCGGAACTTGGGGCACAGCAACAATACCTGGAGAAAACCAATTATCGGCTGGTTTTCAATTGAGCGCGGAGCGTGAACTTTGATACGCTTATTTTGAACCGATCAGGCAAAAACAACTCTAAACGGCCTGTTGATAGGAGAGCATTATGCGGTTACGCCCGATTCTGTTGATAATCGTTGTCGCGCTGATTGTTGCGGCCGTCTTTTACGTGGACGTCCAACAATTTCTTCAGGCCGGTGTCTACCTGCAGTCGCTCTATGCGGAGCAGCCGCTGCTGACAGCCGGCGCTTTTTTCCTGCTCTATACCCTGGCCGCAGCGCTATCAATTCCGGCGGCCTGGGTGCTGACGGTTATCGCCGGGCTTATCTTCGGCCTGTGGACCGGGGTGTTGCTGGTCTCCTTCGCCAGCACCATTGGCGCGACACTGGCCTTCTTGCTGGCGCGGGTGTTGCTTCGCGACTGGGTGCAGAGCAAGTTTGCCGGCTACCTGAAGACCATTAATCGCGGGATCGAAAAAGACGGCGGGTTTTATCTTTTTAGCCTGAGGCTGATTCCGGTGATCCCATTCGTGGTTATCAACCTGGTGATGGGGTTGACGCCGCTGAAAACCCGGATATTTTACTGGGTCAGCCAACTCGGCATGTTTCCGGCAACGATCGTCTACGTGAATGTGGGCGCGGAGTTGGGCGCGCTTGAGGAGTTGTCCGTAGAGGGTGTGCTGACACCGGGGCTCATCATATCTTTTATGCTGCTCGCTGTTTTTCCCTTTATTGCCAGATCGATAGTCGAAGGTGTGCAGCGCCGGCGCGTTTACCGGGATTTTGATAAACCGCGGCAGTTCGACACCAATATGGTAGTGATAGGCGCCGGAAGCGCCGGCCTGGTCAGCGCCTACATTGCCGCGGCGACCAAGGCCAGGGTAACGCTGGTAGAGAAACACAAAATGGGCGGCGATTGCCTGAATACGGGGTGTGTGCCCAGCAAAGCGCTGATCAGGGCGGCAAAAGCCGTCAAAGAAGTTAAACGGGCCGGTGAACTGGGCATAGTGGCCGCGCAGCCGGCAGTGGATTTTCCCAAGGTGATGGAGCGTGTACAGCGTGTAATCGAGGAAATCGAGCCCCACGATTCCGTCGAGCGGTACACCGAATTAGGGGTCGACTGCTTGCAAGGTCAGGCGCGAATAGTTTCGCCCTGGCAGGTGGAGGTAGGCGGTGAAGTTATTCGTGCCCGCAGCATTGTCATTGCCTCGGGCGCCAGCCCCTTTGTCCCGCCTATTCCCGGGATAGAGAATGTCGACTATCTGACATCCGAGAACCTCTGGGAACTGCGCGAATTGCCGACCCGGCTGTTGATCATGGGCGCGGGACCGATAGGGTGTGAGCTTGCCCAGTCCTTCCAGCGGCTCGGTTCCCAAGTCACGCTGGTGGATATGATGCCGCGTATTCTGCCCAGGGAAGATGAGGACGTCTCTGACTTTATCGCCGCGAAATTTGCCGGTGAAGGGATAGACATTCTGGTCAATCATAAATCCGTGGGTTTTGAAACCCGTGAAGGGGAACAAATAGCCTTGCTGGAAGGCGATGCCGCGAAGCAGGTAGTGTTCGATAAGCTACTGGTGGCGGTTGGGCGCAAAGCCAATGTCGCCGGCTTGGGCCTGGGAGATGTGGGTGTGGAAATTACCCCTGAGGGCACGGTCGGCGTAGACGAATTTTTGCGCACACGCATCCCCAATATCTATGCCTGCGGCGATGTCGCCGGCCCCTATCAGTTCACCCATACGGCCTCCCACCAGGCTTGGTACGCGGCCGTAAATGCGCTGTTTGGCGGCTTTAAAAAGTTTAAAGTGGATTATTCGGTGATACCTTGGGCGACCTTCACCGATCCGGAAGTCGCCCATGTGGGGCTGAGCGAGGAGGATGCCCGACAAGCGGGTATCGACTACGAAGTGACCA
This sequence comes from Porticoccaceae bacterium, assembly GCA_028280905.1. Classification (GTDB taxonomy): domain Bacteria; phylum Pseudomonadota; class Gammaproteobacteria; order Pseudomonadales; family Porticoccaceae; genus JANQKW01. The sequence continues at coordinate 30,802 of JANQKW010000189.1, forward strand.
AATATGGTATTGACGACCTGGATCGCGCTATCGCTGACAATGCCGCGGAAGGTTTTGTCAAGGTGTTGACGCCGCCCGGCAAGGACAAGATTCTGGGCGCCACTATTGTGGGTTATCACGCCAGCGACCTGCTTACGGAATTTGTCACCGCGATGAAAAACGGTTGGGGGTTGGGTAAAATCCTCGGCACCATTCACTCATACCCGACCGTCAGCGAGGCCAACAAATTTGTCGCCGGGGACTGGCGGCGTGCCAACGCGCCGGAAAAGTTGTTGGCGCTGGTAAAAAGCTATCACAACTGGCGGCTGGGCAAAGCGGCTGGCAAGCAGGCATCTCTTCCAGTGGAATAACCTATGCGTGAAACAGTACAGAAAAATAGTCAACGACCGGCCGAGCATTCGGTTACCGAAGCCGTACGGGATTATTACGGAAAGACCTTGCAGGGCTCAGAGGACTTGCAGACCGACGCCTGCTGTACCCTCGACAGCATCCCATCGCACATCAAGCCTATTATGGCGAAGATCCATCCCGAGGTTAGCGGCAAATACTACGGCTGTGGCCTGGTGGCGCCCGAGTTGCTCGACGGCTTGCGAGTCCTGGACCTGGGCAGCGGTTCAGGTCAGGACTGCTTTGTGCTCTCGGCGCTGGTGGGTGAGCGGGGTTCCGTGATCGGTGTGGATATGACGGACGAACAGCTGCAAGTGGCCAACCGACATATTGAATTCCACAGGGAGCAATTCGGCTATCGTCAGGCCAACGTCAGCTTCCGCAAAGGCTACATAGAAAAGCTGGACGAACTTGGGCTGCCGGCTCAGAGTATCGACGTTATCGTTTCCAACTGTGTGATCAACCTGTCGCCGGACAAACAGTCGGCTCTCCAGCAGGCCTGGCGTTTGCTGAAGCCGGGCGGAGAGTTGTACTTTTCGGATGTCTACGCAGACAGGCGCATCCCTGCCGAACTGGCGTCTGATCCGGTACTCTATGGGGAGTGTCTGGCCGGGGCGCTTTACTGGAACGACTTTATCAATATCGCTAAACAGGCCGGTTTTGCCGACCCGCGATTGGTCACCGACAGGCCGCTGGTCATCGCAAACCCCGGGGTCAGGGAAAAAGTGGGCCAAATCAGTTTTTACTCGGCTACCTACCGGCTGTTTAAGCTGGAAAGCCTGGAGCCCGCCTGCGAAGACTATGGTCAGGCGGTCGTTTACCGCGGTTCCATAGCCAATGCCGAAGACGCTTTTACCCTGGATGCCCACCACCGGATTGTCGCCGGAGAAGCCTTCCCGGTTTGCGGCAACACCTACCGGATGTTAAAGGAAACCCGCTTTGCGCCCCACTTCGAGTTCAAGGGAGATTTCTCGACCCACCGTGGAATCTTTGAGGGCTGTGGTGTGTCAGCGCCGTTTGGCGCGAACCGGGGAACTGCAGGAAGTAGCGGCTGTTGCTAGCCGGGCTCACTGGCTATTCAAAAACGATCGTCTTGTTGCCGTGGATTAGCACCCGGTCTTCCAGGTGGTAGCGAAGTCCCTTGGCCAACACGGTTTTTTCCACATCTTTGCCCTTGCGAACCAGGTCGGGAATGTCGTCGTGGTGGCTGATTCTGACCACATCCTGTTCGATTATCGGGCCGGCGTCCAGATCCTTGGTGACAAAATGGCAGGTGGCGCCAATCAGCTTGACCCCCCTCTCGGCGGCCTGGTGGTAGGGCTTGGCGCCGGCAAAAGCGGGCAGGAAACTGTGGTGGATATTGAGAATCTTGCCCGCGAACTTCTCGCAGAACGCCGGCGGAAGAATTTGCATATAGCGGGCAAGTACAATGATATCCGCGTTGCAATCGTCGATTAGCCGCTCTACCGCGGAAAAGTGCGCGGCCTTGTTGTCCTGGTCAACGGGAAGGTGATGGTAGTCGATATTGTGCCATTCCACGTAGCTGAGCAGGTCCCTGTGATTTGAGATGACCATTGGGATGTCGAACGGCATTTCAGCGCTTCGCCAGCGATACAACAGGTCCGACAGGCAGTGCGCCTGTTTGCTGGCCATCAATACAACGCGCTTCGCTACTGCGGTATCGGTTACATGCCATTCCATGCTGAACTGCTCTGCCAACGGTTTAAAGCGTTTTCGCAGTTCATCGGCGCCGTAGCCGAGGGACGCCGCGTTTACCACCTGGCGCATAAAGAACCAGCCGGATTCCGGATCGCGATAGTGGTTGGCTTCAATGATAAGGCCGCCCTGCTGCGCCAAAAACGTACTGACGGCGGCGACAATTCCGACCCTGTCCGGGCAGGAGATAATCAGGCGGTAGCTTTGTTCGGACATGGTCAAAAATTCCGGATGGCGCAACCAGTGAATTGTAACTGTTGGCGTTGCAGCATAACAATTAATTCGGCATAGTTAACCGCGTACATTTTGTGGAATCCGGCAATGAGTAACTATTTGATCGCGCCTTCAATCCTAGCGGCTGACTTCGCACGGTTGGGCGAGGAAGTGGCGGCAGTGTTGAGCGCGGGGGCCGACCTAGTGCACTTTGATGTGATGGATAACCACTATGTCCCAAATCTAACGATAGGGCCAATGGTCTGTCGGGCATTGCGTGATTACGGCGTCCAAGCGCCGATAGACGTGCATTTGATGGTCGACCCGGTCGATCGTTTGATCGGCGACTTCGCGGACGCCGGCGCCAGTTGGATTACCTTTCACCCGGAAGCGTCACGGCATGTGGACCGTTCGCTGCAATTGATTCGGCAGGCAGGCTGCAAAAGTGGCCTGGTTTTGAATCCCGCAACCGGCCTGGAGCACATCAAATACGTGATGGACAAGCTGGATGTGATTTTGTTGATGTCGGTTAACCCGGGTTTTGGCGGCCAATCGTTTATACCTTCGACGCTTGCTAAACTCCGCGAAGCACGGGCGTTGATCGACCAATCCGGCCTGGATATTCGTCTCGAGGTGGACGGCGGCGTAGGTCCGGATAACATTCGCGAAATCGCCGAGGCGGGTGCGGACACCTTCGTAGCCGGTTCGGCGATATTCGGCAAGCCGGATTATGCACAGGTCATCGACGAGATGCGCAAACAATTGGCCGGTGCAAGCCGTTAATATGTTGCCAAGCGATAAAAGACCGCTCAGGCTTTCCTCCCGTCACCCGATAGATTAAAATCCTCCGCCAGCCCGGAGGAGCCCGTGATATTCAGGAAAACTGACAATAAACCCCGTTGTACACGTTGGTGGCGATGGCGACGCTAGTCGATGGTCGTGCGCGCTGGGCGCGTTTTGTTGTCGTTTACTAGTGCTCCTTCAAGGCATTAATTACGGATCCAGCGTTGTTGTGGTGTTTCGCCACAAGGCGCAGCCCGCCTCGAAGGGTTGTTCCCTTTGCCAGGGCTGTAACGCGGTGGCGGGACACCACAGCAGCGCCCTTCGGGTTGGCGTGTCAGCGCCCATGGACGGCGTTGCGCCTCTTGGCAAGGGAACAACCATTCCCTGCGAGGCGCGCCTTGCCATGAACGCTGACACACCAACTGGATCCGTAATTAATGCCTTGAAGGAGCACCAGGAAATCAGGAAATATAATGTCACCGGAACAGTTTGCTGAACTGTCAGCACAAGGGTTTAACCGCATCCCCGTTACCAGGGAAATCTTCGCCGACCTGGATACACCTCTCTCCTGCTACCTAAAGGTCGCGCGTGGCCCCTATTCGTATTTGCTCGAATCCGTTCACGGGGGCGAAAAGTGGGGTCGCTATTCGATTATCGGCACACCGAGTAACACTGTTCTGAAGGTGAGCGGCAATCGCGTGGAGGTGACCGATGGGGGCACCGTAACCGAAACCCAACAGGCGGCGGACCCGCTCGCTTTTGTCGAGGAATTCCAGCGGCGTTACCGGGCGCCCGATTTACCCGAGTTGCCGCGATTCAACGGCGGTCTGGTCGGCTATTTTGGCTACGACACTGTTCGCTATGTGGAACAGCGCCTACGGAACACCGCGCCTCCCGATGAGCTGGGCACGCCGGACATCTTGTTAATGGTGTCCGATGAAGTGGTGGTGTTCGACAATTTGGCGGGCAAGTTGATTCTGGTGGTGCATATCGATCCGCATATCAGTGATGCGTTGGCTGTGGCGGAGCGGCGGCTCGATGAACTGGCGGCGATGCTGCGGCAGCCGGTGCCTGAATTGGAACCGCTGGGCGCCCAGGGCGACTTTATTAGCGAAAAGGCGTTTGTTTCGAGTTTCGGCCAGCCGCAGTTCGAGCAAGCGGTGGAGCGGATCCGCGACTATATTTTGGCTGGAGACGCGATGCAGGTGGTGCCCTCCCAGCGCCTGAAGATGGCTTACCACAAGGAGCCGCTCAACCTGTATCGCGCATTGCGCTCGCTGAACCCTTCCCCCTACATGTATTTTCTCGATTTGGGGGAATTTCAGATCGTCGGTTCTTCACCGGAGATTTTGGCCAGGCTGGAGCACGGCGAATTGGCCGTCAGGCCAATCGCGGGCACCCGCAGGCGCGGCCACACCGAGCAGGAAGATGTGGCGTTGGAACAGGAAATGATCGCCGACCCCAAAGAGATAGCCGAGCATCTGATGCTGATCGACCTCGGGCGCAACGACGTGGGCAGAATCAGCAAAACCGGTAGCGTGGAAGTAACGGAAAAGATGGTGGTGGAGCGCTACTCCCACGTTATGCATATTACCTCCAATGTCGTCGGGCAGTTGCGCGAGGGTCTCAGCGCGATCGATGTACTCAGGGCAACCCTTCCCGCCGGCACCTTGAGTGGCGCGCCCAAGATCCGGGCAATGGAAATCATCGATGAGCTGGAACCCGTCAAGCGAGGTGTCTACGGCGGCGCAGTGGGTTATATCGCCTGGAACGGCAATATGGACACCGCCATCGCCATAAGAACCGCAGTGATCAAGGATAATACGCTCTATGTGCAGGCGGGCGCCGGCATAGTGGCGGACTCGGTCCCCTCCCTTGAGTGGAAGGAAACCATGAACAAGGCGCGGGCGATTTTTCACGCAGCTGATATGGTTATGCAGGGAGAAGCGAGATGATTTTGATGATTGATAATTACGACTCTTTCACCTACAACGTGGTGCAGTATCTCAGCGAACTGGATGCCGATGTCAAGGTTGTTCGAAATGACGAAATCACGGTGGATGAAATAGCAGAACTCGCCCCTCAGAAAATCGTGATTTCACCCGGCCCCTGCACACCCAATGAGGCGGGTATTTCGGTTGCGGTCATCGAGCGATTCTCCGGGCAGGTGCCGCTGCTCGGCATCTGTTTGGGGCACCAGAGTATCGGCCAGGCATTCGGCGGCAAGGTGGTCCGCGCGAAACGGGTCATGCATGGTAAGACTTCGCAAATCCACCACACGGGCCAAGGCATTTTTAAAGGCTTGTCAAACCCGTTTGAAGCAACCCGCTATCACTCGCTGGTGGTGGAGCGGGAAACACTGCCCGATTGCCTGGAAATCACTGCCTGGACGCAGATGAATGATGGTGATATTGACGAAATCATGGGGCTTCGGCACCGGGAGACCCAGGTGGAAGGTGTACAATTCCACCCCGAATCTATCTTGACGCAGCACGGGCATGACTTACTTGGCAACTTTTTGAAGGTATAGTCTATGGATATTAAGGAAGCCTTGGCAATCCTATTGGAAAACCGCGATCTGACCGAGCCCCAGATGCAGGCGGTGATGATGCAAATAATGAGTGGTAAAGCCACCGATGCGCAAATAGGCGCCTTTCTGGCGGCGTTGCGTATGAAGGGCGAAACGGTTGCTGAAATCACCGGAGCCGTTCGGGTCATGCGAGAGCTGGCAACCCCGGTAGCGGTCAAAGGGCGGCATTTGGTTGACATCGTCGGCACCGGCGGAGACGGCGCCGGCACGTTTAACGTCTCTACAGCCAGTGCTTTTGTGGCGGCAGCCGCCGGCGCTTCGGTGGCCAAACACGGCAACCGCTCGGTGAGCAGCAAAAGCGGCAGCGCGGATCTACTGGAGGCGGCCGGGGTAAACCTCAATTTGACGCCTGGCGAAGTGGCCCGCTGCATTGAAGAGGTGGGCGTGGGATTTATGTTTGCAGTCAACCATCACAGTGCGATGAAATATGCGATTGGGCCCAGAAAAGAGATGGGCGTGCGTACCATCTTCAATTTGCTGGGCCCGCTGACCAACCCGGCGGGTGTGACGCGACAGCTGCTAGGTGTGTACAGCCGGCAATGGCTGCGCCCTTTGTGCGAGGTGCTGAAGGCGCTTGGCTCTCAGCATGTTATGGTGGTGCATTCGGAGGATGGCCTCGACGAACTCAGCATCGCGGGCCTATCCCATGTTTGTGAATTAAAAGAGGGGGTGATAAGCGAATATAAACTCTCTCCGGAAGACGTTGGTTTGCAGCGCGGCAACCTGTCAGAACTGCAGGTCAACGACCCGGGGGAAAGTTTGGCAATGGTTAAAAAAGCGCTGTCTAAAGATGGCCGCTGCGCCACGGATATGGTTGCGCTGAATGCCGGGGCTGCAATCTACGTAGCCGGTCTTGCCGGCGACGTGTCTGAAGGTATCGCCATGGCGCAGGATGCGATTGGCTCGGGGCTGGCCGGTAACAAGCTGGCTGAGTTGGCAACCTTCACTTCATGTCTCGAAAAGCCTGGTTGACGTACGCCGTTTGTTTCTGAATGAACGCGCAATGCGCTCTCGAGCAATAAAATTTGTTCAACGATTCCTTAAACAGTGATACCTGAAATGAATACGCAACCTCCCTCTTCCAATGTTCTCGACAAAATTCTCCGGCGCAAGCAGCAGGAGGTGGAGGAAAGGAAGCTGGCAGTCAGTCAGGATAATTTGCTTCGCCTGTGTCGGGACATGCCAGCCGCGAGAGGCTTTAAGTCTGCGCTCGAGTCGCGGTTTGACAGGGGGCAGGCGGCGGTTATCGCCGAAGTGAAAAAAGCTTCTCCCAGCAAGGGGGTCATTCGCGAGAATTTCGATCCGGTGGCGATAGCGCGCAGCTACGAGCGCGGTGGCGCAGCCTGCCTGTCGGTGCTGACTGATATCGATTTTTTCCAGGGCTGCGATGAATACCTGACAATGGTTAAGAACGCGACCAGTTTGCCAATATTGCGCAAAGACTTTGTACTGGACCCCTATCAGGTCTACGAATCACGGGCGTTGGGCGCAGACTGCATTCTGTTAATCGTCGCTGCATTGAATGAGCAGCAGCTAGGCAGTCTGTTTGATCTCGCTGGCGAACTGGATCTGGATGTGCTGGTGGAAGTGCACAATGAAGAGGAATTAAAGCGCGCCTTAAAGCTGGATAAGGCACTGTTGGGAATCAACAACCGCAACCTGAGTACCTTCTACACGTCACTGGAAACCACGTTTAGCCTGTTGCCGTTGATCCCCGAAGGGCGCCTGGTGGTAACTGAGAGCGGCATACATACGATTGACGATGTTGCCGCCATGCGCGGGCACAATGTCAATGCATTCCTGGTGGGAGAGGCATTTATGCGGGCCGAAGACCCGGGGCTGAAGTTGCTAGAAATGTTCAATTAGCGGAGGGACGCGCTGAGTTGACAAGCGACTAGCGCGTTCCAAATACCACCATGGTTTTTCCTTTTACTGAAACCAGCCCCTGTTCCTCCAATGTTTTCAATACGCGGCCGACCATCTCCCGCGAGCAACCGACAATGCGGCCGATTTCCTGGCGGGTGATTTTAATCTGCATGCCGTCCGGGTGAGTCATGGCGTCTGGCTGTTTGCACAGGTCCAGAAGTGTTCGGGCGACGCGGCCTGTTACATCCAGAAATGCCAAATCCCCTACCTTGCGTGTCGTGTGGCGCAACCTAGACGCAATTTGCTTGCTGATAGACAACAAGAACTCCGGATTCTCCTTGCTCAGCTCGTGAAATTTGCCGTAGCTGATTTCACCTACTTCACATTCCGTCTTGGCGCGAATCCAGGCGCTTCTGTCCGGTTGGTCGAATATCCCCATTTCACCAAAGAAATCGCCTTCGTTTAAATAGGCGACAATAATCTCGCGGCCATCGTCGTCTTCGATTAAAACGGTCACCGAGCCTTTGACTATGTAGTAGAGCGTATCACCCTCATCTCCGGCATAAATAATGGTGCTTTTTGCGGGATACTTGCGGCGGTGACAATGGGATAAAAAGGCCTCAACGTTTGGGATATGAGGTGTAAGAGGTGCAAGTGCCAAGTCTTCTTCCCCTCCGTCTTTTTCTTTTCGGGGTTTGCGTAAAAATTGATCAAGAGCCAATTCCATAAACTGTACCTCTCCGCCACGCTCAGGGCAAGTGTTATAAGGATAAATTTGTCCATCGGCAGTGTAAGCGTAAAAAAACAGCAATTATGTTAGGCTGTCGGCATTTTTGAGTATTGGTTGGCAAATGAAGGCGAAAATTACCTGGCAGGGCGCTGCCAAATATCTCGGTGAATCCGGGAGCGGTCATAATGTCCTGATGGATGGCCCACCGGAGCAGGGTGGCGAAAATCAGGGCCCTAGGCCCATGGAAATGATGTTGCTGGGGCTGGGGGGGTGTTCGTCTTTTGACGTGGTTCACATTCTCAAGAAAAGCCGGCAGGAAGTGTCCGGTTGTGAGGTAACTTTGGAGGCGGAGCGCGCCGACGAGGTTCCGGCGGTCTTTACCAAAATCCATCTACATTTTGTAGTTTCTGGTAACAATCTGAAAGAAAACCTGGTGAAGAACGCGGTTAGGCTTTCCGCTGAGAAATACTGCTCGGCGTCAATAATGCTGGAAAAGGGTGGTGTTGAGATCAGTCACGACTACGCAATTGTCTGATTACGGCTGCTTTTGGTTTTGACACGCCCATAAAAAAGGCGAGGATACATAAGTATACTCGCCTTCTTACTGCTTATTTAGATTACTTGTTAGTCGCTTTGTCTGCATCTTTCGTCTCCGAAGATTTTGTCAGGTCATCCCAGGCAATAACGGAGCCGAGCAGGCCAGTTATAACAAGCATAACGTATACAACGGCATTAATAACCATAGTTTCCTCCTTTTGTGTTACGTCAAGTAACATAATGTGGGTTGACACCTATGAGTTCAAATGTATTAAAGTTATTTCTACCATAACTTCCAGCTATTTTTCAGCCAAAAAAAAGGCAGCCCGTTGGCTGCCGAATCCTTAAATTAGGGGGGGTAGGTGTGTAAGGATCACTAAAAATTGAAACTGTCTGTACTATACTCCCGGTGTATTGCATGCTTCAAATGTATTAAAATTATGGCAATCATAATCTTGAGGAATGCAATTGGAGGCAAAACTGCTATCCAGGGCCGACTTGAATCTGTTGGTAGCCCTTCAGGTGTTACTTGAGGAGCGAAATGTTACCCGTGCCGCGGAACGCCTCTTTGTTACGCAACCCGCAATGAGCAAGACGCTAAACCGCCTGCGGGAATTATTTGATGATCAGTTATTCACCCGCAGCGGGCGGATGCTGATACCGACGCCTAGGGCGGAAGAGCTCTCCTCCTCGCTGCCGGCTATTCTGGATAACATTCAATCATTGATTGACCAGAATAGATTTGACCCCTACGCCTATGAAGGGAACATAAAGGTTCTGGTTGCCGAATTTATAGCCCATCGTCTGATACCCAGGTTGAGTCAGGTGCTGGCGAGAGAGAGTCCCAACCTCACGCTGCTGACAACCAGTGAATCGGAGGACCTGGTAAGGGAATTGAGCGACGGCTCGCTTGATTTTTCCGTCACTGTGGCGAGGCCGGAGTCAAGGGAAATAAAGTCCACTCCGCTGTTCGTGATAAGGCCAATGATTTGGATGAGAGCCGACCATCCGCTGGCCCAAAAAGACAAGCTGGATCTGCAGGAACTTCTTGAATACCCGTTTATACAGTATTTTTTACTAATAAGCGGCAAGGTTTCGGAAACCGCTGAAACTAGGTTTGACAAGGCAATCGCCAATAAAGGATTGACCCGCAAGCGGTTGCTGATCACCAATCAGTTTATGACGGCAATGGAAGCCCTTTCCATAACGGACACAGTGATGTTGGCGGCGTTGGATGAGGATTTCAGCAACAAGATGAAGGTTTACAATATTGTGCAAAAACCCTATCCAGAGGAACTGAAATTCAGTGACAGCCTAGCCGTGGTGCTCAATGAGCATGTCAGAACGTCCCAGTCGCAAATGCACAAGTGGGTGCGAGGCAAGATTCGAAACATAGTTGCCGAGTTGTCCGCGGCTATGTTTTAAATCCGATAACTCGATTTTGTCATCACACCCGAGACCACGGTCATCAGCTTTTTAACGGGCTCGGGAAATGGCAGTCCGCCCGCCTGAAGTGCCGTATGCGAGTGTTTAGCTTCCTCTTCCAGCATCTGCCTGACGATAGCGCGGCTTTTCGAATCCTTTGGTGGCAATGACTCCAGATGCGAATCCAGGTGTTTGCATACCTGGTCTTCGGTTGCGGAAACAAACCCCAGGCTCAATCGATCGCTAACCAGCCCGGCCAGGGCGCCTATGCCAAATGACATGCCGTACCACAGCGGGTTCAACAGGCTGGTCTGGCCGCCAAGCTGCTTGACCCGTTCTTCGCACCAGGCGAGATGGTCTATCTCTTCGGCCGCCGCCCGCTCCATTTCCCTGCGCACTTCGGGTAGTTTGGCGGTGAGCGCCTGCCCCTGGTAGAGCGCTTGCGCACAAACTTCACCCGAGTGATTGACGCGCATCAGACCGGCCGCGTGCTTTTTCTCGGCTTCACTCAATTCGACTTCCCGGCATTCGCTTGCGGGAGTCGGGCGCGCCGCAGAAGCGCGGCTGGCGGTCACCTTCAGCGCTTGACTCAGTTGGTCAAGCGCCTTGTCCAGAGGTGACAAAGACGTGGTTCGAGGGTTTGGAGCGTCGCTCATATCATCGTCCTGTTAGGGTTACAGTGGACATTATAGCTCACGGGCAATTGCGCGATATCCTATATCGGAGCGGCAGAACACCCGATCCCAGCGGATTTTGTCCGCCAGTCGGTAGGCTTCTCGCTGCGCCTCCGCCACCGTGTCGCCCAGCGCGGTGGCGCAGAGTACGCGACCTCCGTTGGTCACGACATGATCGTCAACAATTTTGGTGCCCGCATGGAAAACCTTGCCAGCCGCACCAACGGTATCATCCAGCCCGCTAATAATGTCGCCTTTGTTATAGTCGCCGGGATAACCACCGGCCGCGAGCACCACCCCCAAAGCTACACGCCTGTCCCATGTTACCGACATTTTATCCAGCTGCTGTCCAAGCGCAGCGATGCAAAGCGCGGCCAGGTCCGATTGCAGGCGTAACATAATGGGCTGTGTTTCAGGGTCGCCAAACCGGCAATTGTATTCGATCACTTTCGGCGTGCCGTCGGGCATAATCATCAGGCCCGCGTATAGAAAACCTGTGTAGGGGTTACCTTCCTTTGCCATGCCCTCAACGGTTGGGCCGATGACCTCTGACATAATGCGGTCGTGGATTTCCTTGGTAACCACCGGCGCCGGAGAGTAAGCGCCCATGCCGCCGGTGTTAGGGCCAAGGTCGTTGTCATCTCTCGCCTTGTGATCCTGGGAGGTGGCCATCGGCAGCACATTCTCGCTGTCTACCATAACGATAAAACTGGCTTCCTCTCCCTGCAGAAACTCCTCTATAACCACGCGATGGCCAGCTTCGCCAAAGGCGTTGCCCGACAGCATATCGCGCACCGTCTCCTCCGCCTCGTCCTGGGAGGTGGCAACAACCACACCCTTTCCCGCCGCAAGGCCGTCCGCTTTGATTACGATAGGCGCGCCTTTCTCCCGTATGTACTCCAGGGCGGGTTGCAGTTCAGTAAAATTGCGGTATTCGGCAGTGGGAATACGGTGGCGCGCCAGAAAGTCCTTGGTGAACGCCTTGGACCCCTCGAGCTGGGCCGCACTCTTACTGGGTCCAAAGATCGGCAGCTCGCGTGCCTGGAAGTAGTCCACAATGCCCTCTACCAGCGGCGCTTCGGGTCCGACTATGGTCAGCGCAACGCTGTTCTGCTCCGCAAAATCCGCTAACGCCGCAAAATCCGAAACGCCAATCTCGATATTGGTAAGCCCCGGTTCCAGCTGTGTGCCGGCGTTGCCGGGTGCGACAAATACATTGCCGACACTATCGGACTGTGCTGCTTTCCAGGCCAGCGCATGTTCGCGACCGCCGGAGCCGACAATTAGGATATTCATTAAGCGTGTCCCCGATGTTAGTGCCTAAAGTGTCGCATGCCGGTAAAAACCATTGCCATGCCATGTTCGTCGGCGGCTGCGATGATTTCTTCATCCCGAATTGAGCCGCCCGGTTGGATAACGCAGCTGATACCGACTTGCGCGGCGTTATCTATGCCGTCCCTAAACGGGAAAAATGCGTCGGACGCCATCACTGAGCCGCTGATTTCCAGACCGGCGTGTTCCGCTTTAATGGCGGCAATCCTCGCCGAGTTGACCCGGCTCATTTGGCCTGCCCCCACACCAATGGTCTGCCCATTCTTGCCGTAAACAATGGCGTTGGATTTCACCATCTTGGCCACCTTCCAGGTGAATAGCATATCGGCAATTTCCGCATCCGACGGAACTCGCTCGGTTACCACCTGCAGGTCTGCGGCCTTCACCATACTTAGGTCTCGATCCTGCACCAGCAGGCCGCCGTTGACCCGTTTATAATCACTGGCAGTGGTGTTGGCGTCCCAGTTGCCGCACTCCAGCAGGCGTACATTTTTTTTATCGGCTACCGCAGCCTTCGCTTCATCTGAAACCTGTGGTGCGATAATGACCTCGACAAACTGTTTTTCGCAGATCTGCTTCGCGGTTGCGCCATCCAGCTCCCGGTTAAAAGCGATGATGCCGCCAAAGGCGGATTCCGGGTCTGTGGCGAAGGCGCGCTGGTAACACGCCAGCAGAGTGTCCGCGACGGCCACACCGCAGGGATTGGCGTGTTTGACAATCACGCAGGCTGGCTCTTCAAACAGTTTGATTGTTTCCAGGGCGGCATCCGTGTCGGCAATGTTGTTGTATGAAAGTTCTTTGCCCTGAAGTTGTCTAGCTGTTGCCACGCTGCCGGCAGCGGGGTTTTTTTCGATATAAAAGGCGCTGTTCTGGTGTGAATTTTCCCCGTAACGCATATCCTGGGATTTGTGGTACTGCAGGTTAACGGTTCGCGGAAAGTTCTCATTGCCGCCGGGAACCAGGCGGCCGAAGTAATTGGCGATAGCGCCGTCATAGGCGGCCGTATGCTCATAGGCTTTTATCGCGAGGTCAAACCGTGTCGACTGCTTCAGCGCCCCGTTATTTTCCGCCAGTTCATCGATGATATTTTGATAATCTGCGGTGTTGACAACAATGGCCACATCATTGTGGTTTTTAGCCGCTGCCCTGACCATAGTGGGTCCGCCAATATCAATGTTCTCAACGGCGTCCTCCAACGAGCAGTCCGGCTTGGCTACGGTCTGTTCAAAGGGGTAGAGATTGACTACTACCATATCAATGGCCTCTATGCCGTGTTCGGACATAACCGCATCGTCAGTTCCGCGGCGCCCTAGTATGCCGCCGTGAACCTTGGGGTGCAGGGTCTTGACGCGCCCGTCCATCATCTCCGGAAATCCGGTGTAATCTGAAACTTCGATAGGGTTTACGCCGTTGTCCCGCAATAGCCTGAAGGTGCCGCCGGTGGAGAGAATCTCGATACCGAATTTTTCCAATGACTTGGCGAATTCGACGATGCCGGTCTTATCGGAAACGCTGATAAGGGCGCGTCGGATAGCTTTTTCTGACATGTGTTTGTACTCGGATTAAAAAGAAGGAGGTTTATAAAAGCTGGTGTTGTTTCAGTTTTTTGCGCAGCGTGCCGCGGTTTAGGCCCAGCATCGCCGCGGCCTTGCTCTGGTTGCTGCCCGTGTAATCCAAAACCGCCTCGAGCAGCGGGCCCTCCACTTGGCTGATGACCAGTTGGTAAAGGTCGGTGGTTGGCTGCCCGTCCAAATCCCGGAAGTAGTGCCTTAACGCGACCTCAACACTCTCGCGCAGAGAATATTGCGGGCGTTTGGCGTCCGTGTCAGCGTTGTTGCCCGATTCAGGTTGCAAAGTAAAGGTATCTGCTGCGTTCATGCCGCTTGTGCCTGTAATAGTTTTACTGACTGCAAAACGTCGCGGAGGCGACTCAGTTGTTGCTCTGCAGCGTCGATGAGGTTAAGTGATTTTTTTACGGCGTCGTCTACCCCGATACCATCAAGGTACCACCCAATGTGCTTTCTGGCTAGCCGCACCCCCTGAATCGCGCCATAAAATTTGTGGATGCTCGCCACGTGATCTTCAATGGTGTCGGACTTTTCGTCAATGCCCGGCGGCGCAGTTCGGCGCCCACTTGCCAGCAAGCTGTTGATCTCTCTGAATATCCAGGGATTTCCCTGGGCGCCCCTGCCAATCATCACCGCGGCTGCCCCTGTGTAATGAAGAACATACCTGGCTTGTTCCGGTGTAATAATATCGCCGTTTGCGAAAACCGGAATGCTCACGCTGTCGACGATACTGGCGATGGTGTCGTATTCAACGGCGCCTTTAAACCGGCAGGCCCTGGTGCGCCCATGCACGGCGATGGCGGCAATACCGGCTTGCTCGGCTATCCTGGCAATAGTGACGCCGTTGCGATGCGCCGGATCCCAGCCGGTTCGTATTTTTAACGTGACGGGAACCTCAACGGCGTGAACAACTTTATTTAAAATCTTCGCTACCAGAAGCTCGTCCCGAAGCAGCGCCGACCCGGCTTCACGGCGACAAACCTTTTTCGCGGGACAGCCCATATTGATATCAACGACTTGCGCTCCCAGCGCTACGTTTTGTCTGGCGGCCTCGGCCATCATAGTGGGGTCGCTGCCGGCAATCTGCACCGCCCGGGGTGTCGACGCCTTCGGGTGGCGAAGGCGTTGTTGTGACTTGCGGCTATTCCACAGTCTGGTTTCAGAGGTAACCATTTCGGAAAAGGTGATGCCCGCGCCATGCCGCAGACATACTTCCCGAAACGGGACATCCGTCACCCCGGCCATAGGGGCGAGCAGGGCGCGGCCATTGATAGTGTGAGGTCCAATCTGGATCACAGCTTCGCAATGCAGGTTAAGAAAAGGGGGGCGCTATGATACCTCTTGTTGATGCGCATAAAAAGTGGCGTTGGCGCTTATGTGCAAACTAAATCAGTCGGCTGCAATAGCCGCCGAGCTTGACAGGGCTCAGTCGCCCGCGGTGTTTAATTGAGCAAAAGTGTATAGCTCTGCGCGTCGTCACCCGGGTCCAAGATTTCCAGTTCGATATACACAGGTTGACGCACCGGCATTATAGAGTCGCCGGTCAGCTGGCCTGCCAGGTAATAGCCGGGCGGAAACTCCCTTGACGCCACCGGCGCCCCGTTGAGATCTTCGAATATCAATACCAGGTTGGGAAAAGGCTGGTTGAAAGTGGCATTGTTTTGCAGCACCAGGCTTATTTTCAATGCGTTAACCATGTTCGGGTGGTTTTGAACCACCAGCTCGCTGGTAGCAATTTGCGTGATATCCCGCATGTCGATTTCGCAGCCACTGACTTGGCAGAGGCGTTTGACCCACGGCAGATAGTCCGGATTGCGGGCCAATTCGCTGGCGTGGAAATGCAGGTACTGTGCGGCCAGCAACAGGCATGCAAGCAGCACTGAAATTAGCCACAGTCGGCTCTGTTTGATGTTCTGCGCGGAAACGGCGGGTGCTTGGGGTTCGCTAAAAAGCGTGGTGGTATCAGGTATCGGCAGCCGTTCGCCGCTGTCATCGGCAGCGGGTTCGGCTAGACTGTCTTCAGGCTCTTCAGGCTCTTCAGGCTCTTCAGGCTCTTCAGGCTCTTCAGGCTCTTCAGGCTCTTCAGGCTCTTCAGGCTCTTCAGGCTCTT
>JANQKW010000210.1 GCA_028280905.1 Porticoccaceae bacterium
GTTTCCCGATATAAGAAACCTGAAACAGCGGGTGCGCGACAGGATCGCACCGGACAAATCGCTCGGCCATATCGATAAAGAAAGCGCGTCCTAAGGAAAGATGGCAATGGCATCCCGTTTTTTTAAATACTACGAAAAACTCATCCTGCGGCATCCGGTGAGGTCGCTGCTGATAGTCGCGCTGGTGGCGGTGGTGGCCGCCGCCGGCCTGCCCAGGTTCAAACTGGATGCATCGGCGGATTCTCTTACGCTGGAACACGACGAGAGTATCGATTTCTTTCGGGAAGTGAACCAGCGATACGGCAGTGGCGACTTTTTGGTCATTACCTACACGCCCCGGGACGCGGACTTGTTCTCGGCGGAATCGCTGACCACGCTGGACGAATTGCAGCAACGCCTTGCGAGAATTGAGGGTATTGATTCGGTCAGCTCCATTTTAAACGTGCCTTTGCTGTACAGCCCCAAAGTTGGTGTGTCTGATCTCAACGGCCAACTCAACGACTTGATGACGGACGGCGTTGATCGGGCACTGGCAAAGCAGGAGTTTCTTAATAGCCCGATTTACCGGGACTTGATACTGAGCCCCGACGGCCAGACTACCGCATTGATGGCCAGTTTCAGGGTGGACAACAAATATATTGAGCTGGTTGGCGAACGCGATGAGTTAAGACGCAAGAGGAGCAAGGAAGGGCTGGACAGCGCCGAACAAGCGCGACTTAGGCGTGTCAGCAAGGAGTTCCTCGACTACCGCACTGCCGCACAGGAAAAAAGCCGCGAACGGATAATGCAAATCCGCGCTTTGGTTGACGGCTACCGCGACAGAGCCGAATTGATTTTGGGCGGGCCCTCCATGATAACCGCCGATATGATCGCTTTTATCCAAAGTGATTTACAGGTTTTTGGCATAGGTATTATTCTGTTTATCGTCATACTACTGGCTATTATCTTCCGCCAGTTGCCCTGGGTCCTGCTGCCGCTGATAACCTGTCTGTTAAGTGTTGAAATCATGTTGGGCCTGCTGAGCTGGGTGGATTGGCGGCTTACCGTGATATCGTCGAATTTTGTTGCCTTGTTATTGATTATCACCCTGGCGGTGACGATTCACCTGGTAGTGCGATTTCGCGAGTACCTTAGGGACGAGAGCCACCGGCCGAAATACGACCTGGTGCGGGATACGGTAGCTTTTATGTTTCGCCCCTGCCTATACACAGTGCTGACAACGATCGTGGCTTTCGTCTCCTTGGTGGTCAGCGATATTCGCCCGGTCATCGATTTCGGCTGGATGATGACCATGGGTATTTCGCTGGCTTTCGCGCTGGCGTTCACCGTTATTCCCTGTGGAATTCTGGTCGCGGGAAACATCAAGAACAACGACAAAGCTGACAATTCGGCCGCCTTTACGCTGAAATTTTCGCGGCTCACCGAAAGGCGCGGCAACTGGGTGCTGGCTGTTTCGCTGCTGGCGTTGGTTTGCAGCATGTGGGGCGTCAGCAAGTTGAAGGTGGAGAACCGCTTTGTTGACTATTTCCGCAGCGACACGGAAATCTATAAGGGACTCTCGGTTATTGACGCCAAACTGGGAGGCACCACGCCGTTGGATATTATTATCGACCTGCCAAAAAGGCCGGAGATAGTCGAAGCTGCGATGGCGCAGGTGAACGGTGATTACGGTGAAGACGGTGACCCGTTTGCCGAGGAGCCGGGGTATGATGACGATCCATTCGCGGTGGAAGATCCTTTCGCGGAAGATGATCCCTTTGCAGAACAAAAGCCTTCCTCCGAGGTTTCCTACTGGTTTACCGGCGACGGCATTCGCAAGCTGGACAAATTACACCGTTATCTGGAGAGCTTGCCGGAAGTTGGCAAAGTGAGCTCGCTGGCCACGGTATACCAGGTGGCAACGGATTTAATGGAAAAACCGTTAAATGACCTCGAGCTGGCCTTCGTGCGCCAAAGTATCGCCGGGCCAAACGAAACCCTGCTGGTTAAGCCATACCTAGACGAAAGCCTGGACCAGGCGCGGATTTTGCTCAGGGCCAAGGAAACCGAGGGCAATTTACGCAGAAGCGAGTTGCTGCAAAAGATCAGCCTTTACACCCAACAGGAGCTGGGGATAGACAGTGAGCGTGTAAGCTTCACCGGATTGCTGGTGCTATACAACAATATGCTGCAGAGCCTGTTCCAGTCGCAGATTGTCACCCTAGGCGCCGTTTTCCTAGGCATTATGCTGATGTTCCTGGTGCTGTTTCGCTCACCGTTAATTGCAGTGATAGCCATTTTGCCGAATCTGTTGGCCGCCGGGGTGGTGCTGGGGTTTATGGGAGTCGCGGGTATTCCCCTGGATATGATGACCATCACCATTGCGGCGATAACAGTGGGCATAGGTGTTGACCATAGTATCCATTATGTTCATCGGTTTAGGACCGAATTCGTGAAAGACGGCAATTACATCGCAACGATGCACCGAGCCCATGGTTCAATCGGCCGCGCAATGTACTATACGTCGATTTCCATTGTGGCGGGGTTCTCTATTCTGGTGCTTTCCGAATTTATACCTTCGGTCTACTTTGGTTTGCTTACGGGTCTGGCGATGGTGGCGGCGTTGATGGGCGCGTTGTTGTTGCTGCCTAAATTGATATTGGTGTTAAAGCCCCTGGGTCCTGGTGCCAATAGCTGAGGTGTTTGCTCTTGGTTTGGTGCCACCATCCCGTCCCGCCAGGGGAGGTTTATCCGTGACCGGCCGTTAAGTTTGCAAAATTGCCGGCGCTGCGGTAACTCGCTGTCGCTCAAACAGTCC
>JANQKW010000218.1 GCA_028280905.1 Porticoccaceae bacterium
CGTCGACAAGGATGTCGACGCGGAGCTTACAGGGATGTATTCACAGCGAGTCTCAAAAGTAGTTCCTAGATAGCCGCGGGGTGCTGGTACCAACCCAAATACCAAATTCCCGCACTAACCTCCAACCGTTATGCCTTCATGTTTCAATAACCAAGCCTTACGATCCAACCCCCCGGCGTAACCGGTAAGGGTCCCGTCGCTGCCGATAACCCGGTGGCAGGGCACGATAATCGACACCGGGTTTTTGCCGTTGGCGGCCCCGACTGCCCTGACGGCATTGGGGTTGTTAATGGCATCCGCGATATCGCGGTAGCACGCGGTTTTGCCGAACGGAATTTTCAGCAATTGTCGCCAAACGGATTTTTGAAAGCCGGTTCCCTGGCGGTCCAGCGGCAGGTTAAAGACTTTCCTCTCGCCGTTAAAATACTCCTTGAGCTGTAACTTACATCGTTCGATCAACTCGCTTCCATTGATGGGCATTGTTTGCTCGGCAAACACCAGTTGGCTGATGCCTTTGTCGGACGCGGCAATTTCCACTTTGCCCAGGGGCGTGTTCATATAGTCGATATACATCAGAGTTGGTTCCACAGTTGCATGGTTAAATAACTTCGCCAAGGCGACGCCAGGGCGGGATCAAAGGCCGCATTGGCCCGTTTGAGTGCCTTTTTTATACCCAGGTCGCCGCCAAGGTAGACGTCCGGGTCGCTGAGTCCGCGCATCCTCGCGTAGTCGATCGTCCAAGGTCCGATACCTTTTAATGCAAGCCACGGCTCGGGGTTGTCGGGCGCGCCGTCGGACAAATAATGACGGGCCAGGTTGTGCAGGGATTGCTTGCGTGAACCCGGCATCTTTAAAAAGTCCAACTCACTTTGCGCAATAACCCTTGCGCTTGGAAAATAATTTTTTCCCGCCAGGGTTTGCCCCAATTCGGTGACCAGCTCGGTTACCAGTCGCCTTGCCGCGGCAACGGATACCTGCTGGCCCAATACCGCCCTTACGCCGGCCTCAAACATGCTCCAGGTCCCCGGTAACCGAATGCCGCTTCGCAACTCTAATTCTGGGCTCAGCGTGTGCCGCAGGTGATGCTCCACGGTCGCCATATCGGCGTCCAAATCCAGCACCCGCCGGATGTTGTTGACCACGGCTTTTAGCGGGGCGAGATTACTCAGTTCGATTGAAACATCGAAGCGGTTGCCCCCTTCTATGTGCACGGCGGTAAAGCGCCCAGAGGCATTCAACCAGGTGAAGGTTCGCCCGTAGCTGTTTTCGTCTACCCATTCCAGACCGGGTATAAAACGCGCTGACAAAAACTTTTGCATATCGCGCCATCGGTAGGGTGGGCGATAAAAGAGTTTTAGTCGCAAGCCGCTCAGCGGTTCGCTGGGTTCGAACTTGCGCACGTGAGATGGTGTTAAACCCATTTGCGCCTTAAAGCAATCGTTAAAGCGGCGAATGCTGCCAAAGCCGCTCGCCAATGCTACCTGCGTAATGGGCAGCCGGGTCTGGTGCAGCAGTTGTTTGGCAAACAGGCATTGTTGGTAGAGGGCGAAGGTTTTTGGCGACACGCCGAGATATTTATCGAAAAGCCGTCGCAAATAGCGATCGCTGATCCCCAACCGCGCCGCCAGCGATTGCAGTGATCCGTCGTGCAGCGCGCCCTGGTCGATCAAGCGAATGGCGCGCTCCAGCGTGGTGTCGACGCCTCGCCAGGCCGGGGAGCCGGGGGCGCTGTCGGGGCGGCAGCGCAGGCAAGGACGGTAGCCGGCGTTAGCGGCGGCTACCGCTGAAGGATAATACTCAACATTTTTTTCCTTCGGCGGCGTAGCCGGGCAGATGGAACGACAGAATACCCCGGTTGTTTTAACCGCCGTGAAAAAACGGCCGTCGAATCGCGCGTCGCGGGACAGCCTGGCTTGGCGGTAGGTTTCGGAGGTGAAAATTAGGCCCTGGTTGGTCATAACGAGCATTGTAGATTGTTGATAGGGAAAAACTAGCCAGAATCGGAACTGGCGTGCTCGATGCCAGGTGATAAGGGGGCGGCATAACTAGCTGAAAAAAAATAGTTTTCGGTTTGTCCGGCTGACAGATTGGTGCTAGTAGCCGACGTTTTGGGTTGGTGCCATCTTCCCGTCCCGCCAGGGGAGGTTTATCCGTGACCGGCCGTTAAGTTTGCCAAATTGACGGCGCTGCGGTAACTCGCTGTCGCTCAAACAGTCCTCGCGACACCCCCGTCAATTTTGCAAACTTACAGCACGGCCTGATTGGTCCCGGACAAACCTCCCCTGTCGGGACTCACGGCGTCACAAGTAGCACGACGTAAGCGGGCGTCTGCGGACAGTGTTTGGGACCCTCGTCGACAGGGCAGAAATCGTTCCAGACGATTTTTTGCATTGGCCTCAGGGCGCCTACTTTTGGTCCTCCATCCCTGGAGGTCAGATATCGACGCGGAGCTTATGACCTCCAGGGACGGAGGAAATGTCGCGAATTGCCGGGAGCAATTGCGACCAGGGATGTATTCACAGCGAGTCCCAAACACTGTCCGCAGATGGCCGCGAAAAGGTGGCACCAACCCAAGACAACAAACGTCCGCTATTGGCACAAAACTACCTGCAAGCCTCTATCGGGCACTATTTCGAAAAATATCTGATCAAGTGCAAACGAATATAGGGCACCTCTATTAATTGCGCACGGCCTCTGGCTTTCAGGAAATGTTGCTGACAAGGCGCGCGATTGAGTCGGGCTGGTTGCCCGGCGAAGGAGTGCAACGCAGACAGCAGGATTTCCTGAAAGCCCCGAAGGGCGAGGCCTGAACGGCACCATTGCTGCGTTGTCTCGCTCGCAAAGGACAACCAGCCTTCGCCTTCGCGAGGCGCCTTGCTCTGGTACCATTCAGGCCACGCAGAGGTCATGTGCAATTAATAGAGGTGCCCT
>JANQKW010000226.1 GCA_028280905.1 Porticoccaceae bacterium
TGAACTTGTTCACAAATTATTTCAATCATGTTGCTGACACGGAAGTGGATTTCCCACCGGTGACAGAACGCGCAACCGCCGGTTCACCGCTGGACTTGGCGCAGGCCAGGGAAATTAGCCAGCTACTCGATTCGGCCGACCCGCTGATCGGTTCAAACAACGGCGCCGATTTTAACTATGTCCTAAGCAACGGGAACGCCGCCGCGGAGGTCTGGAGCGGCGGCGGCGACCTGGCGATGACCGTTACCACCTCCTACCCGGGCATCCAGTTTTATAGCGGGCAGCACTTGGGTTATCCCTTTCAGCCCTATGCCGGGCTCTGCCTGGAAGGCCAGTATTTTCCCGACTCGCCCAATCAACCGACCTTTCCCAGCACGCTGCTGCTGCCCGATCAGCACTATGCTGAAACGATTCGCTATAGTTTCAGGGAGTCGGCCCTTGGCGCTTAAATTTCCGGAAACTCCAGTACAAAATCCCGGCCAAATTGGCGATACTAGCGCTTCCACAAAAAACAAGAGCTTGCCCGTGGTTTCGATTAAAAAGGTTGCAGAAATTTCCGGGGTGTCCATAGCCACGGTATCGCGATGTATCAATGATCCGGGAAAGGTCAAGGAAAAGACTCGACTCAAGGTTCAGGAAGCTATTATCAAAACGGGGTATTCGCCCAATACCCTGGCGCAGAATTTCCGGCGCGGCAAAACCAATATGATTATGGTGGTGCTGCCGTCGGTTGGCGACCCGTTTTTTACCAATGTAATGAAAGGGATTCGCACCGTGGCCAAAGCCAACGGCTATACGATTATGATCAATGAAACCCAGTTCAACACCATGAATGCCGATGAAATCGGCGCGATGATGGTGTCCCGTCAGGCCGACGGGCTGATTCTACTGGCCAGCATGTCCCCGTTTGGCACTGAAATTCTCTCCGAACGCAGCCATCGCGCGCTGCCGATAGTGATAGGCTGCGAAACCATCTCCAACGAACTGGCGGCATTTCCCAGTGTGCATATCGACAATGTGGCCGCTGCCCGCGAGGCCACCGACTACCTGATCTCCCAGGGCCACAAGCGGGTCGCCTTTGTCTCCGGTCCCGACACCTCGCTGCTCACCAAAGACCGCGAGTTTGGCTACCGCGCGTCCATGAAAGCCGCTCACCTGCAAATCGAAAATGGGTGGATCGAGGACGGCGGCATGACCATAGCTGGTGCGGTGAAAGCCACGCGTAAGCTGTTAAACCACCCCCACCGTCCAACAGCAATATTCTGCGCCAACGACGAAATGGCGATAGGCTGCATTCACGAAATCAAGCAGGAGGGATTGCGGGTGCCCGACGATATTTCAGTGATGGGCTTCGACGATACCCGCTACGCCGAGATGACGGACCCGCCGCTTACCACCATATTCCAGCCGGCGGAAGAGATTGGCGAACGGACCTTTTACCGGTTGCTCAAGGCGATAGAGGGCAACGAGGAAAACGAGGGCGAGCCGGAGATCATCCCCCACAAGCTGATTGTTCGCAAGTCGGTCGGTCGCTCGGCGGTTTAGGCGGGTTGCATGCCCAGCTGCTGCTGGATTTCCCTGACGCGCGTTTCCGTCAGCCGGTAAAAACAGCTGATCAAGGCCACGATTAATCCGCAGATCCCGGGGATTATC
>JANQKW010000275.1 GCA_028280905.1 Porticoccaceae bacterium
GCCGAACGCCATGGAGGAGGACACGTTGACGATGCCCAGGCCGCCGCGAATATGGCCCACCGCTGCGCTCGCCAAGCCGAGCAGGCGGTCGGCAATGCCGCCCCGCGTCATCAACTCACCCGCGTAAATAAAAAACGGCAGAGCCAATAGCGCGAATACGTTGATGCCTGAAATCATCCGCTGAAACGCGATGACCGGGCTGATATCCATATACAGCAGCGTGGCCACCGCCGAAAAGCCCAAACAAAAAGCCACCGGCGTGCCGATGACAAGCAGCGCAAAAAAAAGCCCAAACAGGATAATTATCTCCATCACTGAGACTCGCTATCTATCAAGGTTTTGCTATCTATTAGGGTTTCCAGGGCGAACAGGGCAATCGCCGCGCCGCCCGCTACCAGCGCCAGGTATTGCATACCCATGGGCACCGGCAGCCCGGGGATCAGGTAGGCCCAGGTCTGCGCCGCCATCTTGCCGCCGTACACCGCCATGGCGATGCCGAATCCGCCAATCAACAGGCTTTCCAGCCGTGACAGCCAGTGCTGGGTTTGGTCGCTAAATTGCAATCTGAACCAGACCAACGACAAGTGACTGCCATTGCGCACGCCCACCGCCGTTCCCAGCATCACCGCGTATAAAAGCAGCAGCATGGCCAGCGGCTCACTCCAACTGGGGCTGTTGTTCAAGATGTAACGGGCAAAAACCTGCCAGCCCACGATCAGCGCCAACAGGGAGAAGCTGACTAGCGCCAGGTCGCGATAGACCCTGTAAATCACCTGGCCAAGCGCTTTCACGGCTCGCCTGCGCGGCGTATACGGGCAATTAAATCCGCGTAAACCGGGTTTTCTTTAAAGGGGGCGTAGAGCGGCATCACCGCATCGGCAAACGCCTGGAGGTCTGCGGGCTCGATAACCTCGACGCGCGCGTTCGCGGCGGTTCTTTTTACATCTTCAACCCGCTCAGCCCACAGTTTCCGCATCAGCAATTCCGCTTCCCTGGCCGCCTTTTTGATGATGGCTTGCTGGCTGTCCGTCAGGCTGTTCCAGCGGTCCAGGGACATCATCAACACTTCGGGCACCATGGTGTGCCGGTCCAGCGTGTAGTAGCGAGCCGCTTCGAAATGGCGGGTTGCGACATAGGAGGGCCAGTTATTTTCCGCTGCGTCTATTACGCCGGTCACTAGCGATTCGTAGACCTGGCCGAAGCTCATGGGTGTGGCATTGCCCCCCAAGTAGCGGACCATGTCCAAATAAAGATCGGTATTTTGCACGCGGACTTTCATACCCGCCAGGTCGGCCGGCGTTCTGATCGGACGAGTGCTGTAAAACGACCGTGCGCCGGCAGTCAGGTAGCCGAGTCCTACCAGACCATGAGGCCGCATGAACGCGAGAATTTCCTCGCCTATGTCGCCGTCCAGTACCCGGTAAAAATGCGCCTCGTTTTTAAACAAATAGGGTAAGCCGAGGATCTGTAGTTCCGGCACCATGGTGCCGAGCGGCGCAGAGCTGACCCGGTTGATATCTATGGCGCCGAATATCGTGGCCAGGATGGTGTCTTTCTCTTCGCCGAGCTGACGCGCCGGGTGGATCTTCAGCAGCAGCTCGCCGTCCGTCAGTTCGGCGATGCGCTCGGCCATATGCTCTAGCGCGATCACGGTGGGATAATCCGCGGGTTGAGTGTCGGCGACCCTAAGCACCGTGGCCGCGCTTGCCTGGCTGGCGATGCTGAATAGCAACACGCCCCAGATGGCTAGAATAATCCTCTTAATCCGGGATGATACCGGTGTCACGTAGATAGGGCTCTGTGCAGGGGTAGAGGTTCGCATCGCCGCTATTCCAGGGAAAATTCCGAAAATTCCTGGAGCACCCTTTCAATGTGCCGCGACATTGCGGTTCGGGCGGCTTTGGGGTCGTGCCGCACAAGGGCTTCTAACACCTGCTGGTGGTCGTCGATATTCGGCTGCGATCCCTTTGATCTCACCTTGTGGTGAAAAAAACGGCTGATCTCGGTTTTGCTGCGCAGCTCCCACAGCCAGTCCACCGTGCTGGCGATCGCGCTATTGCGGCTGGCCTCCGCCACGACCAGATGGAACTTGCGGTCGTGGGACTCGGCCTCTTCGATTTTCCGCTCATCTTCGCT
>JANQKW010000364.1 GCA_028280905.1 Porticoccaceae bacterium
GGCCGGCGTCGAGCTCCCAGGGATGGGTTCACAGCGTGTTCCGAAACCCTTACCCAACCACAACCGCCACCGACCCGGAAAAGTAAGACGAAACTATCCCGGACAGCAGTGACCACAGGATAGACTTTCTGTGCAACCGAGGCACCACACTGCGCTGAGCTGGCCTATACTTGGGATGGACTTTGTAATTTCAAGAGACCTGGACAAAGCTATGAGTTCACCACTACGTATTGGCATCATGGGGTTCGGACATATCGGCAGGCACCTGTATCGTCTCGCGCTGGAAGGCGGAGATATTGAGGTGGTCGCTATCAGTGATATCGCCGAGCCCGTCATTCTCCACTATTTACTCACCCATGACAGACACAACCGCACGCAGGTAGCGCTGGAGGGTAATTATCTGGTCAACGAGAAATGCCGCAGTCGCGTGCTGCGGGGTTCGGAGCCGGAAAGCGTTCCCTGGGACGTGTTCGGTGTCGACTTTGTGGTGGATTGCACGGGGCGGCTCAATCGACGAGAGGTTATGCAACGGCATATCTCCAGTGGTGCGAGGCGCGTGCTGATCTCCATGTTGCCCCAGGACGAGATCGACAGGGTGATATTGCCGGGGATCAACGACGACCAGGCGTCGCCGGGGGACAGTTTGATTTCGGCGGGTTCTTCCACCACCAATGCACTTGCTATTCTGCTGAAGATACTCGATGAAAAGCTGGGGGTTGCCCATGCCAATATGGTGACACTCCACGCCTATACCAGCGACCAGTCGCTGCAGGATTCCGCCGGCAAGGATTTTCGGCGCAGTCGTTCGCCCGCCGAGAATATCATTCCCAACAGCAACGCCTCAGCCGACTGTGTCGCCGATGTGCTGCCGCAATTTAAAGGCAAGTTGTGCGGTTCCGCGCTGAATGTACCGGTTCAAAAGGGCTCGCTACTGGACCTCAATCTGGTGATGAAGGACGCGGCTTGCCAGGTAGAGGCTGTGAATCAGGCGATGCGCGACGGGGCTGAAGAATATCCTTCTCTGCTGGGGATCGCCGAGGATCCCATTGTCTCTTCCGATATTATCGGCAAGCGCTACTCCGCCCTTTGTGACGTGGGCGCTTCGATCAAGGCGGGCGACAGAATGATCAAGACATTAAGCTGGTACGACAATGGCCTAAGCCAGGCGTGCCGCATGGTCGACGTGCTTAAATTGTACAAGGGGCTGACCCCTGGAGGTGCGGCATGAAGGTTGCGATCAACGGATTAGGCAGGATCGGCCGTTCGGTATTGAGGATCCTCCAGGAGCGCGAGGATATTTCGATAGTGGCAATTAATGACCTGTTTGATAACGAAACGCTCAAGTATTTGGTGAACTATGATACCGTGATGGGCGACTTCAAGGGGCGCCTGGAGTTGGAGGGCGACTACCTGGTCACCGACAACGACCGCATAAGAATGATTAAAGAGCGCGATCCGGCGGTGCTGCCATGGGGCGAGTTGGGGGTCGATGTGGTTGTCGAGTCCACCGGCGTGTTCCGCGACCGAGCCAGTATTACCAAGCATTTGGACGCGGGCGCCAAAAGAGTCATCCTCACGGTTCCGGCCAAGGACGACATCGACTATACCGTGGTGTTGGGGGTAAACGAAGACGGGTTGAGCCCGGAGCACCATATCATCTCCAACGCCAGTTGCACGACCAACTGCCTTGCGCCCATGGCGAAAGTGCTGGACGACAATTTCGGTATCGTGGAGGGCGTTATTAACACGGTACATGCTTACACCAATGA
Source organism: Porticoccaceae bacterium (assembly GCA_028280905.1). Lineage (GTDB taxonomy): Bacteria > Pseudomonadota > Gammaproteobacteria > Pseudomonadales > Porticoccaceae > JANQKW01. The sequence goes on from JANQKW010000364.1 coordinate 1,770, forward strand.
CCAGCGGTTGGCGGATGTCCCCCATTCAGACTGGCGCCGCAGTCGGGCCGCCGCCGAGAATATTATTCCCACCTCGACAGGTGCGGCGAAAGCGGTTGGCGTGGTGTTGCCCGAGCTGAAGGGGCGACTGGATGGCATTGCCTGCCGGGTGCCGGTGCCGGACGGTTCGGTGGTCGACCTGTTTGCCGAGCTGCGCCAGGAGGTGACCGTCGAGCAGATTCATGAAGCTGTCCGCAGCGCCGCGTCCTCGGAGCGCCTGTCGGGGATTCTGCAGTACTCGGAACAGCCGCTGGTATCCTCTGACGTAATTGGGAATCCTTATTCATCCGTCTATGATGCGGCGTTTACCCAAATAAACGGCGGCCGTTTTGTCAGGACACTCAATTGGTATGACAATGAATGGGGATATTCGAATCGAGTTTGCGACCTGATAAAAATAATCGGCGACTGGGACTAACTAGTCTCCATCCGGAAACAGGCGTCCTGCCTGTTTCCTCTACCGCTACGCAAAAGTGTGATTTTGCTCGGCTTTGGCATCCTGCGTCGCTCTACCACCTACATCCATGTAGCTGTAAGCTCACAAAATCAACGACTTGCAGTCGTCAATTTTGCCGGCACTTCCATGTGCCGGGCGCTGTACATGGTTTCCGGATGCAAACTAACCAGGTGCCGGAATTGCCATTTAGATGGCGCCGGGTCTACTGCTGCCAACCGGCGTCGATATGCGCGGCGACGGCGTTTAACTCCGCTTCGTTGGGGAAGCCGTTGTTGGGGCGGCGTTTTTCCGGCTGGTACCAACCCGTCCAGCGGGGGTTTTTATCGCCTGCGCGGCGGCGGTCGTAAAGCTGTTGCAGGTTGGCTTCGGCGGATTTGATAAGGGCTGTTGCCTGCTCGCGCAAGCCCGGGTCGGGATTTATTTCATTGGCGCGCTTTAACAGCGCCAGTTCGTGAAGGTCGCGTTCGTAGTTGAGCAAATCCCGGTAGAGTTTGATGGGCAGATAGATATGGTCGTGATAGAAATGGAATTTGTCGTCGGTCTTCGACAGACCCGCGGTCGCGGCGGCCTCGGCTTTTGAGAGTAACGCCATGCGCTTGCGAACCGGCTCGATGACCGGCTCAATGTCTTCGAAGGCGATGGGTATCGGGGTGCGGCCGGGGCGCTGGATCGGCTGGTCGGTGAGGTAGGCGACCGCGCTCTTGATTTCCCACAGATGTTCCACATAGCCGACATTGTCGAACTGTGCGGCGTGCAGTTGGGTCAGCGCGGTTCGGGTGTCCGCAATTGCATCCGAGCCGAAATAGCGCGCAATCCATTCGTCGTAGAAGTCGCCGCCGTTAAAGCTTTCCGGCGAGGCGGCAACCCGGCTAAACGCTTCCAGATTGATCAGGAACAGGCGAAACGTTTGCCCATTAACCATCAGGTATTGGTCGGCGCCAAAGCGGCTAAACATATCCTTCATCACCCGTTCGATCTTTTCCGGGTAGGGGTCGTGCACATCGTGGTTTAGCCAAAAACCGGCGTGCATATAGGTGCCGAAGCGGAAACCGCGTGTGTCTTCCGGCAGCACCCGAAAGCCGCCCCACCCGTCGTCGGACCAGGCGATAATAAAGTCCTCGGGCGGGTTAAAGCCCTGGTTGTAAATCTCCATGCCGTCGTCGTAGCAGACGCATACCTTGACCGCGTCGGGTTTGTATTGGTTGAGTACCTCATCCAGTGTCGCGTACACCTGGTTGAACACCTCGACCCGGTCTTCGCCGCAATCACTTTTATAGGGCCAATCCAGCACCTGGTTGCGGGGGCGCAGCGTAAAAATATCGGCTTTATTGATGGGCGTTTCCGTAAGGTAGTAGGTCCAGGTGTCGATCCAACGCTGTTGGTACTTGCTCCAGCAGTTGGATTCTTCCATGGTGATTGATTTATAAGGCCGGCCCATCATCATATCGATTTGCACAAGCATGCCTTTCTCGTGGGCGTAGTCGATCATCCGCTCGAGTAGCGGAATATTGAATTGATAATCCGGGCGGATCTTTTTGTAACCCTCGCGGGTGTAGAATTCCTCGCGGCCGAGCATATCGAAAAACTCGATGCCGTTGTAGCGCAACCGCACCAGTGCATCGATCAACTGGGTGTAGCTCTCCCAGTCGTACTCCAAATAGGGTTTTTTCAGGTTGGCCAGTTCATCCACATCGTTTTCAAAATACACCAGATAGGGCACTTGTGGCGGGGGGATCCGGCGGGGTTCGAAATTCCGGATGTCGATTTCCGGCCTGGGTTGGGGCTCAATTCCGGTCCAGTAAAACAGCGGGTCTACCCCGAGAATTTCGCGGCTGTAATCATAGACGGCATACTGGGTGCCCTGCTTATCGGAGCCGGCCAGCACGACCAGGGTTTCGCCCTGAAATTCGACCTTTTCCCAAACGCCGCCCCTGGGGCCCGGCGAAGCAACGGATACGTCCAATAGGCCATCTTTGATAAGCTGATCCAGACCGGCGTGATGGCCCACCGTACCTAACAAGATTGCCTGCCCGCCGGATGGCAAGGCGCCCGACCAGTTTCTAATTTCAACGTCTTGTCGACCAATGCGCGCAAAATCGGCTTTCAGATCGCGGGCGGTCGCCAAGTCCGTCGCCATTTCGCCAACCCAGATAGTGATGTCACCGCGCTCGGTTGCAGCGCAGCCGCCGAGGAACGGCAGGATAACCAGCAGACAAATACCAATATTTTTAAACACGTTGCTATACCCCTATTGGATCAGCTAAAACGCTTCGCTATTGGATAGCGCCGCTTGATTCCCTGATAATCAATTGACATTCCATCAAAATCTTTTTGGAGGTTTCGTCGTCTTTGTCCCGGTGATTAAAGCGATCGATTAACAGCGAAGCGGCGGTGCGGCCGATCTCCCCAAACGGCTGACTGGCGGTGGTTAGGCGCGGCCAAACATGCTGAGAAAAAGGCGTGTCGTCAAACCCGACCAGCGAGATTTCCCCGGGTATTGCTATTTGACGGCTTTGGATTTCGTAGAGCACCCCGGCCGCCATATCGTCGTTGCCGGCAAAAATTGCGGTGGGCTTGCGTTTGCGATCCAGTAGTTTTTTTGCAGCCGACCTTCCCGATACGAAGTTGTTCATACCCTGCACCAACAGCGTCTCGTCTACGTCGATATGGTGCTTTAGCAACGCATCCCGATAGCCCAACTCCCGCAGGCCACTGGATGCGAGGTCCGGATGACCCTTTACGAATGCGATGTGCTTGTGCCCCAGATTAATCAAATAGTCGGTAATATCGAATGCGGTTCGGCGGTTGTTCACATTGACGGTAAGGCCGTGTTCCGCGTCCTTCGGGTTGATGCTCACGTAGTTGACTTTGCGGCGCTTGAGCATATCAATCAGCGCCTGTTGGTCGCACACCGGCGAGGAGAGAATCAACCCGTCCACCATGGTGTTGGCGATCATATGTTCAATGTCGTCGACCAGGTTCGGCGATTTGTAGCGGCAATTGTGCAAATATAGCCCCATGCCCCGGGAGCGACAAGCATCCATGATGCCGGTTTGTAAATGCATCAGAAAGTTCGGGCTGGGATTGTCATAGACCAATGCCAGCAGGTGGGAGCGCTTGCGGGCGAGGGCTAGCCCCAGTGGATTGCGTTTAAAGTTTAGCGCTTCGATGGACTTTAAGACTTTCTCCCGGGTAGCCGGCCGCACATTCGGCTCGGAGTTCAAAACCCTGGAAACGGTTTTTTTTGACACGCCGGCGTGATTCGCAACGTCGACAATAGTCGCAGTGGTCATGGTCTGTTCAACATTGTTTGCCAATTTTAATTCCTGCTACTCATCGCCCGTCAGTATAACAGTGATCTGAGCGCCTCCAGATCACGAACAACTCGGGTATCTTCAGAAAATGGGCTGCTTTTGCCTTCGGGAACCACACCGATAAACGGCACAT